>NZ_FOFO01000020.1 GCF_900110965.1 Ectothiorhodospira magna
TATCCGTTGCCCGGATTCGCCAAAATCACCACAAAATACCCTGATCTCACGGCTACTGGCGCTCGCAGCGTGAGGGAAATTCGGAAACTTCAGACGACAAGGTAGACCCGAATATTTTCCAGCAACAACTGGAAAACCTGTTTGCCCAGAAACAGTTGGTTGCCTATCCCAAGGAAGCCTTCAATCCGGAGGGTGATGCCGATCCCGAGCAGGCGATGACCGGTGACACCGTCCCACTGGAGGGGATTCAGGATGGCATCATCGTGCCGTACCAGACTGCCCAGGCACGGGGCTGGATCACCAAGCCAACGGTGGAACATCGTTCCTTTGTGGTCAAACTACCCGACAAGATCAAGCAACTGTTCAACCTGTTGTCGGGAACCGGCCTCAGCCAGGGGACCACGGAGGTGCAGATGCTGCAAATCTCTGCGGAAACTCCGGCTTGTCGTGTTCTTGCTCGATAATTTCAGGCAGTTGCTGCAGGTCCACCTGATCGCGACTGGCAATGGTCTGTTCAATCCAGGCGGCTACCGTGTTGGGGTCACGGACGATGCTTTCCAGCCAACCCAATTGCTTGGCGTGCTCCTTGGTGCAGAGGATCCAATCCCGTCCTGCCTGCTCCAGGGGGTCTGCCGTGAGGGGTGGCGGATTATCCTTGTGATAGAGGGCGTCCGGCTTATGGGAGTTCTTGTCGGGCATGTGCCCCAGACACCAACTGCTCCTTTTGGCGCCTTCCACCAGAATCGTGGCCAGCAGCGCCGGGCGTTGCAGGATCGGCCAGTTGCGGCGGGTGGCAAACCGTTCCACGAGGTCACTGACATTGACCTGCTTTCGGCTTTCGAAGAACAGCTTGCCAACAGCGCCAGTGCCTCGGCAGTGCAAGCGCGTTCTTCCGTCATCAACTCACCTTCGTCGGCCAGTTGCTTGAGAATGGCGTCTTCCAGGTGCAGACCACTGGATCCCCCCCCGGTGGGGCCAGCCCCTCGCTTGCCCAGATCTCGAACCACAATCCGACCGCCGTCCCGACCGGGATAGATCAAAAAGCGATAAGACTCATCAATGGCCGTGCGCAGTTCGGCCGGTGTTTTGGCGGCTCGGTCCTTGAACTCGCTTTTCTGTAGCTGATCATGGCTCACACCCCAGTTTTCGGGATTTTCCTTGAGGCGTTCCACGGCGATGGCCTTGCGGGCCAGGCTCAGGATGTTCTGGCGTACACGCCGCTCCTGCTGGGCACGGGCTTCCATCCAGGTTGATCCCGCGATATGGGTTGTGCTGGGTGCCAGCAGAAAGATCTGATTCTGGTACTCACGCACTGCCTCGCCACGGCGCTCGATGAAGCGCACGGGATCCAGGGATTCCAGTTCGAAGGCAATGATGCCCAACTGGGGTTTGCGGGTCTTGTCGGGAATCGCTTCGCCGTCATCCACATTGGCGTGCACGTCAAAGACGGCAGACCGTTCCAGGAGTCCACGCACCACCTGCTCTACACGGGTCATGGCTTCCCCATCGGCCACATTGCCCTCGATGCGGCGCAGGATGTTGTTCAGCGTGGGGACGGTATCGGCATACAGTCGGCCATTACGTTCCCGTAAATAATTGGCTTCACGCTCAATGGTGCCCAGAGCGGAACGCACGGTAGCCGGCTTGATGGCGGGGGAAGCCATCTCGTACACGGCAGAGGTCATGTCGATGCCGAATTTTTCATCCTGCAAGCCACCGGCACGGCCAATCAGACTGTGCAGGAAGACCACACGCCAAGCCCATTCATGCACCGGATACCCCTCTGGATGAGGATTTGCGGCGTCCAGTTCGCCGGCAACGGTACGGCTGGTGGCCTGAGCGCCAGAGGCTTTGCTGATATCGGAATCCAGTACCGAGACTAAATCTGTGTTGCCTGTTTTCCCCAATAATTCGGTACGAATGGTGCCATCGGAGAGGTCGATATGGCCGGTCTGGATGAGGGGAATGGAGAGTTTGGCCTCCCAGATGCGCCGCACGGCTCTGGCCAGGGTGCGCAGCAGCCCCCGGGTGCCCTGAAAGCTCTCCAACTGGGCCAGTTCCTTGGAGAGAAACTGGATCAGCGTCGGGTGAAAGGGGTAATGGGCCACCAGGCGGTCATGTGCTTGCGGGTCATTGGCGCCCGCCGGAAGATCCGTGCCTGCCTGTCGGTAGGTCTCGATAAATGCTGATGCGACCTCGCTGGCCGCCTCCATATCCACGGACAGAAACAGACGCTTGGCCATGATGCTGGAGAGGTCGCCCTCCTGCACCGGCGTGGTCGCCTCCGAGGTACGATTGGCAACATCCAGCACCCCGTGCTGCGCCTCCTTCACCACGGCCTCGCCTTCGCTTGTGGTCATGTTATGGGTGGACTTCAGGGTGCGGATGAGTTTATTGAAGTCGCCAAAGGCATTGGTGGCCGAGGCGAGACTGAGCACTACGGCGATGTTGGGTTTGCCGACAGCATAGGTGGAAAGGGCCATCAGGAAGGCAGCCGACTGCTCAGCGCCTACGCCGGGAAAAGCGGCTTCCATGCGCGAGAGGTACTGGGCGATTTCGTCAATGATGATCAGTGTTGGCTGGTCTCCATCAAGGATGGTGCACAACCCCTGTGTCGGGTGGGTGGCATCCCGGAAAAAAGCCACGGGGTCAGAATATAGGGAGTCGGCCCCTTCAATGGCTTTCCCCTGCTTGTAATCGCTCAGGACGCGGCTAAGGCTAGCCGTAAAGATTTCCGGGTTGAAGGTGCCTGCCAGGATTTCCGGGCGCGGATGGCAGGTGGTCAGTAGATCACGCATCGGGAACTTCCTTGCTCCGGTAGGCGCTTTTTGGAATCATCTCGTAAACTGCCATCCCCGAACCGCGTCAGCGATTTCAGGCATGGCTGATGTGTCGAGCGAGAATGGCGGAAGGGGTGGGATTCGAACCCACGGACGGTCTCCCGTCGCTGGTTTTCAAGACCAGTGCAATCGACCACTCTGCCACCCTTCCGCGGGGATGCCTTGCAGGCGAGGGGTCTTCAGGCCGGGTAGTTTAACCGTCTGGAGAAAAAGCGACAACTCGGGTAGCGAACGCACGGGAACAAGGCAAGAGACCTGCCGGTCTCAGATTCCGGCGACCATCGCCGGTTTTGATCCTGGGACGCCAATCAAGTAACTTAGCGCCATCACGGACACACTTGGTGTTCGTCATTCCATCCCGTCAAAGAGGAGCATCCACCATGTCAACCGAGCACGTCACTGCCGCCAGCCGTCCGGCTGAGGGCGTCCTGGCCACCAACAAGGTCATCCGCAATACCTACATGCTGCTGTCCATGACCCTGGCCTTTAGTGCCGTGATGGCCTTTGTCGCCATGGCTGTGGGCGCCCAGCCGGTCCACTGGCTGTTCATGCTGGCTTTCTTCATTGGCTTTCCCTTCCTGATCAATTACCTGCGTAACAGCATCTGGAGCCTGCCGCTGGTCTTTGTGTTCACCGGGGTGATGGGGTACATCCTGGGGCCCATCATTGGCATGTATCTGAGCCTGCCCAATGGCCCGGCTGTGGTGGGCAGTGCGCTGGCCAGCACGGCGCTGGTGTTTGTGGGATTGTCGGCCTATGCGCTGATCACCCGCAAGGATTTCAGCTTCCTGGGCGGCTTTGTCTTTGTGGGGTTTTTGGTGGTACTGGCGGCCATTATTGCCAATATTTTCCTGGCCATGCCGGCCCTGTCCCTGGCCATTTCCTCGGCCGTGGTGCTGCTGGTGTCGGCGGCCATCCTTTGGGATACCAGCCGCATGGTGCATGATGGTGAAGCCAATTATGTGGTGATGACCGTCTCCCTGTATGCCAATATTTATGTGCTGTTTTTGCATCTGATGAGTCTGTACGCCATGCTGACTGGCGACAACTGACGCCGTTCGAGCCGTTGCAGACGTATTGCCAAAGGCCCTGGGCATTGTCCGGGGCCGGTTTTTGTTGCCCGAAGACTCAAATCGCGGAACGTCAAACATGCAGATCGAACATGGTGTATTCCTGGACCTGGAAACCCTGGATCGGGGCGACCTGAACCTTTCCCCCCTCAAGCATGCCTTGCCCCAGTGGACCTTTCATGATTACACCACGCCGGATCAAGTGGTCGAGCGTATCTGTCAGGCTCAGGTGGTGATCACCAACAAGGTAGTGCTGGACCGGCAGGTGCTGTTGGCGGCTCCTCAACTGAAACTGGTCTGCCTGGCGGCTACGGGCACCAATAATGTGGATCTGGAAGCCGCTGCTGAGCAGGGTATTGTGGTCTGCAATGTTCGGGACTATGCCACCGCTTCGGTGGTGCAGCATGTTTTTGCCCTGATTCTGGCCCTGACTGTTCGCCTGGAGGCCTATCAGCGGGATGTCCGGGAAGGTCGCTGGCATGCCAGCCGTCAATTCTGTCTCCTGGATCATCCCATTCATGAGTTGGCGGGTCGGCGGTTGGGAATCATTGGTTACGGGGTGCTGGGGCAGGCCACTGCCCAACTGGCCAGGGCTTTTGGTCTGGAGGTGCTGGTGGCAGAAAGTCTGCGGGATGGTTCACCACAGCCGGATCGGTTGCCGCTGGGGGATGTATTGGCAACCTCGGATATTGTCAGTCTGCATTGTCCGCTCACGCCCCGGACCAAGGGACTCATCAATGCCCAGCGGCTGGCCTGGATGAAGCCGGATGCCTTGTTGATCAATACGGCCCGGGGTGCGGTGGTGGATAATCAGGCGCTGGCCCAGGCGCTGCGGGAGAGGCGGCTGGGCGGGGCAGGCATCGACGTGCTGGAACAGGAGCCGCCTCCGGCAGATCACCCATTGCTGGCGACAGATATCCCGAATCTGATCGTGACGCCCCATGTGGCCTGGGCAGCGGTGGAGGCCCGGCAGCGGATGGTGGATGCGCTGGCGCGAAACATTGCCGGTTTTATGACCGGCGACATCACCCATCAGGTGAACGGATAAGGAAGATAGATATCGAACCGGGTACTGCTGCCCGGTAAGCTGTGACTGGGCGATCTACCCCCCAGAAACTCCCCCCGCGCTGGCCGCTTGACCACTACCCGTTCACGGGCCGCTCCCAGAGCGGCCTCCAGCAGGGCGGCGGCGTCCTGATCATCCCCCACCAGGGTGCGAAACACCCGCATCTCCTTCTTGACCAGGGCCTGCTTGTCCCGGTGGGGATACATGGGGTCCAGACAGACCACATCGGCCTGTTGTCCGCTGAGCCATTGCACCCCATCCCCTGAAATCAGGGTCATGCGTTCGATAATCGGTGCCAGCGCCGCCACTTTCCCGGCCCGGGTCAGCCCGTCGGCCAGCAGGGCGGCAATGACCGGATGACGCTCCAGCAGGATGACCTGACAGCCCAGACCGGCCAGGATGAAGGCATCCCGACCCAGGCCGGCGGTGGCATCCACCACCTGGGGGCGGTGCCCCTTTTTGAGTCCGGCGGCGCGGGCCAGGGGTTCGTTACGCAGACTGGACTGGCGTCCGCGATATCCCAGACGCCCTCCGGCAAAGTCCACATAGACAGGCCCCGGTGCCTTCGGGCCGCTCTGGCGCAGTTCCAGGCGTTCGGCCGTGACCATCAGGACAGGACCATCCGGTTGATCCGATGCCTGCAGGGGCAGGGCCAACTGTCGGGACAGGCATTCGGCCCGATCCTGAAGGTCGGGGGACTGGTGGGCTATGGAAAGGGTATTCACGGTACTGGCGGTTACCTTTATTTCATAAAGCCATATAAAGAATGTTGTTTAGAACTTTCTTGAGGATTTTGTGGTCACAGTATTTCGGCATCAAGGCGTTTTTTTGATGCATGTCAATCGCTGCCCATGACCATCTTGCACTGGGAGGATCAGGATCATGCTGACGTGGTTTGCTATCTTGGTGTCGGTTTTGACCATTGTGGTGGGCGTATGGTCCAGTTGTCTTTCATCCCAGTGGTCGCGGGTGTCCTCCTCGGTGACGCAGGCCCAGGATATTTTCTGGGTCCGGGTGCTGGGTGTCTCTTTGACGGTATTTATTCTGGAGCGTATCTGGCGTGTGGAGCAAGGGGGACTGATTTTGGGGTTTGTGATCTGGTGGCTGGCCATGGGGCCGATTGTTGCACTGGTTTCCATCTTTGCGGCGATGGGCCTGAGGGAGTCGGTGCTGGCCATGATGGATGTGGAACGTCCCAGGGCCGGGTCGCTATGATTGATGGCCGCCCGGAAGGAGCAGTATGGTGGGAGCACCCGCGCCGAATTTTTGGTGGAAAAGTCTGTGGGTAAGTCGAGAAAACCCGACAGGCTGCCAGGGGCCCAAACGAAAAAAGGACCAGCAGCTCTAAGCTGCTGATCCTTCTATCAAAGATATGGCGCGCCCGGAAGGATTCGAACCTCCGACCACCTGGTTCGTAGCCAGGTACTCTATCCAACTGAGCTACGGGCGCTGAACAACTGAAGCGCGCATTTTATGGATCAGGCTCCGGGGCGTCAAGCACTTTTTAAAAACTCCCGAACAGGGTTCCCAGGGTGATCAGCACCACCAGGGAGATGAACGGGGCCAGCATGGCCACCATGGCGATGTCGAAATAAGCCTGGCGGTGGGTGAGGCCGCAGATGGCCAGCAGGGTGATGACCGCGCCATTGTGGGGCAGGGTGTCCAGACCTCCGGTGGCCACCGCCGTGACCCGGTGCAGCAGTTCCGGATCGATGCCCCGGGCCTGGGCCATTTCCATGTAGGTCTCGCCCAGGGTGGACAGGGCAATGCTCATGCCCCCGGAGGCGGAGCCGGTCATGCCCGCCAGGATGTTCACCGCGACGGCCAGGGAAATGAGCGGGTTGTCGCCCCCCAGCCCCACCACCGTATCGCGGATCAGCAGGAAGGCCGCCAGGGAGGCGATGACGGCACCAAAGCCCACCAGGCTGGCGGTGTTGAAGATGGGCAGCAGGGAGGCGTTGGCGCCGCTATCCACCGATTGCTTGAGGGTGGGCAGGCGCTTCCAGTTGGTGGCGATGACCACCAGCAGGGACAGCACCAGGGCGGCGATGACGGACCAGATCCCCCGCACCTGTTCGATGCTGGTCTCGCCGTACAGGGGCAGGGCCAGGAAGTCCGTGTTCATGCGCGGGATGATCAGGAAGGTGAACAGCAGGTTGATGGCAATCACCAGCACCAGGGGCAACAGGGCCACGAACACGGAGGGCGGCGCCACCGGGCGCTGTTCCACCGGCAGTTCCATGAGGTCGAAGCCCTCGCCCGAGGCCCTCTCCCGCAAGTCCTTGTTGGGGGTGAAGTCCGCATCCGGATGGTCGCCGTAGCCTTCATGGGCCAGTTTGCGGGAACGGTAGGTGAGCCAGAGCATGCCCAGGGTGAACATCACCAGGGCGGTGATGATGCCCAGGCCCGGCGCGGCGAAGGGGGAGGTGCCGAAGTAGGGCATGGGGATGGCGTTCTGGATCGCCGGGGTGCCGGGCAGGGCGGTCATGGTGAAGGTGAAGGCACCCAGGGCGATGGTGGCCGGGATCAGGCGCTTGGGAATGTTCGACTGGCGGAACAGGGCGGCGGCGATGGGGTAGACCGCAAACGCCACCACGAACAGGGAAACCCCGCCGTAGGTCATCAGGGCGCAGGAGAGCACCACCGCCAGGATGGCCCGGCTGCTGCCCAGCCAGCTGATGATGGCCTTGGCCAGCACGTCCGCGCTGCCCGAGTCCTCCATCAGCTTGCCGAAGATGGCCCCCAGCAGGAATACCGGGAAGTAGAGGGTGATGAAGTTCCCCGCCGCCCCCATGAAGATCTGGGTGTAGCTGCCCAGCACCGGACCGTCCATGGTGGCCACCACGGCGAAGGTGGCCAGGGCCGGGGCCAGGATCAGCAGGCTGATGCCCCGGTAGGCCAGGTACATGAGCAGGCCCAGGGCGATGAGAATGACCAGGATACCCATCATGGCTTGGCCTCCTTGGGCGGATGGTCGGCGTTGTCGTCGCCGTCCTCGTGTTCCAGGTCGGGCGGGGCGAAGGTGTCGGTGAACAGGCTTTTCAGGTCGAAGCTGGAGCGCTGGCCCAGGTCATCGAAATGCCGTTCCAGGAAGTTGTCGGCCCAGGCCCGGCCCCGGTCACGGAGATGGGTGAGGTATTCCCACTCGGCGTTGAGTTTGCTGGAGGCGTCCAGATCCTTGAGTTCCTCGTGGGCATGGATCAGGTGCACGAAGATGTCCCGGTAACGCTCCGATTCCAGCTGCTCCGCCTCGATCAGCTGGTGCAGCAGTTCGATGGCACGCAGTTCCTTGATCAGGCTGGCGTTGAAGGTGATTTCGTTGAGCCGGTTGATGATGTCCCGGCCGGTGCGGGGCAGTTCCTCCCGGATCAGGGGATTGATCTGCACGATGATCAGGTCCCGGGTGGCGGTGTCTTCCACCAGGGGGTAGAGGGCCGGATTGCCGATGTAGCCCCCGTCCCAGTACGCCTCACCGTTGATCTCCACCGCCTGGAACAGGAAGGGCAGGCAGGCGGAGGCCATCACCGAGTCCACGGTCAGCTCGGGCTGGGTGAAGATGCGGCCCCGCCCGGTGCGCACGTTGGTGGCGGTGACGAAGACCTTGAGTTTACCGCAGTGGTTGACCCGTTCGAAATCCACCTGTGACGCCACCAGATCCCGCAGGGGATTGATGTTCATCGGGTTGAGTTCGTAGGGGGAGAACTGCCGGGTGAGCTGTTCGAAGAAGAGGTAGACCGGTGAATGGTCCATGCTGAAGCGACCGGTGAGCCGGTCCCAGAGGGTGCGCTGGATGGGGGAGAAGCGGGCGGCGTCGCTGACGGTTTTCCAGAAGGCGGTGAGGGCGTCGCGGGCGCCTTCCCGGCCGCCTCGCTCCAGCCCGTCGGCCACCACCACGGCGTTCATGGCGCCGGCACTGGTGCCGCTGACGCTGCTGATGTGGATACGGGGGTCCGCCAGCAGACGGTCCAGGACGCCCCAGGTGAGGGCGCCGTGGGCGCCGCCCCCCTGCAGGGCCAGATCCACGGTCTTGCGGGGTGTGCTGTTGCTCATTGGTCACTGATTCCGGTGTGAGCTTGGCTCTATTGCAACGCAGCAGTGGGGGTGATGTCCAGTCCCTCGGGATGGGGCGGGCGGCTCAATCGTCGTCATCGTCGTCATCATCGGACAGGTCCACGGTGATGGGGCGATAGATCTCCACCCGGTCCCCTTCCTGCACCGGGTTGTCCAGCTTGCAGAACTTGCCGTAGATGCCCACCTTCTGATTGTCCAGATCAATGCCCGGAAACCGCTGGAGGATGCCGGATTGCTCGATGGCCTGCTGCACGGTGGCCCCTTCCGGCAGTTCCACCCGCAGCCACGCCTGGTTGCCGGGTTCACTGTAGGCTACGCCGACTTTCATGGATGTGTTCCTCTCAAGCTGTCATGTCATGGGGATGTGGCCGGGTCCGCCGCCGGCGCCGTCCGCGCCGCCAGTCGGGCATCCAGCACCCGTTTGCCCGCCAGGATGAAACCCAGGGCCAGGAAGGCGCCGGGGGGCAGGATCATGAGCAAAAAGCCCCGGTATTCAGGGATCAGGGTCAGTTCCATCCAGGCAAAGCGTTCTCCCAGCAGCAGGTGGGCATCGGCGAACAGGGTGCCGCTGCCGGGGATCTCGCGCACGGCCCCCAGGACCACCAGGATCACGGTGAACCCCACGCCCATGGCCAGACCGTCCACCATGGCCCGGTGCACCGGCTGGCGGGAAGCGAAGGACTCGGCCCGGCCCAGAATGGCGCAGTTGGTGACGATGAGGGGGATGAACAGGCCCAGTGCCTTGTGCATTTCATACAGGTAGGCATTCATCACCAGGTCCACCAGGGTCACCAGGCTGGCAATCAGCAGGATGAAGACCGGAATCCGCACCTCGGGGGTGATGATGGTACGAAACATGGACACCAGCAGCCCCGAGGCCACCATGACGAAGGTGGTGGCCAGGCCCATGCCCAGTCCGTTGGTGGCGGTGCCCGTGACCGCCAGCAACGGGCACAGGGCCAGCATCTGGGCCATGACCACGTTGTTGTCCCAGATGCCGTCCCGGAACAGACGGCGATAGTCCTCAAAAAGCGCCTTGACGGACGGGTTCATGGCAGGGTCTCCTGCAGATACTGATCGGGCGGGGGCGTTGAGGTGTCAGCCGGAACCGGGGCCTCTGGGGTCATGGGCATCGGCCCATCGGGACCATCCGGGGCCCGTTGCAACAGTTCCGACTGATGGGCATGGAACAGGGTCAGCCCGTCCCGCACCGCGTTCACCACCGCCCGGGGGGTGATGGTGGCCCCGGTGAATTGGTCGAAGGGGCCGCCGTCCTTTTTTACCGCCCAACGGGGGGCGGGCAGGGCGGCGAAGCTCAGGCCGTCGAAGGCCAGGATCCACGGATCACGATTCACCTCGATCTTGTCGCCCAGTCCCGGGGTTTCCTTGTGCTGCAGCACCCGCACACCCAGCACTTCACCCGCCGCATCCACCCCCATGAGGATATGGATAGGGCCGGCATAACCCCGCCCCTGAACCCGGAACGCCACGCCGGACACCCGGCCTTCCTGCCGGGCCCGGTAGACCTCCAGGGTGCGTCCGTCGTCGGTGCGCAGGATGTGGATGTCCTCCTGGGGGCGGTTATCGTGCATCTGCGCGGGCAGAACCTGCTCCAGGGTGCGGCGGAAATCCTCGGCGCGACGCTCGGCAATGGTGTCCCGGGTCTGCAGGTCGGCAATCACCAGCACGGCGCTGGCCAGCAGGGCGATCCCCCCCAGCAAGGTGGCCTGGTAGCCGACCCGTTTGCGGTAGGTGGGTTGTGCCACGGTGGTCATGGGCGTTTCTCCTGGGCCGGTGCTTTGGTGTTTTTCATCGGCAGGGGCTTGCCGCGCCGGGTGCGGCCATAGGCGCGGGGACGCAGGTAGTGGTCGATCAGGGGCGTGAGGGCATTCATGAGGATCACGGCGAAGGCGGCGCCTTCCGGGTAGCCGCCCCAGGTGCGGATGATGTAGATGAGCAGGCCGCAGCCGGCGCCGAACAGCAATCGCCCGGCCACGGTGCTGGGAGAGGTGACCGGATCGGTGATGATGAAAAAGGCCACCAGCATGGCCGCACCGGAGAACAGGTGCAGACCGGGTCCGGCATAGCGCTCCGGGTCGATGAGCATGAATACGGTGGACAGGATCACCAGGGTACCCAGCATGGCCACCGGGATGTCCCAGGTGATGATGCGTTTGGCCATGAGCAGTAGCCCCCCCGCCAGGAGCAGCAGGGCGGAACCTTCACCCAGGCTGCTGGGTACGAAGCCCAGGGCCTGCTGGAGCGGGGCATAGACCCCGGGCAGGGTCTCGGACAGTCCCAGATCCCGGCTGAAACCGGTCTGGGTCTCCCCCAGCACGGTGGCGCCGGTGACGGCGTCGGGAATCGCCACCAGGCCGAAGGTGATGGCCAGCCCGTCCAGGAAGCCGGGGGCACCCTCTGAAAACAGGGGGGAAGGGGTGATCCAGGTGGTCATCTCCAGGGGAAAGGAGACCAGCAGGGCCACCCGGGCCAGCATGGCCGGGTTGAACAGGTTCTGGCCCAGGCCACCGAAGACATGCTTGCCGACGATGATGGCAAAGGCCGCCCCCAGCACGCCGATCCACCAGGGCGCCCACGGCGGCAGGGTCAGGGCCAGCAGCAGGCCGGTGACGATGGCCGAGCCATCCATCAGGAACGGCGATACCGGCCGCCCGGCGATGCGCAGGCACAGGGCCTCGAACAGCACGGCGGCCAGAATGGTGATGAGCAGCAGGTTCAGGGCGGGCCAGCCGAACAGGTAGACACCAAAGGCGGTGGCCGGAAGCAGGGCGAGGGTGACCCAGCCCATGTTCCAGGCCACGCTGCCGGGGGCATGGGTATGGGGTCCGCTGACGGGGGTGGTCTGAGTCATGGGCTAGGTCTCTGCCTGATCGGCGGCGGGGGTCTTGGGTGGCTCCTGGACGGCGGCAGCCTTGGCGGCGCGGGCGGCCTTGGCTTCTTCGGCCTTGCGCTTGGCGGCCTCGCGCTCCGCCTTGCGCCGTTCCGCTGCCTCGGCCTTGGCCCGGGCTTCCGCCTCCTGGCGTTCCCGGCGTTGCTGGGCCAGCCGCTTGATCTCCTCCTGGCGGCGCTGCTGCTCCCGCCGCGCCCCCAGCACCCCCTTGGCATGGTGGAAGAACTGCACCAGGGGGATATGGGAGGGGCAGACATAGGAGCAGGAACCGCAGGCCACGCAGTCCATCAGGCCGTAATCCACGGCGCCGTCCATGTCCTCGTTGCGGATTCTTGCCGCCATCTCCAGGGGCATGAGACCGCAGGGACAGGCCGCCACGCAGCGTCCGCAGCGGATGCAGGGCATGGTCTGGCCGATGTTGATCTCTTCTGCGGTGAGGGCAATGATCCCGTTGCTACCCTTGATGACGGGCACCTGGGCATGGGGCATCACCTGGCCCATCATGGGGCCACCCATCAGCAGCCGGGCCGGTGGTTGCCGGGTGCCGCCGCAATGGGCCAGCAGGTCTTCCACCCGGGTGCCCAGCAGGACCTCCAGGTTGGCGGGGCGCCGGACCGCGCCGCCGCCCACGGTGACGATGCGGGAGATCAGCGGGCGGCCCATGCGCACCGCCCGATGGACGGCGTAGGCCGTCCCCACGTTGTGGACGATCACGCCGATGTCCGCCCCCAGTTTGCCGGCCGGGATCTCACGGCCGGTGACCGCCTTGATCATGTGTTTTTCCGAACCCATGGGATAACGGGTGGGGACCGCCATGGCCTCGATGGTGTCCATCTCATACAGCCG
Source organism: Ectothiorhodospira magna (assembly GCF_900110965.1). Lineage (GTDB taxonomy): Bacteria > Pseudomonadota > Gammaproteobacteria > Ectothiorhodospirales > Ectothiorhodospiraceae > Ectothiorhodospira > Ectothiorhodospira magna. The sequence goes on from NZ_FOFO01000020.1 coordinate 12,805, forward strand.
CGCCTGCAGGGCGGACAGGGCTTCGGGTTTGTTGTCCTCCACCACCACCAGGGCCCGCCTGGCCCCCAGAGCGTGACGGATGATGCGGATGCCGTCGATGACTTCATCGGTGCGTTCCCGCATCAGGCGGTCGTCGCAGGTGAGGTAGGGCTCGCATTCGGAGCCGTTGATGATGAGGGTGTCGATGTGATGCCGGGATCCCAGGTTCAGCTTGATGGCAGCGGGAAAGGTGGCGCCCCCCATACCCACCACCCCGGCCTCGGCCACCCGGCGGGCGATGACTTCCGGCGCCAGGTTCAGGGCATGTTCCGGGTCCGGCTGGTCCACCCAACATTCTTCCCCGTCCGGCTCGATGACGATGGTCTCCACCGGCAGGCCGCTGGGATGGGGGGCGGGATGGGGTGCCACCGCCAGGATCCGGCCCGAGGTGGGCGCATGCACCGCCGCCGACACGGCGCCGTCGCCTTGGGCGATCATCTGGCCCTTGAGGACGGTATCGCCGGCCTTGACCACCGGGCGGGCGGCGGCACCGATATGCTGCTGTACCGGCAGGTAGAGCCGTGCCGGCAGGGGCAGGGGTTCGATGGGCAGTCCGCTGGTGGCCTGCTTGCGATCATCGGGATGGACGCCGCCCTGGAAGGCGGGCCGCTTGCGCATGAAAGAGAACATGGGGAGCCCCTTCAGGCCGATTTGGGTTTGGGCCAGTGCCAGCGGCGCAGGCTGGGGGCTTCCGGTACCAGGATCAGACCCTGGGTGGGGCAGACCTCCACACATTTGCCACAGCCATTGCATGCCTCGGTAAAGACCGTGTGGATCTGCCGGTTGGCCCCCATGATGGCGTCGGTGGCGCACACCTTGTAGCAACGGGTGCAGCCGTTGCACTGGTCGGGATCGATCACCGCGAAGGCGGGGACTTCCTCGCCCATGGCGGACAGGTCCACGGTGATGTCCAGCGTGTCGGCCAGTTGCTGGGCCAGCAGCTTGCCGCCCGGCGGACAGAGGGTGACGGGGGCCTCCCGGGCCGCCAGGGCCTGGGCGGCGCTGGCGCAGCCGGGCAGGCCGCACTGGCCGCAGTTGGTGCCGGGCAGCAGGGCCTCGATGTCATCCACCAGGGGGTCCTTTTCCACCCGCAGGTACTTGGCGGCCATGCCCAGGCCGTAGCCCAGGAGCAGACCCATGGTGGTGAGGATGAAAATCGCGGAAAGCAGGGAGGGTTCCATCGAAAGTACCTCGGGTCGCGGTCAGGCGAAGTTGAGTCCGGCGAATCCCATGAAGGCCAGGGACAGCAGACCGGCGACGATGAAGCCAATGGGGGCGCCGGCAAAGGCGGCCGGCACGTTGCTGATGGCCAGCCGCTCCCGCAGGGCGGCAAAAATCACCATCACCAGAGTGAAGCCCAGGGCCGCGCCCAGGCCGAAGGTGACGCTCTGCAAAAAGCCGTGGCCTTCCTGCACGTTGAGCAGGGCCACCCCCAGCACCGCGCAGTTGGTGGTGATCAGGGGCAGGAAAATCCCCAGCACCTGATGGAGGGCGGCGCTGGTCTTGCGGATGACCATCTCGGTGAACTGCACCACGGCGGCAATCACCAGGATGAAGGACAGGATGCGCAAAAAGCCCAGGTCCAGGGGGGCCAGGACGAAATACTCCAGCAGCCAGCCGGCCACGGAGGCCAGGGTGAGCACGAAGGTGGTGGCCAGGCCCATGCTCAGGGCCGTGTCCAGCTTGTTGGACACCCCCATGAAGGGACATAGCCCCAAAAATTGCACCAGCACCACGTTGTTGACCAGGGCGGTGCCCACCAGCAGCAGCATGAACTCGGTCACGGTCGGTTCCTTGGGTTCGGTTGACGAGGGATCTGCATCTTGTGTGCCAGTTGTTCCGTGCACGATAAAGGCGCGCAAATCCTGGGGTCTGGTGATGGATTGCACTGTGCTGGTGCGTATGGGGCTGTGGGGATCGTGACAGGGTGGGCCGAGTGGCGGGGTTTCTGTCGGGAAGACGACAATGGGGGGGCTGTCTGACTCGGGGAAAGACCAGACCCGGTGTATTGGCCTGGATGTTGCAGCATGTTCATCAGCCCCCCAACTCACCCGGGAGACACATCCCCATGAGCCGACCCGATCAACCCGCCGTGGCGGGCCTGACCGATACCATTCCCACTTCGGAGGGGGTGTTGCCGGCGCGCCTGTTCTTTGAAGCGGTGGAGCAGTCCTCGGTGGCCATTTCCATCACCGATACCCGGGCCAACATCCTCTATGCCAATCCGGCCTTTGAGCGGGTGACCGGTTACGGTGTGGCCGAGGTGGTGGGTCGCAACGAATCCATCCTGTCGGATCGCCATACGCCGAGCCTGGTCTACGAAACCCTGTGGGGACGGTTGCGTCAGCTCAAACCTTGGTCCGGGGTGCTGGTGAACCGCCGCAAGGATGGCAGCCGCTACCTGGCGGAACTGAACATTGCACCGGTGCTGGACGGCCAGGGTCAGCTCAGCCATTACCTGGGCATGCATCGGGACGTGACCGAGATGCACCGGCTGGAGCAGCAGGTGCGCAACCAGAAGGCCCTGATCGAATCGGTGGTGGATGCAGAGCCGGTGGCCATCGCCCTGCTGGACGAGGCCGGTCAGGTGGTGCTGGGCAATCAGGCCTACAAGCAGCTGGCCGGTGACATGGGCGGGCGGGAGCCGGCCCGGGAATTTCTCACCGCCCTGGCCGAGAGCATGGGCGATGCCCTGGAAACCGCCCGCAGCACAGAGCAGGGTTTTGTGGACCAGGAAGTGCAATTTGATCCAGGCGGTGGCCGTGCCCCCCGCTGGTTTTCCTGTTCCGGCACTTGGTTCAAGGAGAACGACGCCAGCGCGGATTCATTTTTTGAGGCCCGCAAGGCCAGTTATCTGGTACTGGTGACCAAGGAAGTCACCGAGATCCGGCGCCAGCAGGAAGCCATGCGCATGAATGCCCTGCGTGCCCTGACCGCGGAGGGTGAGCTGGTGGAAAGCATGCGGGAGACTCTGGCCGGCGCCATTTATCAGATGCAGGGGCCGGTGAACATGATCGCCGCCGCCACCCAGTTGCTGGCCCGGCGGCGTCAGGGGGAGGCCGATCCCTTGTTGAATGTGTTGCAGGAGGCCCTGGACGCCGGTCGCCAGGCCCTGCAGACCCTGGAAGACTCCATGCCCGAGGCGCGGGATGAGCCGGTGGCGCCGGTCAACATCAACGCCCTGCTGCGGGAAGTGCTGGGGCTATCCACCCGGCGTCTGCTGGCTGCCGGGGTGGTGGTGGACTGGCAGCCGGCGCCGGTACTGCCCAACGTGCTGGGTCGGGAGGGGCGGTTGCGGGGCATGTTCAAGCAACTGGTGGACAACGCCCTGGATGCCCTGGACAGCGCCACCGATGGCCGCCGGGAGATCCGCATCCTCACCGAGTCCCGGGGGGATGCGGTGCATGTGACCATCCAGGATTCCGGTCCGGGCATTCCCGAGCATCTGCGGCTGCGGGTGTTCGAGCCCTTTGTCAGTACCAAGGGCCGTTCCGGACGTGCCGGAATGGGCCTGCCCATGGTTCAGGAGGTGGTGAACCAGCATGCCGGTCTGATCGAGATCGATCCCGGCTGCCATGACGGTTGCCGTGTCCGGCTGCAGTTTCCCACCGCGGCCCGCCGCCAAGACTCGAACTGACCCCAGGGAAAACCCCATGGTACTGGTTTCTTCCGACGCAAAAGAGAATGGTGGACCTCGCTCGGCCCTGGTGGAGATGCAGCTGGATGCCCTCTATCAGGTGAGTCAGGTGCTCAGCCGTTCGGCGGATCTGCACGAGATCCTGTCCGACGTGCTCCACGTGCTGCACGAAGCCGCCGACATGCAGCGGGGCATGGTGTCGTTGCTGGACCCCACCAGTGGCGAACTGATGGTGGGTGCCGCCCATACCGGTCATCGGGAACAGCTGGAAAAGGTGCGTTATCGTCCCGGCGAGGGGGTGGTGGGGGCGATCCTGAAGGAAGGCGACACCCTGGTGATCCGGCGTATCGCCGACGAGCCCCGGTTTCTGGATCGCCTGCGTCTGTATGTCCCGGAACTGCCCTTTGTCGGCGTGCCCATTCATGTGGGGACTGAAGCCCCCATCGGGGTGCTGGCCGCTCAGCCGGCGGTGGATGACGGGTTGTTGCCGGAGCGTGCCCGTTTTCTGGAGATGGTGGCCAATCTGCTGGCCCAGACCGTGCGTCGTGCCTGGGACCTGGAAAAGGAGCGCCAGGCGCTGACCGACGAGCGGGACCGCCTGCGCCGGGAAGTGCGTAGCGGCTATCATCTGGACAACGTGGTGGGCCATTCCCGGGAGATGCGCCGGGTGTTCGAGCAGGTGCGTCAGGTGGCCAAGTGGCATACCACGGTGCTGATCCGGGGCGAGACCGGCACCGGCAAGGAACTGATTGCCAACGCCATCCATTACAACTCTTCCCGGGCCAATGGCCCCTTCATCAAGCTCAACTGCGCGGCCCTGCCGGACAACCTGCTGGAAAGCGAACTGTTTGGCCATGAAAAGGGGGCCTTTACCGGCGCGGTGAGCCAGCGCAAGGGGCGGTTCGAGCAGGCCGACGGCGGCACCATCTTTCTGGACGAGATCGGTGAGATTTCCCAGGCTTTTCAGGCCAAGCTGCTGCGAGTGTTGCAGGAAGGGGAGTTCGAGCGGGTGGGCGGCACCCGCACCCTTAAGGTGGATGTGCGGGTGGTGGCCGCCACCAACCGTCACCTGGAGGACGAAGTGGAGCAGGGGGAGTTTCGCGAGGACCTGTATTACCGGCTCAACGTGATGCCCATCTTTCTGCCCGCCCTGCGTCAGCGCATCGAGGATATCCCCGATCTGGCCCGTTTTCTGGTGGCCAAGCTGGCCAAAAACCAGGGGCGGCCCCTGGACATCACCGATGGGGCCATCCGCACCCTGATGCGCCACGACTGGCCGGGGAACGTGCGGGAACTGGAGAACTGTCTGGAACGGGCGGCCATTATGAGCGAGACCGGCAGCATCGATCTGGACGCGATTCAGCTCACCGGGTTGGAGGACACCCTGCCCACACCACGCAAGGGCAGCCCGCCGGCCCCGGAAACGGATCTGGATGACCCGGAACTGGACGAGCGGGAACGGGTCATCGCCGCCCTGGAACAGGCGGGCTGGGTGCAGGCCAAGGCGGCCCGCCTGCTGGGGATGACCCCGCGCCAGATCGCCTACCGGATTCAGACCCTGAAGATCCGCGTCAAGCAGTTCTGAGTCCGGCCAGCAACCTGCTGATGCCGGTCCCCTTTTCTGGTACGCTTGGCGATTCGATTCATCAGGCTGGCCTCCATGCGCACCCGTATCAAGATCTGCGGTATCACCCGACCCGAGGACGCCCGGGCCGCCGTACAGGCAGGCGCGGATGCCCTTGGGTTGGTGTTTTATGCCCGCAGCCCCCGTGCCGTCACCCCGGATCAGGCCCGCGCCATTGCTGCCGTGGACGCCCCGTTCGTCACCCGGGTTGGCCTGTTCGTGAATGCGGACGCCCAGTGGGTGCGCGACGTGCTGGACCAGGTCAGTCTGGACCTGCTGCAGTTCCACGGGGATGAATCCCCGGATTACTGCCAGTCCTTTGGTCTGGATTATATCAAGGCCATTCCCATGGCCGGGCCGGTGGCCGTGGGCGAGTACATGGACCGTCATCCCGGCGCTCTGGGCTTTTTGCTGGACAGCCACGGGGTCGGCCAGATGGGCGGGACCGGCAAGACCTTCGACTGGTCCAGCTGGCCTGACCGGGCAACACGCCCCCTGATCCTGGCCGGCGGACTCCATCCGGACAACGTGGCCGTCGCCGTGCAACAGACCCGCCCCTGGGCGGTGGATGTGAGCAGCGGCGTGGAGTCGGCCCCCGGCCTGAAGGACCCGGAACGCATGACCCGATTCATCAGCGAGGTATTACGTGTCGACCGTGATCAAGCCTGAACAGACGCCGGACTGGCGCGCCTTCCCGGATGCCCGCGGGCATTTTGGACCCTATGGTGGCCGTTTCGTTTCCGAGACCCTGATGGAACCCCTGCTGGAATTGCAGGCGGCCTATCAGCGTGATCTCCAGGACCCGCGGTTCCTGGCAGAGCTTGACCGGGACCTGGCCCATTACGTGGGACGCCCCAGCCCCCTCTATCTGGCCGAGCGACTGACCCGGGAGCTGGGTGGGGCCAAGGTCTACCTCAAGCGGGAAGATCTCAATCACACCGGCGCCCACAAGGTGAACAACACCATCGGCCAGGCCCTGCTGGCCAAGCGCATGGGCAAGACCCGCATCATCGCCGAAACCGGCGCCGGTCAGCACGGCGTGGCCACCGCCACCGTGGCGGCCCGGCTGGGGCTGGAATGCGTGGTCTACATGGGCGCCGAGGACATCCAGCGCCAGGCCCCCAATGTCTACCGCATGCGCCTGCTGGGCGCCCGGGTGGTGCCGGTCACCTCCGGTTCCCGCACCCTCAAGGATGCCCTCAACGAGGCCATGCGGGACTGGGTCACCCACGTGGACAACACCTTCTACATCATCGGCACCGTGGCCGGTCCCCACCCCTATCCCGCCATGGTGCGGGATTTCCAGGCCATCATTGGCCGGGAAGCCCGCCAGCAGTATCAGGCCGCCGAAGGCCGGCTGCCCGATGCCCTGGTGGCCTGCGTGGGCGGCGGTTCCAATGCCATCGGCCTGTTCCATCCCTTCCTTGCCGACGAGGGGGTGACCATGTACGGCGTGGAGGCCGCCGGTGACGGCATCGACACCGGGCGCCATTCCGCGCCCCTGTGTGCCGGACGGCCCGGTGTGCTCCATGGCAACCGCACCTATCTGATGGAGGACGAGGACGGTCAGATCATCGAGACCCATTCCGTCTCCGCTGGCCTGGATTATCCGGGGGTGGGGCCGGAGCACGCCTGGCTCAAGGATGTGGGACGGGTGCAGTACGTGCCCATCACCGACCGGGAGGCCATGGATGCCTTCCACCGCCTGACCCGCACCGAGGGCATCATCCCCGCCCTGGAATCCAGTCATGCCGTCGCCTACGGCCTCAAGCTGGCACCCACCCTGGACCCGGAGCAGGGCATCATCATCAATCTGTCCGGTCGGGGCGACAAGGACATCAATACCGTGGCCCGTCTGGAGGGGATCGAACTGTGAGCCGTATCGCCGCCCGTTTTGAAGCCCTCAAGGCCCGTGGCCGCAAGGCCCTGATCCCCTACATCACCGCCGGTGACCCGGAGCCGGGCAATACCGTGCCCCTGATGCACGAGATGGTGGCGGCCGGTGCCGATATCATCGAACTGGGGGTGCCCTTTTCCGATCCCATGGCCGACGGTCCGGTGATCCAGCAAGCCTGTGAGCGGGCCCTCAAGCACCGTGTCAGCCTGCGCAAGGTGCTGGAGATGGTGCGCGAGTTCCGGCGCGACAACATCGAGACCCCGGTGGTCCTGATGGGGTATCTCAATCCGGTGGAGATCATGGGCTATGAGACCCTGGCCGAAGAGGCCGCCCGGGCCGGCGTGGACGGCGTGCTGACCGTGGACCTGCCGCCGGAGGAGAGCGCGGAACTGGCCGGCGCCTTGAAACGTCACGGGGTTGACCCCATCTTCCTGCTGGCACCCACCAGTCATGAGGCCCGCATCCGCAGCGTGAGCGAAGTGGCCGCCGGGTTTGTCTATTATGTCTCCCTCAAGGGTGTCACCGGGGCCGCCACCCTGGATGTGGAGGCGGTGGCCCAAAAGCTGGCCCTGATCCGACGCCAGACCGACCTGCCGGTGGGGGTGGGTTTCGGCATCAGTGATGCCGAGGCCGCCGCCAGGGTGTCCCGGATCGCCGATGCGGTGGTGGTGGGCAGTGCCCTGGTCAAGCGTATCGCCGCCCATGCCGACGATCCCGCCACCGGGCGTCGTGAGGTGGCCCAGGTGCTGGCCGGCATGCGTCGTGCCATGGATCAGGCCAATACCACTCCCGCCTGACGGGCCACCGATTCACTCATCCAAACGTTGACGATCGCCCATGAGCTGGTTTGAAAAACTCGTTCCTTCCCGGATCCGCACCGACGCCACCAACAAGCGGGCGGTGCCCGAAGGGTTGTGGCTGCGCTGTGACGGCTGTACCGCCACCCTGTACCGTCCCGAGGTGGAGCGCAATCTGGAAGTCTGCCCCAAGTGCGGTTTTCACATGCGCATCAACGCCCGTCGGCGGCTGGAAGCCTTTCTGGACGAAGGGGAGCGCCAGGAGATCGGTGCCCAGATCGAACCGGTGGACATGCTCAAATTCCGGGACAGCAAGCGCTACAAGGATCGTCTGGTGGCGGCCCAGAAAACCACGGGGGAAAAGGACGCCCTGATAGTGATTCAGGGCCAGTTGTTCGGTATGCCGGTGGTGGCGGCGGCTTTCAACTTCAATTTCATGGGCGGGTCCATGGGGTCCGTGGTGGGGGAGCGTTTCGTGCGCGGCGTGAATGCCGCCATCGAGGCCCGCTGCCCCATGGTCTGTTTCTCCGCCAGCGGCGGCGCCCGGATGCAGGAGGCCCTGTTCTCCCTCATGCAGATGGCCAAGACCAGTGCCGCCCTGGCACGTCTGAAGGAAGAGAGGCTGCCCTTCATTTCCGTCATGACCGATCCCACCATGGGGGGTGTCTCCGCCAGTCTGGCCATGCTGGGTGATGTGAATGCTGCTGAACCTGGTGCCTTGATCGGCTTTGCCGGCCCCCGGGTGATCAAGCAGACGGTGCGGGAGACTTTGCCGGAAGGTTTCCAGCGGGCGGAATTCCTGCTGGAACATGGCGCGGTGGATCTGATCATCGACCGGCGTCAGATGCGGGCCCGCCTGGGCAAGTTGCTGGCCATGCTGACCCATCAACCCCCGCCGGATGTGCCGGTGCCGGTGGAGGATGATGCAAAGGACACAGAGAAAGACAAGGAAAAGATGGAAGGCAGCACCGTCGAGAACAGCGATGGTCAGGTGGAAGGCAGCGGTGACACAGATGCCCGGCCTGATTCCCAGGGGCAGGGTGGCGGATGACCGCTCCCTCCCGGGTCCACCCCCGACACCGGACGCTGGAGGATTGGCTGGCCTGGCAGGAGCAGGCCCATACCCGGCCCATTGACCTGGGGCTGGACCGGGTGGCCCAGGTGGCTGATGGATTGCAGCTCAGGCCGGCCCCGATGCCTGTGGTCATCGTGGGTGGCACCAACGGCAAGGGTTCCACGGTGGCCATGCTGGAGGCCATCTACCTGGCGGCGGGCTACCGGGTGGGTTGCTACACTTCCCCCCACCTGATCCATTACAACGAACGTATCCGCATCAACGGCCAGCCCGTGGCGGATGAGTCCATCTGCGCCGCCTTCGAGGCCATTGACCAGGCCCGAGGGGAGATCAGCCTGAGTTATTTCGAGTTTGGCACCCTGGCTGCCCTGTGGCTGTTCCGCCGCGAGCCGGTGGATGTGATGGTGCTGGAAGTGGGGCTGGGGGGGCGACTGGATGCGGTCAATATCCTGGATGCGGACGTGGCCGTGGTCACGGCGGTGGGCATCGACCATCAGGCCTTTTTAGGGGACGATCGGGAGTCCATCGGCTTTGAAAAGGCCGGTATCTTCCGGAGCGGCCGCGTGGCGGTCTGCGGCGATGCCGACCCGCCGGCCCGCCTGCTGGACCATGCCCACAGCATCGGCGCCCGCCTGTTGCTGGCCGGGCGGGACTTTGCCCCCCTGACCGGATCGCGCACGGACACCTGGCAATACCGGGGTGCGGGGCTGGTGCTGGAGGGATTACCCTCGCCGGCACTGGCCGGAAGCGTACAATATCGCAATGCCGCTTCTGCCATCACGGCGGTGGTGTCCCTGCGGGAACGCCTGCCAGTGACCCAGGACGCCCTGGGCCAGGGGCTGGCCACAGCCCGTCTGCCGGGGCGTTTTCAGCTGTTGCGGGAAGCGCCCGCTGTATGGGTGGACGTGGCCCACAATCCCCAGGGGGCAGACAGTCTGGCCCTCAATCTCCAGGGTGTCCCCTGCCGGGGCCGCACTCTGGCGGTGATGGGCGTGATGGCTGACAAGGATGTGGACGGCATCCTGCATCCCCTGCTGGAGATCATTCATGGCTGGTATGTGGCTTCCCCCGCCATTGACCGTGCCTTGGCCGCTTCGGTACTGGCGGATCGGGTAGCCGCGTTGACCCGGCAACCGGTGCAGTCCCATGAATCGGTAGACCGGGCCTGCCGGGCAGCCCTGGCGGCAGCCGGTCCCGAAGACCGGGTGATCGTGTTTGGCTCCTTCTTCACGGTGGCCGAAGTATTATCCCGGAACTTTTCCGTTTTTACTTCGGACAGACCACTTAACCACCCTCAACACAGGAGTACATGCTGTGACCCAGATTGATATTGGAATCAAGGAACAGGACAGAGTCGAGATTGCTGAAGGCCTCAAGCGCCTGCTGGCGGATTCCTATACCCTCTACCTGCAGACCCATAATTTTCACTGGAATGTGGTAGGCCCCCAGTTCCGTGACCTGCACCTGATGTTCGAGGAGCATTACACCGAACTGGCCACCGCCGTGGACGACATCGCCGAGCGCATCCGTGCCCTGGATGTGCCCGCACCGGGGACCTATCAGGAATTTGCCCGTCTGAGCAGTATCCGGGAAGTGGAAGGTGTGCCATCTGCCAGGGACATGGTGGATCTGTTGACCGTGGGCCATGAGCAGGTGGTCAAGACCTGCCGCGATGTGCTCAAGGTGTCCCAGGAAGCCGGTGATGAATCCACCTCTGCCCTGGCCTCTGATCGCATGCGCATCCACGAAAAGACCGCCTGGATGCTCCGCGCCCTGAATCAGTAATCACTGTTCCGGATGCCCCGCCATGATCGGCGGGGCATGCCCGATGCACTTCTGGACCAGTCGCCAGCTGCTGTCATTTCCGGTATCTTGCGGGCCTTTTGATGCGGGTGTCTCCAGGAGGGCTGCCAATGGGTGAAAGGATCGGCGTGATCGGTCTTGGCTATGTGGGTTTGCCCGTGGCTTTGGGATTTGCAGCCCATTACCCGCAAACCATCGGTTTTGATATCAGCACGCAGCGGGTGGATACCCTGCGGTCTGGCCATGATGTCACCGGCGAGGTCACCCCCGAAGCACTCAAGGCCAGTGCCCTCAAATACACCACGGACCCTCGTGATCTGATGGGAACCACCTTCTTCGTGGTCACCGTCCCCACCCCCATCGACGACAATCGCCAGCCCGATCTGCGGCCGGTGCTGTCCGCCTGCGAGACCGTGGGCAGGGTACTGTCCCCCGGGGCGGTGGTGGTGTTCGAGTCCACGGTCTATCCCGGCGTGACCGAGGAGATCTGCGGACCGCTGCTGGCCCGGATTTCCGGTCTGCGTCAGGGGGTGGATTTCAAGCTGGGGTATTCCCCCGAGCGTATCAATCCCGGTGACAAGGAACACACCCTGACCCGCATCGTGAAGGTGGTCTCCGGCGAGGACGAGGCGACCCTGGAGCGGGTGGCCGAAGCCTACGGACGTATCGTTGAGGCGGGGGTCCATCGGGCGCCCACCATCAAGGTGGCCGAGGCCGCCAAGGTGATCGAGAACACCCAGCGGGATCTGAACATCGCCCTGATGAACGAGCTGGCGCTGATCTTTGATCGTCTGGGCATCCGCACCCGGGATGTCCTGGCCGCCGCCAGCACCAAATGGAACTTTCTGCCCTTTACCCCCGGTCTGGTGGGAGGCCATTGCATCGGCGTGGACCCCTATTATCTCACCACCAAGGCCAAGGCCGTGGGGTACTACCCCCAGGTGATTCTGGCTGGTCGGCGCATCAACGACGGCATGGGGGCCTATGTGGCCCAGCGTCTGGTGAAGTTGCTGATCGAGCAGGACCGTCCCGTGAAGCAGGGCAGGGTGGGCATCCTCGGACTCACGTTCAAGGAAAACGTCCCGGACCTGCGCAACTCCCGGGTGCCCGACATCATCAAGGAGTTGCGTCAGTTCGGCATCGAACCCCTGATCCATGATCCGCTGGCGGATGGCCATGAAGCCCAGCATGAATACGGTCTGACCCTGTCGCCCCTGGAGTCCTTCCAGAATATGGACGGACTGATCCTGGCCGTGCCTCATCGGGCCTATCTGGCGGAGTCCGACAGCCTTGCCCGGCGCCTGGCCCCAAATGGGGTGCTGATGGATGTGAAATCGGCCCTGTCACCCTCCACCGTGGGGGCCACCCAGGCCTATTGGAGTCTTTGATGAAAATCCTGGTCACCGGCACTGCCGGCTTTATCGGCTCGGCCCTGGCCCTGCGTCTGCTGGCGCGGGGGGACGAGGTCATCGGCGTCGATAATCTCAACGACTATTACGACGTCAATCTCAAGCTGGCCCGTCTGGAGCGGGTGAAGGCCCATCCCGGCTTTACGGATGTGCGGGCCGATATCGCCGATCGCGCCGCGATGGAAGCCCTGTTCGCCCGTCACAAGCCCCAGCGGGTGGTGAACCTGGCGGCTCAGGCGGGGGTGCGCTACTCCCTGGAAAATCCACAGGCCTATGTGGACACCAATCTGGTGGGGTTCATCAATATCCTCGAAGGCTGCCGTCATCACGGGGTGGAGAACCTGGTCTACGCCTCTTCCAGTTCCGTCTACGGGGCCAACACCACCATGCCCTTCACCGTCCACGACAATGTGGATCATCCCATGAGCCTCTACGCCGCCAGCAAGAAGGCCAATGAGCTCATGGCCCATACCTACAGTGCCCTCTACGGCCTGCCCACGGTGGGGTTGCGCTTCTTCACCGTCTACGGCCCCTGGGGGCGCCCGGACATGGCCTTGTTCCTGTTCACCCGCAACATCCTGGAGGGCAAACCCATCGATGTCTTCAACTACGGTCGCCATCGCCGGGACTTCACCTATATCGATGACATCGTCGAAGGGGTGATCCGCACCCTGGACCGGGTGGCCGGGCCGAACCCGGCCTGGTCCGGTGCCGAGCCTGACTCCGCCACCAGCTTTGCCCCCTACCGGCTCTACAACATCGGCAACAACCAGCCGGTGGAACTGCTCCATTACATTCAGGTACTGGAGGACTGCCTGGGCATGAAGGCGGAAAAGAACCTGCTGCCCCTGCAGCCGGGGGACGTGCCGGACACCTATGCGGACGTGCAGGACCTGGTGAACGACGTGGGGTATCGTCCATGTACGCCGGTGGAGCAGGGGGTGGAGCACTTCGTGCGCTGGTATCGTGATTTCTACAAGGTTTGATTTCAATGACCGATCATCTTGCCTGTTTCAAAGCCTATGACATCCGTGGCCGTGTCCCCGATGAGCTGAATCCAGAACTGGCCCGGCGCATTGGCCGGGCTTATGCCCAGGTCATCCGTCCAACGGGGCCGGTGGCGGTGGGGGAGGATATTCGTCTGAGCAGTCCGGCCCTGGCCCGGGCGCTGGTGCAGGGGTTGAACGAGTCGGGGGTGGACACCCGATCCCTGGGGCTGTGCGGCACCGAGACCGTCTACCATGCCGCGTCACTGCCCGCCATGGGGGGCGGCATCATGGTCACCGCCAGCCACAATCCCATGGACTACAACGGCATGAAGCTGGTGAAGGCGGGCGCCGTGCCCATCAGCGGCGACAGCGGCCTGAACGAGATCGAGGCCCTGGCCCGTGATGCCGTCCCGGTCGAGGGCCATGTGCAGATGGGCCGGGACGAGCCGCTGGAGGTGATGGCCGGCTATGTGGAGCGGGTGCTGGGTCTGGTGGATGCGTCGGTGCTCAGACCGCTGCATCTGGTGGTGAATGGGGGCAATGGCGCCGCCGGTCCCACCTTCGATGCCCTGGCCGCCCGGTTGCCCTTCCGGGTGACCCGGGTTCACCATGCCCCCGACGGCCGTTTCCCCAACGGTATTCCCAATCCCCTGTTGCCGGAGAACCGCAGTGCCACCGCCGACGCGGTGAAGGCCCACGGGGCGGATCTGGGCATCGCCTGGGATGGCGATTTCGACCGCTGCTTTCTGTTCGACGAGCAGGGCCGGTTCGTGGAAGGCTATTACGTGGTGGGGCTACTGGCAGCCCAGTTACTGGAACGCCATCCGGGGGAGAAGATCGTCCATGACCCGCGCCTGACCTGGAACACGGTGGACATGGTTCAGTCGGCCGGTGGTGTGCCGGTGATGAGCAAGACCGGACATGCCTTCATCAAGGAGCGCATGCGTCTCGAAGACGCCCTCTATGGCGGGGAGATGTCGGCCCATCATTACTTCCGCGACTTTGCCTACTGCGACAGCGGCATGATTCCCTGGCTGCTGGTGGCCGAGCGCCTGTGCCGGACCGGTCAGCCCCTGTCCGCGCTGGTGGCCGAGCGGATGCGGGCCTTTCCCTGCAGCGGCGAGATCAATTTCCGGGTGGCAGACGTGGGGCAGACCCTGACCCGGATCGGTGCGGCGTTTCGGGATCGTGCCCTGGAAGAGGATGACACCGACGGCCTGAGCATGGGCTTTGGTGACTGGCGCTTCAATCTGCGGGGTTCCAACACGGAACCGGTGATCCGGCTGAACGTGGAGTCCCGGGGGGATGAGGCCCTGATGCGGGAGCGCACGGCGCTACTGTCCGGGCTGATTCAGCAGGTCTGAGTTGGCCCTCCCCCCAGCCCCCTCCCAGGGAGAGAGGGGCTGGGGTGGCCCGTCATCAGGGCGACAGACGCTCCTCGTGCATTTCCATCCGGGCTTCTTGCCGGAGTTGGTCCATATAAGCCTGCAGGGCTTTTCGGGCCAGAATATGCTCCAACTGTTCCTGCACCTCGGCAAAGGGCGGTGGCGCCATATCCCGGCTGTCTTCCCGCAGGATCACATGCCAGCCAAATTCTGTTTCCACCGGCTCATGGGTGAAATGGCCATCCTCCAGCGCCAACACCGCATTGGAGAAGTCCGGCACCATCATGTCCGCGCTGAACCAGCCCAGATCGCCACCGGCAGCGGCAGAGCCATCCGTTGAATAGTCCTGTGCCAGGTCCGGGAATGCTTCTCCGGCCTCAAGGCGTGTAATCAGCGTAGTGGCTTCTTCCTGGCTGGCCACCAGGATATGGCGGGCCCGCAGTTCCAGGGTATCCATATCCGCCACCTGACGGTCATATTCGTCCCGGAGGTCTTTTTCGGTGAAGTTCAGGTCATCGAGAAAATTCTCCACCTGGGTATTGATCAGCAGGTTGGTGCGCAGGCGTTCCAGTTGTCGGATCATCTGCGGATCCCGATCCACGCCCGCCTCGATGGCCGCCTGGCGCAACAGTTCCATATTGATCAGTTCTTCCAGGGCCAGGTCTGGCGTCTGCGGGACACCCTGATGGCCGGACATGCGACTCAGGGACAAAAAATCTGCCAGATCACTGTCATAAATGGGGGTGTTATTGACCATGGCCACCGGCTCGCCACGGTCGGTATCAAGGGGGATTTCCGGGTCGTTGCCGGAGCAGGCCGGCAGGGTGAAGGCCAGGGCAGCGGCCAGGGGAATCAGTTTGAAGGGGTGCATCTGCAATAAAATCCTTGTGGTGATGGGTGGGGTCAAGACATAAATGGAATCAGGGAAATACCTGTTTGAAGGGTTTGACCATGACTTGGGCATAGACACCTGCGGCCACATAAGGATCCGTGTCTGCCCAGGCTCGGGCAGCATCCAGGGAATCGAATTCGGCCACCACCAGGCTGCCGGTGAATCCGGCTGGACCTGGGTCTGTTGTATCCAGGGCCGGATGGGGTCCGGCCAGTACCAGCCGTCCGGAATCCTGTAGCGCTTGCAGCCGCGCCAAGTGAGCGGGGCGGACGCTGAGGCGCCTTTCCAGACTGTCTTCCACGTCCTGGCTGATGATGGCGTAAAGCATGGATGGGACTCCCCGGATGATGAACAATGGCCCGTTAGGTTAGCGCAAGGCGGCGGGTTGGCACAGGGGCGGCTTGTGCGGAACGTCCAAGATCATTCGGGCACAAGCCCGCAGGTCTGATAAAATCCCCCCCCTGATACCCAGTTTCGTTGGCTGCCATACGGCAGCCGCAATTTCTTCCGTGATTGAAATCGCGGGTTTCCTTTCGGAGGTTCTATGAGCCGCGTGATCGAGATCCATCCGGTGGACCCTCAACCCCGCCTGATCCAGCAGGTGGTGGATGTGGTGCAGGACGGCGGGGTCATCGTCTACCCCACCGATTCCTGCTACGCCCTGGGCTGCGCCATCGGCAACAAGTCCGGCATGGAGCGCATCCGGCGTATCCGTCAGCTGGATGAGCAGTATTACCTCACCCTGGTCTGCCGCGACCTGTCCGAGATCGCCACCTACGCCAAGGTGGGCAACACGGCCTATCGTCTGCTCAAGAGCCTCACCCCCGGCCCCTATGCCTTCCTGCTCAAGGCCACCCACGAGGTGCCCCGACGCCTGCAGCATCCCAAGCGCAAGAGCGTCGGCCTGCGGGTGCCGGATCATCCCATCACCCAGGCCATGCTCAAGTCCCTGGGACAGCCGCTCATGAGCAGCAGTCTGGAGATGCCCGGCGATGACCTGCCGTTGACCGACATCTACGAGATTCAGGAACGCCTGTCCTCCCAGGTGGACCTGATCATCGACGGCGGCCCCTGCGGCCTGGAGCCCACCACCGTGATCGACATGGAAAGCGACGTGCCTCGACTGGTGCGTCGGGGCAAGGGGGAAGTGCCCCCCGGGGTGGAGGAGTGAGGCCGGTTCGGGCGCGGAGGACGGACTGATGGACGGCATTTTGCAGATCATCGCCATCTGGGCCTTGCCGGTGCTGTTTGCCATCACCCTGCACGAGGCTGCCCACGGCTGGATGGCCAAGCAACTGGGAGATCCCACCGCCAAGATGCTGGGGCGTCTCACCGCCAACCCCATCAAGCACATCGACCCGGTGGGCACCATTGCCGTGCCCATCGGCCTGCTGATCTTCACCGCCCTGACGCCGGCGCCCCCCTTTGTTTTTGGTTGGGCCAAGCCGGTGCCGGTGAATACCCGCAATCTGCGCAAACCCCAGCGGGACATGGCCATCGTCGCCGCTGCCGGCCCCATCGCCAACCTGCTCATGGCCCTGTTCTGGGCGCTGATGATCAAGCTTGGCCTGATGTTGCAGGGCACCTTCGACTGGGCAGCCATCCCCCTGATTTACATGGGCATGGCGGGAATCACCATCAATGTGCTGCTGATGGTGCTCAACTTGCTGCCCATCCCCCCTCTGGACGGAGGACGGGTGGTGGCCGGTTTCCTGCCCGCCCGGATTGCCACCCGTTATGAGGGAGTGGCACCCTATGGTCTGGTGATTGTTCTGGTCTTGTTGTTCACGGGCATCCTGGGGATGATCCTGTTTCCCATCTTTGGATTCATCGTGGATCTGATCCAGACCCTGTTCGCACTGCCGTCCTGGCGCACGTAACCACCTTGAGTCTTTAACTTTTACCCCATCGAGCACCCCAAGGAGTCCACTTGAGTTCCCTGCCTGCACAAAACCAGCGTGTCCTGTCCGGCATGCGTCCGACGGGCCGACTGCATCTGGGTCATTATCACGGCGTCCTCAAGAACTGGGTCGAATTGCAGCATTCCTATGAATGTCTGTTCTTCGTGGCCGACTGGCACGCCCTCACCACCCATTACGAAGATCCGGGCATCCTCGGCGATAGCGTCTGGGACATGGTGGTGGACTGGCTGGCGGCGGGCGTGAGCCCAGGGTCGGCGCGTATCTTCATCCAGTCCCGGGTACCGGAACACGCCGAGCTGCATCTTTTGCTGTCCATGATCACGCCCCTGGGCTGGCTGGAGCGTGTGCCCACCTACAAGGACCAGCAGGAGAAGCTCAAGGAAAAGGATCTGGCCACCTACGGTTTTTTGGGTTACCCCCTGCTGCAAAGCGCGGACATCCTCATCTACAAGGCGGGTCTGGTGCCGGTGGGCGAGGATCAGGTGGCCCATCTGGAAATCACCCGCGAGGTGGCCCGTCGCTTCAATCATCTCTACGGGCGTGAACCCGGTTTTGAGGAAAAGGCCGAAGCCGCCGCCAACAAGATGGGCAAGAAGAACGCCCGCATGTACCGGGATCTGCGCCGCCGCTACCAGGAACAGGGGGAGGACGAGGCCCTGGACGTGGCCCGCGCCCTGCTGGAGAGCCAGCAGAACATCTCCCTGGGGGACCGGGAACGTCTGTTCGGCTATCTGGAAGGCAGTGGCCGCATCATCCTGCCCGAACCCCACCCCATGCTCACCAAAGCCTCCAAGATGCCCGGCCTGGACGGCCAGAAGATGTCCAAGTCCTACGGCAACACCATCTCCCTGCGGGATGAGCCGGCAGAGGTGGAGAAAAAGGTTCGCACCATGCCGACGGACCCGGCCCGGGTGCGCCGCACCGATCCCGGCAATCCGGACAAATGCCCGGTCTGGTCCCTGCACCAGATTTATACCGGCGAGGATGTTCATCAGTGGGTGCAGGAGGGCTGCCGTCATGCCGGCATTGGCTGTCTGGAATGCAAACAGCCGGTGGTGGACGCGGTGCTGGACGAGCTGCGGCCCATGCAGGCCCGCGCCCGGGAATACGAGGCCGATCCCAATCTGGTCCGGTCCGTGGTGGCGGAAGGCTGCGAGGCCGCCCGTGACATCGCCCGGGATACCCTGGACGAGGTCCGGCGCAGCATGGGGCTGGCCTACCGATGAATGCCGAACCTGCGGCCCTGTTACCCGTGCCGGACGGGGCCGGCCAGGCTCAAGGGGTGCCACTGGCCATCGTCCGTGGAGAGCCCCTGACCCTGGTACCCAGGGATTTATATATCCCACCGGACGCCCTGGAGGTCTTTCTGGAGACCTTCGAAGGACCGCTGGATCTACTGTTGTACCTGATCAAGCGCCAGAACCTGGATATTCTGGATATTCCCATTGCCGAAATTACCCGTCAGTACATGGGGTATATCGAACTGATGCAGGAAATGCGCCTGGAACTGGCGGCGGAGTATCTGCTGATGGCCGCCATGTTGGCGGAGATCAAGTCCCGCATGTTGTTGCCCCGGTCCACCACGGTGGAAGACGAGGTGGACCCCCGGGCTGAACTGGTGCGGCGGTTGCAGGAATACGAACAGTTCAGACAGGCAGCCCAGGACCTGGATGACCTGCCCCGGCTGGAGCGGGATATCTTCCTGGCCACCCTGGCGCCACCGCCCCTCAAAAAGGAACGCCCATTACCGGAAGTGGGTCTGGATGAGCTGTTGCTGGCCCTGAGTGAAGTGTTGCAACGCATGGATCTGTTTACCCATCACCAGATCCGGCGAGAACCCCTGTCGGTGCGCGAGCGCATGTCCCGGGTGCTGGAGGCTTTAGGATCAGGGCCGGTGCCGTTCGTGACCCTGTTCAGCCCGGAGGAAGGCAGACCGGGGGTGGTGGTCACTTTTTTGGCGGTACTGGAACTGCTCAAGGCCCATTTGGTAGAGCTGGTGCAGGCAGAATTATTTGCTCCCATTTATCTGAGCGCAGCAAGACGCGCCGATGTTGCTCATGACACCTGAACTGCTTTGTCGCATTCTCGAAGGCGCCCTTCTGGCCGCTGATCGCCCCCTTTCCCTGGAACAGATGGAACGGCTGTTCGAGGACGCCGAGCGGCCTTCCCGGGCCGAGTTGCGTCAGGCCCTGGAGGCCCTGGCCCGGGCCTGTGACGACCGGGGCTACGCCTTGCGTCAGGTGGGCAGCGGCTACCGTTTCCAGGTACGCGAAGCCCTCTCCCCCTGGATTTCCCGCCTGTGGGAGGAACGGCCACCCCGGTATTCCCGCGCCCTGCTGGAGACCCTGGCCCTGATTGCCTACCGACAACCCATCACCCGGGCAGAGATCGAAGCGGTGCGTGGGGTGACCGTGAGTACCCAGATCATCAAGACCCTGACGGAACGGGAGTGGGTGCGGGTGGTGGGCCATAAGGAGGTGCCGGGGCGTCCGGCCCTGTATGGCACCACGCCCCGGTTTTTGGACTACTTTAATCTATCGTCTCTGGATGATTTGCCCAGCCTGATGGCCTTGAAGGATCTGGGGCCGGCGCAGCAACAAGACGGAGAGCCGCCTGTTCCCTGAGCGGGGATATCAGCTTTTAATTGGCATAGCGGGATCTGAGGATTGGACCACGACCACTTGCACAACCTGCGCCGCAGGCATCCGGCCTGGCGTCTGCTGATCGCAGATAACGGCCCCATGATCATCAGCTTCCTCCATGACAGTTTCGTCGTCCCCAATGTCCGGGTACTGGCGGCCACTGATCTGGAAAACCGGCTGGAGGATTTTCTGTTTCACCTGCGTGGCCAATTGGGTGAGGACGCCTATCCTCGCTCCGCCCGCGCTTACCTGACCGACTGGTCCGCCGATGATCGGGGCTGGCTGCGGCGCTATTACCCGGAGCATAGCGATGAACCCCATTACGATCTGACGCCGGCCACGGAACAGGTCATCCAGTGGCTCAAAAGCCTGGAACAACCCCATTTCATCGGCGCAGAATCCCGTCTGACCCTGGTCTTTGATCTGTTGCAACAGATCCTTCAGGGGGCAGAAAGCGATCCTGAAGCCCGCATTCAGGATCTGGAGGCACGCCGGGATGCCATTGATCGGGAGATCGAACAAATCCGTGCCGGCCATGTTCCACTCATGGACCCAACCCAGTTGCGGGAGCGGTTTTTGCAAATGGCGGGAACCGCCAGGGGATTGCTGGCAGACTTTCGTCAGGTAGAGGAAAATTTCCGCGCCCTGGATCGACAGGTGCGGGAAAAAGTCGCCACCTGGGAAGGCAGCAAGGGGGCGGTGCTGGATGAGGTATTCGGCGAACAGGACCGCATCACCGATTCTGATCAGGGACGCAGCTTTCGCGCCTTTTGGGATCTGCTCATGTCGCCGGCCCGCCAGGAAGCATTGTCCGAGCAACTGGAGCGGGCGCTGGCACTGGTGGAGGTGGCCGAACTGGCACCGGACACCCGGTTGCGGCGCATCCATTATGACTGGCTCGCCGCGGGTGAATACACCCAGCGCATGGTGGCCCGCCTGTCAGAACAGTTGCGCCGTTATCTGGATGATCAGGCCTGGGTAGAAAACCGCCGCATCATGACCCTGATCCGGGAACTGGAACAACACGCCCTGGCCTTGCGGACACAGCCCCCCGAGCTGACAGTGCCCCTGGATGAACCCGCTCCCTGCATCGAACTGCCTATGGAGCGGCCCCTGTTCACCCCGCCAATCAAGCCCCATATCCATCAGCAACAACTTCAGGCCGGAGAAAGCCATGTGGCTCCCGATGCCTTGTTTGAACAAACCTGGGTGGATCGGGCCCTGCTGCAGCGCCATATTCGTCAGGCCCTGCAGACTCAGGACCAGATCACCCTGGTGGCCCTGCTGGAGATGCATCCTCTGGAACAGGGTCTGGCAGAACTGGTGGCCTACCTGAGTCTGGCTGCCGAGGATCACCGTAGCGTGATCGATGAATCCTCTCCCCAGACTGTGCATTGGCAGGATGCCGGGGGTATCCTGCGTCGGGCCACCCTGCCACAGATCATCTTCACCCGTGGGCACTGATGACCGATATCGACACCGATCTGAATTTTTCCGCCATGCTGATCACCCTGTTCAAGGGCGTGCTCTACAAGGATCAGCATCCACGCCATTGGCAGACATTGCAGGACCACCAGACCCGGGTGCGCGACCATGTGGCGATACTGGGCCTGGAATTGATGCTGGACGATGTTGAAGGTCATGCCTGTCTCCGCCAGCGTCCGGCCCAGGATAACGACACGGAACTGCCCCGGCTGGTGCCGCGTCGCCAGCTCAGTTATCCGGTGAGCCTGCTGCTGGCCCTGCTGCGCAAAAAGCTGGTGGAACACGATGCCGGCGGCGGTGATCCACGTCTGATCCTGTCCAGGGAACAGATGGTGGAGATGTTGCGGGTTTTCCTGCCCCCCACCGCCAATGAGGCCAAACTGGTGGACCGTATTCAGACCGACATCAACAAGGTGGTGGAATTGGGGTTTTTGCGCCGGTTGCGGGGTCAGGAAGATCAGTACGAGGTGCGCCGCATCATCAAGACCTTCATCGACGCCCAATGGCTGGCGGAATTTGATCAGCGGCTGGCCGAATACCGTAACCATGTCGAGGAGAGCGATCATGGCGCTTGAACTGGAATTTGCCCCATCGGATGAACACACCGGCTTTCGCCTGCAGCGCCTTGAAGTCTACAACTGGGGTACTTTCCATAATCGGGTCTGGTCTGTGTACCCGGAGGGTGACAATGCCCTGCTCACCGGGGATATCGGTTCGGGTAAATCCACTTTGGTGGATGCCATTACCACCCTGCTGGTGCCGGCTCAACGGATCACCTATAACAAGGCCGCCGGTGCCGAATCCAGGGAACGCAGCCTGCGGTCCTATGTGTTGGGCTATTACAAATCCGAGCGCAGTGACACTGGACTGAGCAGCCGTGCCGTGGGTCTGCGGGATCACAACAGTTATTCCGTGATCCTGGGGCATTTTTATAACGAAGGTTTTGATCAGCATGTCACCCTGGCCCAGGTGTTCTGGATCAAGGATCATCAGGGGCAACCGGCTCGGTTCTTCGTGGTGGCCGACCGGGCCTTGAATATTGCAGACCACTTTGCTGACTTTGGCAGCGACCTGACCCGGCTGCGCAAACGCCTGAGGGATACCTCCGGGGTAGATCTGTTCGACAGCTTCCCGCCCTACAGCGGTGCCTTCCGGCGACGCTTTGGCATCGACAACGACCAGGCCCTGGAACTGTTCAACCAGACCGTCTCCATGAAATCCGTGGGTAACCTCACTGAATTCGTCCGTGGCCACATGCTCGAAGCCTTCCCGATGGAGGAGCGCATTCAGGCCCTGATGACCCATTTTGATGACCTCAACCGGGCCCATGAAGCGGTGCTCAAGGCCAAGGCCCAGGTTGCCCATCTGGAACCGCTGGTGGCTCGGGCCGACACCTATGCCGAACGCTGCCGGGAGGTGGACAACCTGCGGGGTTGCCGGGATGCCCTCCAACCCTGGTTTGCCTCTCTCAAGGCCGGATTGCTGGACCGGAGGCTGACCCATCTGCACAGAGAACTGGCGCGTCTGGCCGAGCGTATCCAGCAGCACCATCGCCAGCAGCGGGAACAGCGGGTGCGGCGGGATGACCTCAAGCAGGCCATTGCCGAGAATGGGGGGGATCGTCTGGATCGCATCAAGGTCGAGCTGGAACGCAAGCGGGAAATCCGCGACCAGCGCCAGCAGCGGGCGGAGCGATACCGGGATCTGGCCCAATCCCTGGCACTGCCCGATGCCACTGACCTGACTGTTTTCCAGCACAATCTCCACGCCCTCACTCAAGCCCTGGAAGACGCTCAGCAAGAAAGGGATAACCTGCAAAACCAGATCACCGAGGCAGGGGTAACCCTGCACCAGCAGCGGACACATCATCAGGAACTGGAAAGCGAGCTGACGTCCCTGCGTCAGCGTCGCTCCAACATCCCCGCCGCCATGCTGGGCATCCGCGATGCCCTGTGTCAGTCCCTGAACCTGCCGGTGGATGATCTGCCCTTTGTGGGGGAATTGCTGCAGGTACATGAGCAGGAAACCGACTGGGAAGGGGCCATCGAACGGGTCCTGCACAACTTTGGCCTTTCCCTGCTGGTGCCTGACACCCACTATGCCCAGGTGGCCGAATGGGTGAATCGCACCCATCTGCGGGGGCGCCTGGTGTACTTTCGGGTGCGGGAGACACGCCAGGGCCAGTCTCAGGATCTGCACCCGGATTCCCTGGTACGCAAACTGTCCATTCGTCCCGATTCGGTTTTTTATGGCTGGCTGGAACAGGAACTGGCCCGGCGCTTTGATTATGCCTGCTGTGCCGACATGGATCAGTTTCGCCGCGAGCAAAGGGCCATTACCCAGACCGGGCAGATCAAGGCCGGTGGCGAGCGCCATGAAAAAGACGACCGTCACCGTCTGGATGACCGCACCCGTTTCATCCTGGGCTGGAGCAATGAAGCCAAGATCGCCGCCCTGGAGACACAGGCCCGAACCCTGGCCCGGCAGATACAGGTTTTGGCTGAGCGGATCGGTGGCTGGGAACAGGCCCGGAAGGCCTGTGAAGCCCGGCGGGATCTGATTGTTGAACTGTCCCATTTTCGGGACTTTCACGACATCGACTGGCGGCCCCTGTCCACGGAGATGGCCGCCCTGGAGACGGAATATGCCCAACTTACCCAGGAGTCGGACATATTGCACACCCTGGCACACCAGTTGCGTGAACTGGAACGGGCCATGGAGGACACGGAACAGGCTCTGGGGGAGGCTCAGCAGGAGCGCAGCCAGGCCCAACTCCGACAGGAGCAGGCCCAGGCTCAGCGGGACGAATGTGCCGCCCTGCTGGATGCCACCCCCCAAGAGGCCCAGGATACTTACTTTCCCCGTCTGGAGACGATGCGGAACGAGGCTTTGGGGGAACATACCCTGAGCGTGGAGTCCTGTGACAACCGGGAACGGGAGATGCGGGAATGGCTGACCGGGCGCATCGAAAACACCAACAAAAGTGCCACCGGTTTGCGGGATCGTATTATCGACGCCATGCGCGGCTATCAGAACGCCTGGCCCATGGACAGCCGGGAAGTGGACGTGAGCATCGAGGCGGTGGGGGAATACCGAGCCATGCTCGAAGCCCTCAAGTCCGATGACCTGCCCCGTTTCGAGGCCCGTTTCCGGCAACTGCTGCTGGAAAATGCCATCAACGAGGTGGCAGCGTTCCATAGCCGGCTGCGTGAACAGCGGCAGACCATCACCGAGCGCATTGAAAGCATCAACCGCTCCCTGCGGGAGATTGACTACAACCCCAACCGTTACATTGCCCTGCTGGCGGAAACCGCCACAGATCCGGAAATCCGGGAATTTGAGCAAAATCTGCGGGCCTGTACCGTTGATGCATTAACCGGCTCCCAGGACAATCAGTATTCCGAGGCCAAGTTCCTGCAGGTCAAGGCCATCATCGAGCGTTTCCGTGGCCGGGAAGGCACCACCGACCTGGACCGGCGCTGGACTCGCAAGGTCACCGATGTGCGCAACTGGTTTGTGTTTTCCGCCTCGGAGCGCTGGCGGGAAGACGACCGGGAACACGAGCATTACACCGACTCCGGCGGCAAGTCCGGCGGTCAGAAGGAAAAACTGGCCTACACGGTGCTGGCCGCCAGCCTGGCCTATCAGTTCGGCCTGGAATGGGGCGAGACCCGTTCCCGCTCGTTCCGCTTCGTGGTCATCGACGAGGCCTTCGGTCGGGGTTCCGACGACTCGGCCCGCTACGGCCTGGACCTGTTCCGGCGCCTGCATCTGCAACTGCTGATTGTTACCCCGTTGCAGAAAATCCACATCATCGAACCCTTTGTGTCCAGCGTGGGCTTTGTCCACAGCGTAGAAGGCCGGGAATCCATGGTGCGCCATCTCACCATTGAGCAGTACCAGGCCGAGAAGGCGGCCCGGCAGACATGAGCTGGACCACCCCCGCCGAACTGCGTGCCCAGCTACAAAAACGCTGGGACAGCGGCCAGATACTGGCTGCCACCCTGACGGGAGAGGCTCTTTTTCCCCTTACCTTGCGCCTGCGCCGTCCCGGCTCCCGGGAACTGACGGAAGATTTTGCCGCAGTGGGACAGTGGGTGCGTACCCTTCGGGCTGGCAGCCGGGAACAGCGGGGGCATGGCTACGAAATCCGCTGGGAGCGGGTGAATCACCGTGTCCACGGTGCCAATGATCTGCCTGCCGGGGTGACGGTGCCCAGCGAAAACGACGCCCTGCAATGGCTGGGAAAAAGCCGGGAGGCACAGCGGTTTCATGGCCTGGCCGAAAAAACCCTGGCCCGTTTCCCGGCACTGGAAAACTGGCTGATCCGCCATCCCCTCACCCTGCTGGAACAGGCGGGTGACTGGCCTCGGATTCTGGCGGTGCTGGCCTGGTTCCAGGCGCATCCCAGGCCCGGCATTTATCTACGGCAGATGGATCTGCCGGGGGTGGATACCAAGTTTGTGGAAAGTCGCCGCAAGCTGCTGTCGGAATTGCTGGATGCCGTGCTGCCTGCCGATGCAGTGGACACGGAGCACAGTGGCGGGCGGGGCTTTGAGCTGCGTTACGGGCTAAGGCCCAAACCGCCCCTGATCCGTTTTCGCATATTGGACCCGAGCCTGTTTCTGCAGGGGCTATCGGACCTATCGGTTCCGCCGCCGCAGTTTGCCGCCCTGGCGCCTGCCGTGGCGCGGGTATTCATCACCGAGAACGAGATCAATGGTCTGGCCTTTCCCGACACCCCCGGTAGTCTGGTGATTTTTGGCCTGGGCTATGGTCTGGAAAGACTGGCGGACATCCCCTGGCTGACAGAGGCGGAGATCCATTACTGGGGCGACATTGACACCCATGGCTTTGCCATCCTGGACCGGCTTCGTGCCCGTCTGCCTCAGGCCCGTTCCCTGCTCATGGACCGGGCGACCCTTGAGGCCCACCGTGACCTGTGGGGCCAGGAACATCCGCGACAGCGTTTCACCGGTACCCTCACCCGCCTTACAGCGGCGGAGCAATCCCTGTTTGAGGATCTGCGGGAGAATCGGCTGGGAGCGTGTATCCGGCTGGAGCAGGAGCGTATCAGCTACGGTGCGTTGGGTGCGGCAATAAAACAGGTCACCGAAAAAATACCCTGATGTGGAACCGGGGCGCCCGGTGGCGCAACTGATTCCGGCGCCGCCGACGAAAGGCCCGGGCTGGGTTAATGCATCTTTGATGTGTTGACCTCGATGCTCGATTTCCATCAGCATCAGTACCTGCTGATGCTCTGGATCAGCATCATCCTCCCGGATCACCGTGACTCCGGTGGTCTTGCTGCCGGGATCAATCTTGATCTGAATGGGTTGCAGCACAGATTCTTCCACCGTGCGATCGGGCGCAGCAGAACCTCAAGCGCAAGCAGAAAGCCCTCTCCCGCTGCCAGAAAGGCAGCGCCAATCGGGCCAAGGCACGGTTACTCGTCGCCAAGGCCCACGAGCGGGTCGCCAATGCCCGCCACGACTTCCAGCACAAGCTCTCTCGACAGATCGTTGACGACAACCAAGCGGTGATCGTCGAGACGCTGAAGGTCAAAAATATGATGAAAAACGCCAGACTCGCCAAGCACATCGGCGATGCGTCCTGGCATGCCTTGATCACCAAGCTGGACTACAAGGCCAAGGAGCAGGGCAAGCATCTGGTCAAGATCGACCCGTGGTTTGCCAGCTCCAGGACCTGCCATGTCTGCCAGCACAAGAGGGACGCCATGCCGTTGAACGTCCGGTCGTGGGCGTGCCCGGCCTGCCACACACAGCATGACCGGGATATCAACGCGGCGCTGAACATCAAGCATCAAGGCATAGTAAAGTTGAAGGCGGAAGGGCTGTCCGTCTCTGCCCATGGAGGCTTGCGTAAGTCCGGCACATCGCCGGCTGCTGCCTGAGAAGTGGGAAGCCTCGCCCGTGGCGCGTCAGCGCTTAGGGCGGGGAGCAGTCACGGTCGCGATGACCCAGATTCCGCCCACGAGCAGCTTTTCGTGCTCCTTGACGATGCCCGCCGAGATCTCGGCGTCCTTGATTCCCAGGTTGCTGAACGCGGCCTCATAGCAATCCTGCTTCTCGTTGAGGCGCACCGTCACCCGGTCGATCACCTTGAAGCTGCCTCGCTCACGGACCAGTGACTTGACCTTCTCGGCCTCGTCGGGGCGCACGTAGTTGTCGGTGAGGATCGTCTTGACGTTCTTCAGGCCCTGGTCGATCACCTCTTGGTCGTCGGAGGCGCAGTACATGCCGAGCAGATACTCCAAGACGTAGACCGGCACGTTGGCGCCTTCCTTGACGCGCTGGGTCAGGTCCTTGCGCACCACCCGATCGGCGAAGTGGGTGTTGAGCAGTGTATCGAGATCGGCAGGCTCTTCGAAGCTGACGCGGGGGAACGCTTCCATTCGAGTGGGTTCCATCGGATTGGTCATTTATGACACCAGGACATCATCGAAGTGGCGGATGTGTTCCGCCGGCACCCGGCGGCTTTCACGGGCCACATTGGCCTGCATGCTGGTCTGCGCCACCTCGTGCAAGGCGTCGTCGATCTTCCTGAGCTGATGGGTCTGAAACCAGTCCAGAACCTCGGCCAGGTGCCACAGCGAGGCACGCCCCGCATGCAGCGGCAGCGGAAAGGTCGCCAGGTGCGTTTGCAGCAGCTTGCGCATGTTCTGGCGAGTGAAATCCAGTAGCTCGGCGATATCCGTGACACCGACCAGGTCAGGCCCCACCTCGATCAGGCGGGCCTCGGGGATGGCGCGCTTCACATCCGCCATGGCGCTGGTAATCGCCTGCTGAGCCGACACCGCCTCGCGGGAAAAATCCAGGGCCAAGCGCCCCTTCAGCCCAACGCCGATCAAGGCATCGTCACAGCCCGCCTCGAAGAGACGGGATTCCAGCGCCTCCGTGCCGAGGTCACCGGGAACGGCAAACTTGAGGGTGAAATCGTAGGTCGTCATCGGATCTCCTGCCTAGAGCTTAGGCATTCGCCGTCAGGGTTGTCAATTGACAACCTCAAAAGAAATCATCGGTGAAAGCCAGGTCAATCACCACCCGATACCGCTCCAACTCTGTGCCCAGATCCTTGTCACGCAGCACCAGGAAATAGTCCCGCTTGCGATCAAAGTCAGTACCCGAAAGCGATAGCTGAATGGACTTCATGCGTTCGTTCATCTTTTCACTGGCACTATCGAAGGTCACGGTCTCTTCGCTTGAGACGGACTCACTCCCTTCAAAGATGGCCACCGCCAGGGTGATGGGCTTGAGACGTTCGCTCACCGCCTCGGTTTGCAACAACTCGAAACGCTGAATGTTATTGACCATCTTCAGCGACGCCTTGGGTGAGATCACGCTCACCTTGCGGAGCGTCCGTTCCTCAACCCGCTCTCCCCGCAACTGCTTGACGGTAAGCACCGGCACCACGATCTCCTGGGGCAGAACACCCCCATGCACGAAGCGGGCTCCGCCGACAAAGTGGAAGCGATGGGCGCCCTTGGGAATCCAGAACTCCGTATCACAGGAGGTGCCTGCCGTGTCACGGGTATGGCCGTGCCATACACTTGGGTTCTCGGGCAACGTGGTGCCCAGCACATAGCGCTTCTTGCTCTTGAAGGCAGTGGCCGGCTTCTCATCCAGCGCGGTGCGGTCGGTGGCGTCCAGCTTGCTGCGCTGAAACAGGAAACCATGATCAGCCGTGATCAGTACGGTACTGGTATTCAGGTGCATGAGGATCTTTCGGGTGAGCGTATCGAGATCTTCGATGGCGTCTTCCACTGCAGAAAAGGTCTCGCTCTCCGTGCTGGCGGTGTCACCGCGAGCATCCACCACGTTGTGATACACGTAGACCAGCTGCATGCCCTTGATGGCTTCACGACCCTGCTCACGTGACCACCCCCTGACCTCTTCGGCAGTCACCGCCATGGCAGCCCGGTCGCGGACAGCGGCTGCAAGTCGCTGGCCCCGGTTTTCTGTTCCCTGGCTGGATTTGCCATCCACCAGCACGGTGTCACTGCCCGGCTGGTAACTCAGCTCCCGATGGGGTAGCAGTGCCGCCATCCCCAGACTGGT
The DNA here is from genome assembly GCF_900110965.1 of Ectothiorhodospira magna. Classification (GTDB taxonomy): domain Bacteria; phylum Pseudomonadota; class Gammaproteobacteria; order Ectothiorhodospirales; family Ectothiorhodospiraceae; genus Ectothiorhodospira; species Ectothiorhodospira magna. The sequence goes on from NZ_FOFO01000020.1 coordinate 42,479, forward strand.
GTAGCTGGGCACCGCACCCAACTGGTTTTTCAGGGTGGCCTCGCAGTAGCGCTTGGCATTGATGCGCTCGCGCAGTTCCTCGGCGGCTTCATAGCGAAAGGCATCACTGATGATCACCACCAGGCGCGCACTACGATGGGCGTCCAGATGGGGCTTCACCACATCACGAAAAAAATGCTGCTGATTGGGGACATGGGGCAACCGCCAATTGCGGAGGCGGTCCTCCGCATCCATTCGCTCGCTCCAGTTGCGAGTCAGATGCCCCAGGAACCATTCGTCGTAGCATCGCTCCACCGCCTCATCGAGTTTCTTGAGCAGCTCCACACTGGTGCTGTCCGATGCCACCACATAGTGACGATAAGCGGTGTCAAAACGGTAAAGCTCCTTGCAGTAGGCCTGATACAGGGCTTCGATACCGGGATAGTGGAAACCATCCCGGTGCTGCTGCCGCAGGGCGAACAGGTCGATGGCGGCACTCAAGGCCGCGTAAAGCTGCCGAAACCGAACCCGCCGTTCGTCATTCTTGTGCCGTGAGGCCCAATAGCCATCCAGGCGACTGGCGATGATACCGCGAAACATCTCCAGATCCCGGCCATCCGCCTCGGGAATGGCCTGGCATAAATCGACGATGATCTGCTTCTCCACTGCTTCAAAGGTAGCCACATTGGCCAGCCGTTCCAGCGGTACGTCACGGATCTTGTCCTCGATGCGCAGGGCCTGGGCCACCCACCCGGAGATCACATCGAAGGCCGGGTAGAAACGTGAGCTGTCCCGCCAGCGTGAGAGCAGCGCCCGTGAGGTGGCTCGGGCGTTCACCGAAGCAATGGCCTGCCCCTGCGCCCAGTCGGGAATCTCGGAAATGCTCTCGCAATAACCGGTGATCAGCAGCCGGAGCATCAACTGACCAAAATGCAGCGGTGTCTCGCCGTCGAGTTCTGCCTGGGTCGCCGGGTAACCCACTTCCTGCCGCAAGGCCCGAACCAGACTGGGTACCAGACCATACTTGGTCATCTCCTCCAGTGAAGCGGGCGTGCCTTCCACCCCCACGTCATCAGACACGGCCTCATCGCCCAGGTGGAACAGTAAGGTGGCGATGTCACAGGCCGATGCGCCCAACAAGGCAGCGCACATGGCCAGGTCCAGCTCATCGTCGTCCATCTCTGGCGTGACCAGGCGCTTCAGGGCTTCGATGCGCTTGCGGCTGCCCAGGAACCCCTGCCGCCGGGCCAGATGTTCCCGCAGCATGTGCCGGCTGAGGCCCAGCTCATTGAAGATCATCGACAGCTGATCGGCATAGAAGCGCCCTGAGTAGAGTTTGATGTCCAACAGCCAGTCATCCTCCGGCGCCGGCTCGGCGCAGGGGAAGTACAGCAGCGTCGGCGTCTGCGGCTCTTCCAGCTCCAGACGCAGCTTCACGCCGAAGGTGGACTGACCTGCCATGTTGAGGATCTGCACGCCATCCAGGGCCAGGTCATCCAATGCATCGGCAAAATGGCCGTGCGCGTCGTACCAGAAGACCAGGCGGTGGCCATCCGAAAAAAAGGTCTGCTGCAAACCTTGCTGAAGCTGGCTGAGTTGCATCAGGCCTCCTTACATTGTCCGTCGCTGGAAATGGTCCACCAACTCCCGGGCACTGGGACACTCGGGATGCTGGGCGGATCGCGTGACATCAAAACCATGATATCGGGTAAACCGCTTGGCAAAGGCGGCCTTGCTGCCTGGTCCTTGTTTGCCATGAGCCTTGGCAACATCCTTCAGATACTGCCAAGGCAAATCCGGTGTCCTTTCCGGCTGCGCCTCGAAAAAATCCGCGATGCCCAGCCAGCGGCACATGGCCTGGGTGTCGGCCAAAAACCATGCCTCCAGCGCCTTGACGGCGACGAAGATGACATCCACGCCCGGTGTTTCGATGCGTGCCTTGACAGTGGTGACGGACGCTTCACGCTCCAGATCGGTGATGACAACCACCTGTTGAGCACCGGCCTGTTCAAGTGCTGCCAGGAACACACGGATATTTTGTGGCAGCAGATTGCCGCCGCCCTTGGCGTTGATGACGGGGTTGACTCGCCAAAAACCATGCTCGGTAAGCCAATCGCCGAAGCGCTCAGACTCCACCACAATTTTCTCGCTATCCCCTTCCACGATAAACCCGACACTCACCACGGCAGACCTCCATCCAGCAGGTTGGTCAGCCAGGCTTTGTCCAGAGGAATGCTATCCAGTAGATCAGCGGCCTCTCGCACCGGCCGAAGCTGCGTTTTCCCCTGCTCCTTGGCCACCAGCCAAAGCTCTTGCGGCTGTGTGTTACGCACTACGGATTCACTATGCGTGGTCAAGAAGATCGGGTGTTCTGCCTCGGCATTTTCGCGCATCAGCTGTATAAGCTCCCCGATGGCCTGGGGGTGCAGACCGCGCTCCGGCTCCTCTATCAGGGTCATGCCCAGCTCACGCGATCGGCTCAGCACCGCCGTCAGGATACATAGCGCATACATGGTGCCATCCGATACCAGCCGCGCCGGGAATAGCGTCTTGGTTCCCTCCTCCTTGAAGGTGATAACCGTGGAGCCATCGCGACGCTGATGCTCGGTGGCGACCCGCTCCATGCCCGGCACGATCAGCCCGATCCACTCCAGCACCTGCTGGCGGAAGTGCTCATCCTTCTCAAGCACGGAGAGCATGGTAGCGACATTACGGCCATGGCTGTGCAGCTCTGTGGCATCCGTATCGGATGTGTCCGGCTCCTTGGCAGCGGCAGGGTCGATGCGAAACACGCGAATATTGGTGAGATAATCATAAACCGGCAACTGACTCAGCAGCATGAGTGCGGTCATGTCCGGGGCGTAGTTATCCAGCGCCCTCAGTTCCCCTGAACTATCGAGCCTGACGTGTGCCGACCCACCGCTGGAGCGCTCGATCATCACCTCGCCATCCACCTTCAGATGTTCTACCAGCTGCGGCGTATGGTCGATGTTGTTGAGCGTCAGGCGATAGTCATAGTCACGCGCCTGCAGTCGCATCTTCAGCGCAAACTCAATGGTGGTTCGATTCACTGTGTAATGCTTGAAACAGTGAATCTGCGAAAATCCGCCAAATTCACGAATCGCCTGCTTTGCGCCACGCTTGACCACGGCACCCAGAAAGACCAGCGCATCAATCAGGTTGCTCTTTCCTGCGCCATTGGGCCCGGCCATCACTATCAGCGGGCTGACATCCTCCATGATCAGCGACGACAGGCTCTTGAAGCCTTTGATACTCAACTGCCGGATTTGCATCAACAGGCTCCTCTCAGGATGTACCAGTGACCTGCTTCACTTCCGCCAGCAGCTCGCCAAACTTCCCATAATTCACCTTCACCCCATCATCCAGATCCAGTGAGATCCGCTGGTCGGCATAGTGGCGCAGCTTTTCATCGAAGGTGTTGAGTTCGGCCTGCTGCTTGTAGAGCCTGCCCAGTTCCTTCTCGATGCGCTTGGCCTCTGCGGCTGAGGCACTGGCTTCCTTGTCCTGTTCCAGTTTTTCAATGTAGCTGGTGAGTTTTTCGGTGAGGGGGATTACATAGTCGGTGCGCATCTCGGCCAAGGTACCTTCGTGGTAACGGTGCAGGTAGACCAGGCACTCGAAGGCTTTCTGCTTGCCGGAGCTGAACAGCCAGTAGATGGGGCGCTTTTTGTAGGTGCGTAGATGGTCCTTGAAGAACTGGGTGCTCAGGTAGCGGCGGATAGTGTCCAGCGCGGCTTCGCCTTTTTTGGGTTTGATGGCGTGCAGGCAGAGGCTTTCAGCCACGAAGTCGAGATTCTCTTGCAGGTGTTCGTCACCCCAGACGGTGCGAACGAAGTCGCGGAAGCGGTTGGTGGCGTCGTCGGGGAACCACTCCTGATCCGTGAGTGGGATGATGGCGTTTTCATCCGGGGCGAAGCTGGGCTCAGGGATCTGGGCGAGGTAGTCGCGAATGGTCTCGCTCTGGCTGGCGAGGATCAAGCTGGGCTTGTCCAGCGAGTATCGCCCCATCATGCAGCCGATGGCGTAGCTGACCAGCTCCTTGAGGGTGTCGCACTGAAGCAGGGTTTCCAGCTCTTCTTCAGAACGGTTGCCACCGTAGCGGTAATGGGGGTTACAATTCAGGCTGATATCTTGCAGCGGGACACCGGAATCAAGTTCGTCTTGAAGGCCGTATGCGTAAATAAATATTTTATTATTCTCTACCTCAAGGCGCTGTGTTTCTGATATTAAGTCTTGCCATTCACTTCGCGCACACTTAAAGACCAAGCTTAACTTTTTAGTGGAAAATTTCTCTTCTAATATAGGAGGCTCCGAGAAATTCCAAGACGTTTCAAACGCATCCCAATCCAGCTTGGAGTTGTTTACTAGTTTTTCTATATGCCTCACGCTGGCCTCTACCTCTATTAATGGCAGACGCCCCATGCTTGTTATTCTAAAATCCATAGTCGGACTAAGAGCCTCGAGTAGCTTAAAGACAACGCAGCTGTTTAGAAAGCCCATAATTACATCAAGCCCACCCTCGTTTGAAAAAACTGAGGGAGCTGTAGAGTCGTAGGTCATTCCAACTTCATAGTAGCGAACCGCAAAGCTTCCAGATGTAATTCTGCTCCAGCTAAGGCCTGGTTTAAAAAAAAACGACTTCCCCCTTACGGGAGCCCCATTGTAATCAATGGGGAGGCCGTGAAAGTCATGAATAGCCTTGCCATTAAACTGCCAGTTCAAAACATAATCAAGATTTCCGTACCATCGCCTAAACTCCCCACCCTTACGATGTGCGTACCATCTTTTCTCGACTCTTTCGAGGTCAATACCCGAAGGTTTGGCAAATTTTTCATAATCAATCTCGTACCATCTCCTGAGAAATCTATCATTTTCACCAGTATTGATTCCTTCTCTTAGTGAACATTTGCTTTTAAGAGAGGGACGGCTGTAAAAAAGATCAAGCATTTTCTCTGAAAGCCAATAAGCCACCGGACTCCCCGGAATCTTCTTGAAATCATCCGGCTTCGCCTCATAGAGCCACCCGCATTGACGGTCCTGAATGGCCTTCAAAATAGCATCTTTCTTCTCTGATTCCGATTTACCATCAACCAGCCTAATATAGGCACCTTGAAAATCCGGTTTCGCAATTTTTTCCATCACAAAAGCAGTAGCTGAGACAACTTCGCCGCTAATGCTGTCAAAAGCCCGAGACCCAAGGTGGGCCATTGTGATGATTGTGGCATTACTCAGCAGCCATTCCCGCAGCTTTTCGTAGCTGGAGAGAAACATCCATGACTGCATATTGATCTGAGAGTTGTAGCCAAGCGGCGTCAGCAGACTAAAGGCATGCTCCATAAAGATGGCAAAAAGGTCAGATTTGCTGTTTGGGTACGCCTTTTTGGCATAATCCTTCAGCGCCTTGTTCATCCCCTTGCTGCCCATGTACGGCGGGTTAGCAATCACCGCCTCATACCGCTGCGCCAACACCCACGCCTGCCGCACAATCGGCATCAACTGCCTGGCAGCGGTCTTCTGCATGGTATCGCCCTTGTGGGCAAGCTCACCTAACTCCCCCAGCAAGGCCTTGAGTGGAGCTTCCAGATCGTTCGACACCTCAATCAGCGACCCAAACGTCTTGGCCTCCTGAAAACGCTCGATCAGATCCACAATGACCTTGAAGGTGCTGTCATTACTGGACAGTTCAGTCTGCTCGCTCTCGAACAGGCTCTGGGACTGCCCCCGGTGCCAGTCGCCAGTCAGATTGAGATCCCTCCAGAGACTCCCGGCATCCAGGTGCCGGGTGCTCTGCAGGGCCATCACATTCATGCGGATGCCACGACTGAAGATCCGGCGGTCGTCTTCCCTGGCCTTCATCAGCAGTGCGAAACCGGCAAGCTGGGCGGCGCGGTCGTCGATATCCAGGCCAAACAGGTTGTGCTCCAGAATCAGCCTGGGAATGTCGCGGGAGCGGTAGCCTCGCTCTTCGTAGATGGCCTTCAGTACATTATAGGCTTCCACCAGGATGTGGCCGGAGCCACACGCCGGGTCCAGCACCTTGATGCGCTCGGGGTCGATGCTCGCCGGTGTGATGGCATCCAGTTGGGCCTGCACCTCGGGCGTTTGCTCAGCCGGCTCGATGTAGTAAGGCATCCGGCCCTTGAGGGGGGAGTCCGGGTAGGTCTGCAGCCATTGGCGGCCGACAGAGTTCTGTACCAGGTACTGAACGATCCAGTTGGGGGTGAACAGCTGGGTGGCGGCGGGGATGTCCTCGCTCTTGACCACCTTGCCGATCACCTGGTCCTTCTTCTCGGCGATGTAAAACTGGTAGAGCCAGCCGATCACCTCCACCTCCTGCCAGTCCTCCTCGGGGATCGCCTCCACCAGTTCACGGATCAGGGAGTCGGTCTTGGTCAGGTTGTCCGGCAGCAGCAACTCGCTGGCATCGTCCAGTGGCTCGAACAGGAACGGCATGGCCTCGTGCAGGGCGTGGCACTGGGCCAGCAGCAGCTCGCGGTAGAGCGCCTCGTCCTGGGTGCCGTCGAGCTTGAGCTCGCGCACCCGGGCGGTATCGAGTCCGGGCAGGTCGATTTCCAGGCAGTCGTCGAGGATCTGGAAACTGCCCTCGTGAGCCGGATGGGAGAGCACCCGCCGACCATGATCCAGATACCCCTTGAGTTCCATGAAGCGAATCGCACACAGGCGGTTGAACCAGCTGTAGGCGGCCTGCTCCATGGCCTGCTCGAAGCCCAATTGGGTCACCCACCTGGCCAGGGCCTCGCGGGGGCCGTGCAGCGCCTTGGGAAAGCTGTGGGTCTGGCCGTCCAGGGTGCTGATCAGCATCACATCGCCACGCACCTCGGCAGGCGCCACGTTGCCCTTGGTGATCCCGTAGCGGGCGGCCTGGCGGGTCATGGTTTCAATGAAGCGGGTACGCGCCTTGGGGGCGTACTTCTTGATGTTGGCAGTGTTCATGCTGAATTCCTTCACGTACAGCTGGCCTTTGGCAGGCAAGATGATCCCGGTTGCCCTGTGTCCCAGGATATGGGACAGGCTTCGACGCGCAACAGTGATGACGGCAAGCGGTGGATCACGATCATGGTACGGCTCTCGCTGAGCGCTGCCGTAGTCGTGCTTGCTCGTCCCGGCCCGCCCGGACTATACTGGTGGCAAATGGACTGGGAGTGCCCGGTCGGCGTCTGAGCTTCGGTGAGTGTCATCGAGGCTCTTCGCTTTTCTGGGGGAAGCGTTTTAATCCCCACTGCTCATAGCCCACCCCGGCATTCTGCCTGCCGCCCTGGCACATGCTCATTGCAGCCATGATCGCCGCTTTCGTCCACGTAGACGATGTAGTCGCTAAAATTGTCCATATCAGACTTCCTACTGTCTCCCCCCCGCATCAGCGCAGGCGAATACGCTTGTTGGACTGGATCGCCTCTTCCAGTTCGCGCTTGAGTGCATCGAGGAAGGCATCCACCTCCTGCTGGTCTTCCAGATAAACCCCTTCATGGGTGCGACCCAGTATCCGTCTGACGGATACCTCGACCACCGGCTTGGGTGCCACCACAGGATCCCGCTCGCGCACTTCCTGAGCATCATCACCGGCCTTGGTGGAGGTGACTGAACCCGTGCCGTGGACATCATCCCCCCGGTCGTCGGCCTCCTCTGAGTCCACCGGCCCCACTCCCTGCTGCCGGGCCGCCAGTTCCTGGGCGCGATGCAGGGCATCCAGGCTCTCATCCTCTCGCTCTCTGGCCATTTCCCCCTGGAGCATGGAGATCTGGGCAATACTGCGGGTCGATTCAATCTCCCGCTTGATCAGCTGCAGGGGGCGCAGCAGTTGGTTGCTCAGTTCCGGGGTGCCAATGCCACTCCTGACGAGTTCGGCGCTGATGCGAGCGATACGCTTGTCGATCAGGCCCAGTGCATGTTCACGCTTGCGCTCCAGTAACTGCCGGTTGATCTCCTCCACGGTGTGAATCAACCCGGCGACTTTCTGCAACAGGCCGTAGGGCGCATCAGCGGCATGGATGCGATCCAGCTCCGCCAGGGCCTTTTGGGCCTCTGGGTTCTTCTCCAGCATCCCGCGATTGGGCTGGAAACGAGTCAGCGCCTCTGAAAGCTGCTGCCAGGTGGTGAGCTGCTTGGTGAAGAACTCGTGGAGGTCGCGATAGACCTCTTCAAGATCAAGCAGGTCATCCTTCTGCTCGGCTACGGCCTTGAAGAAATCGAAGCTGTCGTCGATGCAAAGCAGGCGCTCGACGGCCTTGAGCGTGCTGTCGATGTCGGCGCGGCCGGGGAAATATCCCACCTCGGTCTTGCTGCGGTAGCCTTCCAGCTGTTTGCGCCACTGGCCGAACTGTTCCTGGTAAAAGGCGTAAAGTTCTTTCTCGCTGGACGGCCCCAGCTTGCTGAATAGATCCCTGGTAAGATTACGCACCTGGCCCAGCACGGCCTCGTCCGTCTGGCGCTTCTTCTGTACCCTCACCTCACCACGCCGGCGCGCGTTGTTGAGCAGATCAAAGGCTTCCTTGCCCGTCAGGGCGGGCCCTGCGGTATGGAACGTCAGGCGACCCACGGCAAACAGCCTGCCCAGGATCAGCAGGGTTTCCTCCACCGGCCAACCAAAGGGCCGATTGCTGAAGCGCTCCAGTAATGCATTGAGCGCCACCGGCTCGCCATTGTGCAGGTTGATGTACTGCTCCACCTCGCGCACCGCCTGGGGATTGCCCTCTTCCCCATCAAGGCCAATGCTCAACTGAGTAATATCATCAGCAGTAAGCACAGCCAGCAATTCACGGGTGGGTTCGGCGCTGAGCATTTTTAGATATCCCAGCTTGCCAAAGGTATTCTTCAACAAGTATTCGCAAGCGCCATCCAGACGGCTGTTGAGCTGACTGCGGTTGAGATCGAGCTTCTGGCCCAGGGCATAAACATTCCCATCCAGCAACATTTCCTCCAGACGAATGCGCAGACGCTTGCGTCGTGCCTGGTTCTCCCGGCCACGGTCGGCCAGGATGCGCTCCACGTTGCTATCGCCAGAGGCGGCGTTCAGGCGGATGAATTTCTCGGTCTTGAGAAAGGTACGCAGATCGTCAAAGAAGGCCTTGTCATCACTGAGGCGGATCAGTACCTGCCCCTGGTTTTCGCTGCTCTTGAAGATGCAGGCGGCCTCTCCGCTCTGGTCGGCATAGCTTCGGCCATAATCGATGTCCAGCGGTGATACCACCTCGACGCGGAGCTGGGTCTGAAACCGACCGTCGAGGGTGTGACCATCCAGATACCGGCCAATGGTGTAGTCGGTCTTGTTGAGTGGGTAGCGGTACTTGTTGCGGTCGCGTAGCAGATCCTTGTAGATCAGGTTGGCCAACTCCTTGTTCTCGTCACTGCTGGAGATCTCGGTGGCCTTGATCTTGCGGGTGATGTCCCGCTCCTCGTTGGTAAGAAAGAGGTACTCCTCACCATTGCGAGTGACCAGGCTCTCCTTCTCCAGACGGGCCAGGGTGCCTTCGAGGCGCTCACGGATCGCCAGGCGATCGTCATCTATGCGCGTGATGGAGAGCGTGACCAGGTTGTCGAGCGTCCCCTTGACCAGGTCCACATAACGGATCATGAACAGGGTACGCAGGATTTCCACGTCAAAGTCATCCAGCGCCGCGTTCTCGCTGGCCTGGTCAATGGTGCGCTTGACGGCCGTATCGAGAAACCCCTCCACAGCCCTGTAGAAGCTATGCATTGGCACCAGGGCGCCGACCTCTTGGTCGCTCACCGCCTTGGCGGCTATCTGGAAGGCATCGAGCATGGAGCGCTCACCGTAGGCCAGGTGAGCCCCGGTGGCACCCACTTTGCGGATCTCCTCGAAGACCTTCTGGACCAGCTGAAAGTGGTAAGGCACGAAAGGGTAGTTGGCAATGAAGCTCTCGGTGCCATCCACGTTCTTCAAGGTGGGACCGGAGCGATCGAAGGTGAGTTGGTTGCGCAGGATCGCACCCTGGGCCTCGAACACCCCGGAGAGCTCCTCTCGGGCCGCCGGGGTCTTGGCCAGCAGGCGCCGGCGGATCACCTCATCCGAGTTGGAACTCGAGAGTGACAGGCGGGTCTTGAAGCGTCCGGCAATCTTGGAAAAGTCATTGGCCTTGGCGGCTGTCATCTCCCCCAGCACTGCGTCCATGTCGGCCTGGGAGGTCACAACGATCCAGGCGCGGCCATTGCAGATGGTTCCAAGGTTCTCGGTCAGCGTTTGCAAGGTCAGCATGAGCCGGGTATTGCTGCCGATGAACTGGCCCACTTCGTCGACCATGAAAACCATGCGCCGTGTCGGGGACTGATCGTTCAGATATTCATTCACCCAACGGCAGAAATTGTCCACCGAAACGCTGAAAGCCTCTTCGGACTGCTCAAACCACCGGTGAGCGGCTTCGGGTGAAAGCTCCAGAGTCTGGCTGATCGCCTTTTCAATGTCGTCCTGGTAGAACTGATAGCCATCACGCTCCTCTTCCCAAACCATGCCGCTGGATTCCTGGAAGGCGGCCTTGAAGCGTTCGAGCATGCCACGCTGTGCCAGGTGACGCTCCATGTGGGCGATATGGGGGTGGTCGCCGCTGAACCCCTGATATTCATTGAAGACCCGCAGGAAGACGTTGAGGATGGGATTGCCGGCGTCGTTGGAACTGGCCTTGCTGTCGATGTTGAACAGGATGACATCCGCCGGTTCCTGCACGGCCTTGGCAATGTCTGCGCGGATCATCGGGTCATGAAGCTTGTTCTCGTCGAAAAAATCGGCGGCACATCGCTCGTGGCCATCTGCGTCTTGGGCCTTGATATTGGCCAGAAGGTAAGAGAGGGCCTTGAGGAAGTGTGACTTACCGGAGCCGAAGAACCCGGAGATCCAGACACCGACCCGGTTGGCAAGGGACGGGTCACCCAGCGGCGTGGTGTAGGACTCGAAGAAAGCACGGAAATGCTTCTCCAGTTCGTTGGTCACCACGTACTCATCAAGTTCCTGGTAGACCGTTTCCCGGTCCTTCTGGTCGGCCTTCACGACCCCATTGATGGGACGGTGCAAGGGTTTCTGGAAGAGCTCCTGGATACGCATGTCCGATCGATTCCTTAACTGGCGGCACCCTGCCCTGCGGACAGGGCAAATGGGGATCTCAAGGTGAATTTCACTGGGCCGAGGTGCTGGTGGTCCGCGATGACGGCACGAGCGAAAATGCACGGTAGTAGGGGTGACTGGTGATCTGGTCGAAAAGAGTCAGCCTCTGACCGTCATAACTGCCGGGATAAAACAGGACCAGCGGCTTATGGCCGAGCCGGCCATGCAGTGCATTGAGCAGGCTGTGGGCGCGCATCACGGGCCAGACGCTGCCCACGCCAGAAATCAGCACCACATCCGGGTCTTCAGACAAAGCGTGTCCCATCAGGAAGGGCGCGAACTTGTCCATGTGCAGGGGGCCACGAAGGGCCTTGAGCAGCGCCTGATCTCCCTTCTGCTGCTGCATGGCGATGGCCTTTTCGAGGAAACAGCGTTCTTCAAGGTAGTCGCGCAAGACGCGCAGAAGATTGACGTGATCCACCTTCAGCTCGCCATGCTGGCGGGCCAGCACACCCTCCAGGAAGCCGAGGTACTCGCGCACCTGCAGTTCGTGCTCGGGTGGATAGTCGAAAACCCAGAAGCCAATTTCATTGCCCAGCCCCTGGCCGGAGAGAAAGCTCGGGCTTGTGATCCTGTCGGTGATCTGGTTGAGGCGATTCTTGAGGTGGGGATCGTCCCGGCGGGTCAGCGGCATTCGGTTCCCATCCCTGTGTCAGCGTTTGTCTTCTTTAAGGGCATTCTACCCACCCCCCGCAAAACCAGCGAGCCCCGGGCGATTGCCCCTCCTGCCCGCCCGGGTCGGATTACCGTGGACCCAGGGCCTTCAGGCAATTCAGCAACCGGGTGAACCGATGTCTCTCCAGTAGCCCCACCAGTTCCGGCCTCAAAAACAGGGGGCGCAGACGGCGGCTGCGGGTGCTTTCCAGTAAACCGACTTCTGCCAGCATCCGAAAGGCAACCTGCCTCATCTTGCGTTTGGAGGCGCTCGTCCAGTCGGCGATTGATGCATCACGGTACACGCGCTCGTCCAGAAAATCGTCCCAGTGGTAGAGCTCGAGGATCTCTGCCCGCGTGACGAAAGCATCGGTCACCACGACCTCCAGAAACTCCACCAACAATGGGTTGCGTGCAAGGGCGGCACAGAACGCCACTTGGGTCGCCAGCTGGTCATCACCATCCCGCAGTGCTTGCCAAAACGGCGCTTCCAGCCGCTCAAGGCGCTGACGAACCGCACGGGCCACACGCGTCGCCGTGGCGGGACGCGCCTTTTGCAGGCGATTCTCGTCATGGATCGCGGTCTTCCAGGCCGCCCGGTCAACATCGGACAGCATCAGATCCGCGATAATTCGACTCTCAAAAACCATCAGTGAACCGCCGATGAGATCGGAGTGATAGCGGAAGCCGTAAGATGATTTTAGCGGTAGGTTAGTCACCCCTGTGTTGTGCCATATCACCATGATAACATCAATACTCAACAGCTCGGGGTTTTCGAGAAGCTGGGTATCGAACCTGGCGCTCTCCAAACTCAGGGCGGTGACGGGGCTCCAGCGTCGCAGGTGGGTGATCCAGGTCTCGGTGGTTTGCACCCGGTAGCGGACGGAAGGTGGCAGCCAGCCTCGATTTGCTGCACCCCCAGCTTACTTTTAATCCGTCCCGACAGGGCTTGGAACTGGCGCGCGCGCATTCCAAGGTGTCATGACCCCTCCAACGGAGTCCCGCCAAGGACTGAGCCTGGTCAACCCGGAGGCTTACAAGCCTCACCTAAACCGCGCAAGCGGTTAGATGGGGTGGTTGACCATTGCGGCCCATTCGCATGAGTGTTGACACCCTGATAGAAGCCTGTATAATCCGCCCTTCAACAACGACAGGCGCGTAGCTCAGCTGGTTAGAGCACCACCTTGACATGGTGGGGGTCGTTGGTTCGAGTCCAATCGCGCCTACCATATTGTTTTAAAAGCAAAAAGCCCCTTGATCAAGGGGCTTTTTGCTGTGCTCAAAACAGTTCGATACGATCCCCGTCTTCCGCAGTGGAAGATGGCAGGGCCAGGGCCTCCTGAATGCTGGCGCCCCCCAAAATGGCATCAAACATCCTGCGATCTGCCTCATTGGTGTACTTGGAGCGAATGGCCCGCTGTAAACCATGCCACTCATAAGGGTTGTAAAGCCGTTGGGGGTCTGCCACCAATCTGGCCAGATCATCCAGGCTGTTGCCAATATGGGTCAGACGCTGGGTGAGTTGATCGTAGAACTGAAAAGCCATGATGGCCTCAGCCATGCTGGCTTCAATCTCCTGACAATTGCTCAAAATGGTGTCCTTTTCCCGGCTTTCTGGCAGATTGTCCGCAGCCACGTGGATACTTTGGCTTTTACCTACCATGGCGGTAAAGGAGCGGGTCAGGGTGTTGACCGAGTCATTGCCATCTCCCATGGTGCGCTCGATCTGGGCCACCGCCAGATGCAGCATCATGACGGTTTCCCGAACCTGACTCCAGTCCAGGTCTGGCTGCTCTGCCCGGGAAGGTATTGCTGACTTATCAGACATGATCTACCCGATTGCTTGATCCAGGTTGATTTGAGGATGCATCAAATGATTCTTTTGAGCAGCTTGCGCACCTGATTCACTTCAAAGGGCTTGTCGCAGATGGCCGATACCCCGGCCTGCTTTACCGATGACAACCGGGAAATATCCGATTCGGAAGTCACCATCATCACCGGGATGTGGACATAGGCCGGATTGCTGCGGATTTCGTTGACCAGGGCCTGACCATCCATGACCGGCATGTTGTAATCGGTCACCACCAGGTCATATTCATGCTGGCTCAGTTGTTCCAGAGCCAGGGCACCGTTTTCCACTTCGTCGATATGTTGTGCCCCTACATGCTCCAGCACCCGCCGCAAATGATTACGGGCCATGCGGGAATCATCCACCAGCAGCACCCTGACTTCGGTGATATCCCGATCCTCCAGATCCAGTTCCTCTTCTTCCAGGTAATCCAGAGTCACCCTGAGGGCCCGTTCCAGGTCGCAACGATCAAAAGGTTTGGGCAACAGAGCCAGTACCCCGCTTTGACGCACGGCGTCCAGCTTGTCGTGGTCCTGTTCGCTGGAAATCACCATCTTGGGCACTTCTGATAGATTGGGGTCGGCGCTCATCCGGGCGAACAGCTCGGGCGCTTCCATGTCCGGCATGTAAAAATTGGAAATCAGCAGATCGGGAACGTAACCGGCCATGATATTCAGAGCCGCTGCGGCGCTGTCGGCGGTTTCGATTTTTTGGATCTGTCCATCAGACAGCAGTTTGGTGATGATCTGACGCTGGGTTCGAGATGGCTCGATCAGCAAAATGGCCAGATCTTCAACACATACCCTTTGACTCATTAATCAAGCCCCGTGAATTTCATCATTGACACCCTCCCCTCCCCACAAGTTGGGGGATTTCTCTTGCGAGACGCTTGTGCCCAGGCGCGAGAATGGTCCTTGTGGCATTGAGGTCGCGGTTATGCCGCAATTCGACAGGCCCGTTCTCTTATTCCAGGCGCTGTCCTGCCTTTGGGACTGCTGTTGCCGATATGACCATGGCACGAACAGGCTTGGGTGGTATAGGTGTGGTCTGTACTGATGGATTATTCTATATACATCGGGATGACACAAGGGGATGACCCAAGCCACCACCGCCTTGGGTGGTACGCTATCCCGGGAAAATCAGGGGGGGGGAGACTGCTTTGCACGATCGGGGAGATGGTGCCCATGGGCAGGATCGAACTGCCGACCTCTCCCTTACCAAGGGAGTGCTCTACCACTGAGCCACATGGGCAAGACACTTAAAACAAAAAACCCCGAAAGCAAATTCGCTCAGGGTCTGGAAGATGGCGGAGCGGACGGGACTCGAACCCGCGACCCCCGGCGTGACAGGCCGGTATTCTAACCAACTGAACTACCGCTCCAAACTGACTGCAACCAACAGCTTGCTGCTGGATGTGGGGCGCATTATACCGGCTTTTTCAAAAAATGCACGAAAATTTTCAAAAAAATTTCACCCCGGCCTGGAGGGGCGTCAGTCCATCAGTTCTTCCTTGATTCTGGCCATGCCGTCCCGGCCCCGAATACCCTTGTTGGCTATGATCACCGGCACTTCCATGGTTTTCAGGTCTTCAATAGCCCGCATGTGGACGGTGATTTGTTTGCGACGCATCGTCTCCACCTGGGCTCGGGCCTCTTCCAGGGTGGTAAACCACTCGCCCTGGTGGGCATATTGAGGTACCGAAAAGATTTTGCCCAATTCATCGAAAAACAGGCGAAAGCAGATGCTTTTCTGATCCTCCGACGTGTGTTCCGCCTCTACCTTGACGATGCCTGTAGTCAGCGCCCATTTGGTCACATAGACTTCCATCACGGTCCCCATCCCGAGTCGTTACCTACATACTCTATCGGCAGTACACCACAAATTATGAGGCTCAAGGCAGTAGTCCTGGCAGCCAGGGTGTCACAGGAGGGAGCAAAAAAGCGGTCATGACCCCTGCCAGGGTCAGGCCCAATCCAGCAAAAGCACCCGCCGTGGCACTGATGCCAAATGCCTGGGCCGTGCCAAAACCGTGGGCGGAAAGTCCCAGGGCAAATCCCTTGACCCGGTCATCCCGGATACCCAGCAGCCGGATGAGCAGGGGTGAAAGCAAGCAGCCGATGGCCCCCGTGAGCAAAACCAGTGCTGCCGTCAGGGAGGGCAGTCCACCGATCTTTTCTGCAATCCCCATGGCTATGGGAGAAGTCACCGACTTGGGCGCCAATGACAGCAGGGTCAGGGGATCTGCACCCAGCAGGGCCGCCACCAGCACTGCACTGATGGCCGCCACCAGGGCGCCAGCCACTCCGGCCACCAGTAACGGTAATAGCAGTTGCCGGATCTGGTGACGATGTTCGTAAAGGGGAATGGCCAAGGCGACAGTGGCAGGCCCCAGCATGAAATGAATGAACTGGGCACCCTCGAAATATGTGTCATAGTCTGTGCCCGTGAGGAGCAAAATGCTGATCAGCAGCGCCATGGCAATCAATACCGGGTGCAGGATCATACTGCCCCCCAGTTGCCGGTGGAGCCAGAGTGCCACCTGGAATACCACCAGGGTCATGGTGAGCCAGAGCAGGGGGCTGGCGGCCAGAAAGGCCCAGATATCGGTGAATTCCTCATTCATGGCCGATCCTGGGCCCGAATCAGCGCCGCGAGCACCAGCATGGTCACAACCAGAGCCAGGGCGGTGCTGATCACCAGGGCGGCCAGCAGAGGTAACCAGTCACGAGCCACCAGACTGAAATGCGCCATCAGCCCCACGCCGGCGGGTACGAATAACAGGGCCAGATGGCGTAACAGGGTATCGCTGAAATGTTTCAGGGCCGGGGGCATCTGGCCGTACCACAACAGACCGCCAAATAGCAGCAGCATACCCAGTACCGGCCCCGGCACGGGTAAATTCAGCAGCAATACGGTTATTTCACCTGCCAACTGACATAACAGGATCAGGATAATGGCCTGTAACATGCCGCGGCTGTCCCTTCAGTTCAGGGGCAATCCCCCATGCGCCGAGCGGTGATTTCCGTCCGCATGGGCATTTTGCCCATGGGGCCTTCCAGTTCCGCATCGACCAGGCCACTGAGGCGGTTGCCCTGGAAGCGCATCTCTGCCTGCATGTGAATCTCCATGTCATTTTCCTTGCAGACCATGTCGTAACTCATGGCGGCGGCACTGATCTGAAGGTTGGACATCTGGCAATTTTCGCTCAGCTCCATGAAATCCGGCCCCCTGGCCACATCCTCGGCAGTGATGCACTGACGGTTGGTGGTGGTCTGCTCAGGAAAGGGAGAGTCTCCCAGGATACGGGTGACATTGGTGAACTCCCAGTCTCCTGGCTGAATGTCAAGATCGGCAGCGGTGGCCGGGCTGGCAAGCAGAAAGATCATGACGGCCATCAAAGCCGGAATACGAAAAGACATTATCAACACTCCAAAATATGGGGACTCAAAGAGTTATGGTAGCAGTTCAATCCAAAAAGGGTGATCAGTTGCGCTTTTTGGGGCCTTTGCGCTTGAGCTGTTCAAAGCAGTCAAAAACCTGGTCCGCCGTTTGCCGCACCTGGAGCCGGGCTGTTTCCATATCCGCATCATCAGCCCCTTGCTGCCAGTTTTCTATCAAGATCAACAGTTGGTCTTGTACCCGGACATGGGCAGCCCACAGGGCAGCAAAGGTGCCCTGCATGCCATATCGGGTGGAACCACTGCCGTTGTACCAGCGTACAAAACGGGGATTGGCGATATTTTCCGGCTCCCAGTCCCGTGGGTCCTGCACCGTTTGCTGGCATTGTTCCAGCACCTTGTCCAGCCAGCATTTGTAGCCCCTGGAGGCCACAATGATGTTCAGGTCCCCTTCCATGCCCTGTCCGTGATACCCGGACAGATCCGGGCGTTGTTTATGCCACTGGCGCATCCAGTCGGACAGTACCTCGGCCACCATCGGGCGGGCAATGGCATACCCCTGCACATGGCGGCAACCCAACTGGATGAGCATGGCAGCCTGGGTCATGTTTTCCACCCCTTCGGCAATGATGTCCTTGTTGAAGGTGGCGGCCAGCCCCACAATGCTCTCCACCACGTCCAGGTCATTGGGGTCTTCCAGCATGTCCTTGACGAAGCTGCGGTCGATCTTGAGCACATCCACCGGCAGGGAGCGGAAATAGGCCAGGGAAGAATAGCCGGTACCAAAATCATCCAGGGCAAACCGTACCCCCAGCTGCTTGCACCGGGCAATCACGCTGCCGGCCTGATACAAGTCCTTGAGGGTGGCGGTTTCAAGGATTTCACACTCCACCTGATCCCGGGGCAGTCGGGGATGCCGGTCCAGTACCTCCTCCAGGTACTCAACGAATCCGTCCTCCAGCAGGTGATCGGCGCTGATATTGATACTGACGCCAATTTTCAGCCCCTGGGTATGCCATAGGGCCATCTGGCTCAGGGCCGCCTCAATCACCCAGCGTCCGATCCTCGGCTCCAGTTCGCTGCCGATGAGGTCATCCATGAAACTGCCGGGCATGAGCAGCCCTCGCTCCGGGTGATGCCATCGCAGCAAGGCTTCTACGCTGACCACGGTGCCGCTGACCAGATCCACCCTGGGCTGATAGTGCAAAGCCCATTGCCGCTGGTGCAGGGCCATTTCCATGGCGCTGAGCAGTTCCATACGGTCCTGATGGCGCCGGCTTTGATCCGGATCGAAAACATGGTAGCGATTTTTCCCGGCTTCCTTGGCCATATACATGGCTTGATCTGCATGGCGGATCAGGGTGTCCGGGTCATTGTCATCGGCGGGAAAGAAAGTGACTCCCATGCTGGCAGACACCCGCATGCAGGTTCCGTCAATCAGTGCCGGGTCTGCCACGGCCCCCAGCAGCCGCCGGAACAGGGCATTGGCGACTTCAGAATGATCCAGTCCGTTGAATAAAAGCACAAACTCATCACCCCCCAGCCGGGCCAGGGTATCTTCCTTTTTCAACAACGTCTTGAGCCGTTCGGCGATCAGCAGCAGCAGGCGGTCACCCACTGCATGACCAAAACGGTCATTGATGGGTTTAAAGCCATCCAGGTCCAGATAACAGACCGCCAGGGGAACATCAGAAGCGCGGGCACGGGCAATACTGCGGGCTATGCGTTCTGCCAGCAGACGGCGGTTGGGGACGCCGGTGAGGGTATCGTAGTGGGCCATGCGGTCCAGTTCCTGTTGATGGACGGCCACTCGATTGATCAACTCGTTGAAGGCGGTCACCACCTGCCCCAGTTCATCCCCCAAATGGAACCGGGGCATGGTCAAAGGCCGCAATGGCCCCACCGGCAACTGCCGCGTCTGCTCTGCCAGACGACGCAGGGGTCTGGCCACATAATGGGTCAGGAAGATCAGCAGGCCTGCCATGACCAGCACGATGAACCCTGCCAGCAGGGCCATCACCGTGACCAGTATGTAGTCCTCATTCCGGGGATTTTCCACATGCATGATCATCACTAAGGGGTCGTTCACCCTGGTGAGGGTCAGGGCGCGTCGGGCCACGTAGGAATCTGCCTGGCGGATGAACCCATCAAACTGTTCCTGCTCCCAAAGCAGGCTCTGGGAGCCAGGGGGCAAGACATGATCCAGCCAGGTGCCGGGAAACAAATGACCATCCACCGCCAGACTGAACCCCTGAAGACCCGCAGTACGGCGGATCTGGTTGAACAGGCTCAGTCGGTCTGACAGCACCACAGCCCCCAGGAAAGCCCCCAGCTCCCGGCCCGTATCCGGGTCACGAAAATACCGTTTCAGTACCAGCACCAGCCGGGCCTGTCCGTCTGGGTCGGTCATTACCTTCAACTGGGTATCCGACAGGCCCGAGGGGGTACGGGGCAGGTCTGCCATCCAGTCCAGCAATGTTTCCTGTCGATGAATGGCAAATCCGCCTTCCACCCAGCGAGGGGCGTCCTCGTGCCGGATCAGGATGCCATCAAAAACCCCCTGCAGATCAAACTGAAGTTGATGCAGCAGCAGGGCCTCCACCTGTTGCCGATTTCCCGTCGCTACTGCCTGACGCAACGGGGGCAAGCGCATGATTTCATCGGTCGTGCGCTGAATGATTTCGATGTCCTGATCCAGCATCAGGACCGCCAGGGCGGCACTGCGGTCAAAGCCGCGCTGCAACTCGGCCCAGGTGGCCTGACGGGAACCCTGGATGGTCAACACCACCGCCAGCACACCAAGTAGCACCATCCCGCCTCCGAGGGCCAGAATAATGGTATGAGTCAGTGTGCGTTTGGGCATACGGGAGACTGTTTTTAGGGTTGACCGGCATGATTGGCCGGTATTATTCCAGTGTTATGGGATCAGGCAGACCAGAATAGCGAAAGGCCCGTTGTTCCAGTGCCCTGATGGTATCTGGCGTCATATCCCGGGTGAGCAGCACCATTTCGCCGGCAAACAGCCGGGGAACCTGATGTCCCTGTCCCTTTTGATCCATGGCAATGGCCTCGGCCATGGCAACACCTGCATCATCATTCATGCGCATCACCGTGGCCGCCAACACCCCCTGTTGCAGCAATTGCAGTTCCTGGCCACCGCCACCCCAGCCGTTGATAAGCAGGGTGCTTTCACGGCTGGCCGCCGTTACCGCTGCTGCAGCCCCCAGGGCAATATCGGTGGCACAGGCATAGATCAGGGTGAGATCAGGATAGCGAATCAGTGCATCCTCGGTCGCCCGGCGGGCCTTTTCCATCTGTAGCTGGGTCAGATAAGTGGCACGCAACGCAAGATCGGGAAATTTGGCAATCTCATACAGGAAGGTATCTCCCCTGGACTGGCTGATGTAGCCTTCGCCGGCATACAGCATCACCACCTCACCTCGCCCCTGGGTGTGCTCGATGAAATGGCGGGCCAGCATACGGGAACCTTCCACATGGTCAAAGCCCACATAAAGCCAGGGCTGCATCCCGTCCCAGGCCCGCAATGGAGTGGTGATGTTCTGCAGAATGATTTTTGGACCGGCTTGATGGGTGGAGGAGATGGCCAGCAGACGTTCCGCCAGACGATGATGGACGGGGGTGTCCAGAGTATAGACAAGATAATCCGGCTGACTGTCGAGGGCTTCCCGTAACCGTTCCACCTGGGCCACAGGGTCGATGGCGCCCGGTCGGGCGGAATACACGGTGATCTGCAGGTTCAGCCCCAGGGCCTTGGCCCGGCCTGAAAAGGCTTTCAGGCTGCGATGCCAATAGTCCGAGGCTTGAATATCGGGGGAGACGATGGCCACCCTCACCGGCGCCATCCCGGTGGCAGAGGGCAGGGGCTGGGGGGAATCGGCAACCCGCAGGGCAAAGGCGTCCAGCAAGGCTGCCTGTTCAGGATGCGCTGCCAGATAGTGGTCAACGGACCAGTAGCGGGACAACTCTTCACCCCGCAGTGGCGAACCTGCCAGCAGGGAGAACAGCATGAAGATCAACGCGGCGGACTTGAGCATTACCATGTTGCGCGGAACACGCCGTCCTCCAGGGTGGCAAGAACTGCAGGCGTTACTTCCGGTCCGCCCGACCGTGAATTCATAAGGGCAGGGCCAGTATAGCGGCGCCGTGCAAATGTTCAAAAGGGAGACTCCTGGGCAAGCTGATTACGAGAGAAAGCCAACGCGCAGCCATTCCATCAGTTCATGGGGGTAGGGCAGTTGCCATAACAGCAGCCCCAGGGCAGCGGTGGCCAGCAGGGATCCCAGGGGGAAGGCCGGTTCCCAAATCTTGAAGGCAGAGCCAAAGGAGCGCTTGATCCGGGCGCTATTGATGTCCACGCTGTAGAGTTCATCGAGAATCAGATGGATCAAAAAACCCACAAACAGGGCCAGACCCTGTAGCCAGACCAGTAGATCCGGCGTGGATAGCCAGGTCAACCCCAGATAGACCCATCCCAGTCCCCACAAGGCCGCCACCACCAGGCTATGGCATAACCCCCGATGGCGGGTCATTTTCTGAAACAGGGTGGCCGCTGGATGTCGGATCAGAAACCACACCAGGATGGCCAGGGCGATGGCTTCCACGGTAAAGACCTGACCTGGTACCGCCACCAGGGAAAACACCTTCAGATCAGCCACCAGATGAAAGGCCAGGATAGCCCCGGCCAGGGCCAATGTACCAAACAGCCATCGCTGGGGCCGGCCTCCATTGACATCAATATCGGGCAACAGGGTGCCCATCACCACGAACAGGGCCAGCACAAGACTGTCGGGCCAGGGCAGCAGACCCATGGCCGCAATGGGAGACACCACGGCCACGGCTGCCATGCCGGCCACTGTTACATGGGTTGTAAAATTTGCCATTTGGAATCGTGATTACCTGAATAGTAGATTTTTTCACATCCTGGTATCCAGATGGAATATCTGGTCTATGAGCCAGGCTTGAGTGTGCGGGCATTGTCCCGAATCCACTGTTCTGCCTGCTTGTTGAGGGCCTTGGCATCCCCATCCTGGCAGGACATGGGGGGGCCGATACGCAGATAAATGGTCCCTGGATGGCGTAGCCAGGAACCATGAGGCCAGCAGTCACCGGCATTATGAACCACAGGCAACACCCGTCGTCCTGCACGGCAGGCCAGCATGGCGCCCCCTACGTTGAAACGCCCCAGTTGTCCCGGTGGCTGGCGAGTGCCTTCGGGATAAATCACCACACTGATACCCTCATCCAGACGGGCCTTGCCAACCTTGAGGATGGTCTTGAGGGCCGTGGTCGGACTGCTCCGATCGATGGGGATGGGCTTGAGCAGGGCCAATCCCCAGCCAAAGAACGGGATTTTCAGCAGTTCACGCTTAACCACCGTTGCCTGGGGCGAAATCAGCAGTTGCAGATAAAAGGTTTCCCACTGGCTTTGATGATTGGACAAAATCACCACCGGTTCATCCCTGGGGATATGTTCAAGTCCTTCCACCTGGATATGCACACCGTTGAGCACCCGCAACAGGGTCATGGTGGCCTGGGTCCACAGACTGACAAAGCGGTATCGTTGTTCAAAGCGCTGAAACGGTGCCACCAACAGGCACAGGATGCTATGGACAATGCCCATCAGATTGTAGAGCAGAAAAAACAGCAGACTACGCAGCCAGATATTCAGGCTGGTCTTGGTGTGGGGCATGGTGGATACTCCGCTCCGGTTCGAATCAAAGGTGGTCAATGATGGCAGGTCCGGCCACCGGCGTCATCGGCACCGGGGTCAATGGCGCCAGAAGGCCGGAGTAAACAGCACCAGCAGGGTAAAGACCTCCAGCCGGCCCAGCAGCATGGCAAACATCAAAACCCATTTGGCCAGATCGCTGATATCCCCATAATTGGCAGCCACCGCCCCCAGTCCCGGTCCCAGGTTGGTGATGTTGGCTGCCACGGCAGAAAATGCCGTCACCTGATCCAGTCCGGTGGCCATCAAAATCATCATCATCAGGCCAAACAGGGCCACATAGGTGGCAAAAAAACCCCAGACTGCATCCACCACCCGGTCCGGCACCGGTTTGCCGCCCACCTTGATGATCACCTGGGCCTGGGGATGGATCAGCCGGATCACTTCTCGATACCCCTGCTTGATCAGCAGCATGAAGCGGATCACCTTGATCCCGCCGGCGGTGGACATGGCACAACCACCGATGAAAGCCACCAGTACCAGCAAAACCGGCAGAAACACCGGCCACTGATCAAAACTGTCAGTGGCAAACCCCGCCGTGGTGCCGATGGATACCGTATGGAAAATGGCCTGATGCAGGGTTTGGCCCCAACCATCATAGTGCTGGGTCAACATCAAGGTGGCCGTGACCACAATCCCGGTGGTGACCATGATGCCAATGAACCAGCGCACTTCGGCTTCCTGCAGATAATGCCGCAGGGAACGGGTGCGCCAGGCCAGAAAATGCATGGCAAAGTTGATCCCGGCAATGAGCATGAAGACCACGCAGATCATGGAGATCAGCGGACTGTCAAAATGACCCATACTGGCATCGTAGGTGGAAAATCCGCCAATGGCCACGGTAGAGAAACTATGGCCTATTGCATCAAAGACCGTCATTCCCGCCAACCAGTAGGCGGTGGCACAGGCGATGGTCAGGGTCAGATAGATGTACCACAGGGCCTTGGCGGTTTCGGCAATACGGGGCGTAAGTTTGGAGTCCTTCACTGGTCCTGGGGTTTCGGCCCGGTAAAGCTGCATCCCCCCGACCCCCAGCATGGGCAGGATGGCCACCGCCAGCACGATGATGCCCATTCCCCCGAGCCACTGTAGTTGCTGGCGATAAAAACGGATGGACTCGGGCAGATCGTCGATCCCGGTCAGTACCGTTGCCCCGGTGGTGGTCAACCCGGACATGCTCTCAAAGGCGGCGTCGGTGATGGAGATGCTGGGTGACTGGGAGAGGGTCAGTGGCAGGGCGCCGGACAGTCCCAGCACAGTCCAGAACAGCACCACCACCAAAAAGCCATCCCGGGTGCGCAACTCCTGGCGCTGGCGACACACCGGCAACCAGATGAGGCTGCCCACCACCAAAATCACCAAAAAGGAGATCAAAAACGGCACCAGACCCTCGTCGCCGTAAATGAGTGCCACCAGGGCCGGCGGTAGCATGGTGACGCTGAACAGCATCAACAGTAGCCCGACGACGCGAAGCACTGAAGACCAGTACATGAGCGGTTCCAGGGAGGGGTTAAGGGGCGCCTAAATTAGGCCACATAAGGGGAATGTTGCAAACATTTTGCCGGCTTTCAGCAAAAACCCGCGTGAACCCTCGCCCACTCGGGCGGGGAGGTCAGCGGGGGCCGCGCAAGCGGCCCTATTTTTGTGTCTTCTGCCCCTGAACATAGGCTTTCAACGTTTCGATAGTCACCCCGCGCTACAAGCGAAATACGATCTCGACCACAGCGCGGCGCTCTTGCTGAGGCGCGGAATACGAGTGACGCTGTGCCGCCCTAGTCGGTAGACGCATCCGCACTCACTTGAAACCCCCTAGCATAGCTATTAATCTATGGCTATAGTAGCAGTGAGTACTGACATGCTGAAGGCCACAAAGATTACGCATCTACCCCACGACCGAACAGGCGGCATTTCTGAACTACCAGTTCGGCGCGGTGCGCTTTGTCTATAACACCGGCCTTCGCATCATATCC
>NZ_FOFO01000045.1 GCF_900110965.1 Ectothiorhodospira magna
ACATTAAGAATTACTGGGGCAGCACGGCATTAGAAATTGCCGAGAAAAGAGAAGATCAAGAGGCTATTGCTGTACTTAGGCAATATATAACATAACAATGGGCTCCAAGGGACGCTCCGCTACGCTGCGCGCCCCTGAGCCCAAGCGTTAGAATCTGGGAAGGCTTAGGAGGTGCGCTGCGATTTCGTCTGAAATGCGGAGTGCGAGTTTGGTCGCCAGCCAACATCCTGCCAATTACCGGTTCGATGTTACCACGGAAGCTTAGGAAGTGCTTGAGCCTGTATTTAAATAATAACGCAGATATTTTTTGGAACTGTTAAGGTGTGATATGCAATCAACGAAAGAAAAAATAGAATATGGGGTTTTGATCAAGGATCGTGAGCATCTGCGGCAGGCTCTGGCCGAGAGTAGAAAGCAACACTACACCTATATTCTAAGAGAGCCCGGCGGTAAGCCTTTTTATGTCGGGATTGGCCAGGGATTGAGGATGTTTTCCCACGTTGAGGAAGCCAAAGACCCGGAGCGTGGCGGTCTTAAAGTCGAAGCTATCCGAAATATATGGTCTCAGGGCGGTGAGGTGTTACACACAATTGACGGATGGCATGACAACGAGCCTTGGGTAAGAGAGGCAGAGTTGATTGAGGCGATTGGCCAGATAAAACACGGCACCGGCCCTTTAACGAACGCTCAAGATTATTCTCCTTCACATGTTGTTGCGGGGGTGGAGGTAAGAAAATATAAAGACGTTCAAGGCGAAGATGTGAACGGAATACCGGAAACATTCAAGCTAAAAGATGTTCGTCTCATGGCCGGCCCGCGTGAGCCAAAAACGCGTCGGTCGGTATTCGGAAAAATTTACACCGCTCTTGAGGAAAATCCGGGCGTCACAGGTTCGGAGCTGGTGTCCATACTCCTGAGGCTGGACTTTTCTTCTAACAAAAGTGCGTACACTCAGTCAGGCGCGGTGTGTGCCGCTTGGGTGTGTGGATATATTGAGGGTGGATATTTTCGGAGCGATACCCAATATATTCAAAGCTGGAAGAATAAGCGATGAGCGTTGGGAATATCGATAGGATTAAGCGTGCTGTATTGGCTCAGTCCGGAATTGTTGACAAACCTGGCAAGGTTCTTTACAGCGCCGGTGACACTCTTCGGCCTCATGATATTTATTTTATGGGAATTAAGCCCGGGGGAACGTTGCCAACTACCATCAGACAGTCGCTGAATGACCTTGATGATGGAAGAAATGAGTACCTTGACTATTCCTGGGAAGGGCGCCCACCAGGAGAGCAGAAATTGCAGAAGCAGGTGCGGAGGTTCCTGGGTGGGCTCGGGTTTGACGTTAGAGGCGTGCCGGCGAGCAACATAGTATTTACTCGGGAGAGGACTGTCGGGCTCCACCCTGATTTAGATGGGGATGCTTTACAATCCTGGCCAATCCACGTCGAAATCATAGATATTGTGAAACCTAAGGCGATAGTTGCCTACGGTAGTGGTGACAAGCAGTCGCCTTTTTCTTACCTGCGTGACTTCCTTTGCCCAGCCGAGATAGAAAGCATTCATTCGGAACAGGGAAATTTTTGGTGCCACCGGTTTTCGGTTGAGTATCAAGGGCGTTCACTGAATGTGGTTGCCGTTCCTCACCTGACAAGATACTCGCCCTACACAAAGCCTGCCGTTATGCGTTGGGTGGCTGAGTGGATTGAGAAGGCTGTGTAGGCCTCCCCGGCAGATATATAGTTGCAATTGTTTTGGGTTAGCATATCTCTTCATATATTGGTGGTGTTCGTTCCGGGATTCTAACGATCAGTTCAACCCGACAAATCACTCCGGGCTGCGCCCTCCGTAATTTGCGGGTTAACTGGGCGTTATGCCGCAAAATAATCTTCAGAGTCAATAACCAAACAAAGAGGAAAAAGGATAGAATATGACAAACCAACAGACTGTTCCACATGGAATAATGTTTCATCATTTTCATGATGAAAGGCATGTAAATGGGCAGGGTACTATTTCTGCAAAACAGCTTGAACAAATTATCGAATACTATGGTGATCGTTTATTACCTGCGAAGGAATGGTTCTCTAAAGCCAAAGCCAATTGTTTGGCTGAAAAAGATGTATGCCTTACTTTTGATGATGCTCTCCTATGTCAATATGACATTGCTCTCCCAGTATTAGAAAAATACAGCCTGACTGCATTTTGGTTCGTGTATTCATCTGTATTAGCAGGAGGAATTGAGAAGCTTGAAGTTTATCGTAAATTCAGAACAGTTTGTTTTTCCTCCATCGATCAATTCTATAATGATTTCTTCTCAACGCTTGAGGAAACCGAATATCAAGATATGGTTGCTAAGTCGCTAGAGAATTATTCTCATGAAAACTGGAGCAACTTTCCATTTTACACAAAGCATGATACTAAATTTCGATTTATAAGAGATACAACTCTTGGAGTAGAAAGATACAATAAGGTGATGGATGTAATGATAAAAAAACACAATATCGATATAACAGATTTCTCGTCAGATCTGTGGATGAGTGTAGATAATATAAATACACTAGCTGATAAAAATCATATTATCGGACTACATTCACACACTCACCCAACACAGTTATCCATGCTATCAGTACAAGAGCAAGAGAACGAATACCGCAAAAATTTTGATTTCTTACGTGAGGCATTGGGACAGTCCCCCAAGACAGTGTCTCATCCATGCAATTCCTATAGCACTGATACCTTTTCAATCTTGCGCAATCTCAAGATTGAGATTGGCTTTCGTGCAAACATGGAAAATCATTTATTTTCAGAGTATGAATTTCCAAGAGAAGATCATGCAAATATTATAAGGAGGATTGAGCAATGAAAATAACTGTATTCACAAGCAATCAACCGCGACACATATCACTAATTAAAAGTTTGGCTGTAATTGCTGATGAAGTTTTTGCAGTACAAGAATGTAACACTGTTTTCCCTGGACAGGTTGAGGACTTTTTTAAGAAGTCTGATGTAATGCAAAATTATTTCGAAAATGTTATGCGTGCAGAAAAAGAGGTATTTGGGTTGCCAATGTTTCTACCGTCTAACGTGCAGTCTTTATCACTAAAATCGGGTGATTTGAACAAGTTGAATATGGAAATTCTCAAACCAGCACTGAAAAGTGATTTTTACATTGTGTTTGGAAGTAGTTTTATTAAGGGAGAATTAATCGATTTTCTAGTAAGTAAAAGGGCGATTAACATTCATATGGGGCTATCTCCATTCTACAGAGGAAGTAGTTGTAACTTCTGGGCCTTATATGACGATAAACCTGATTATGTTGGGGCAACAATCCACTTATTATCAAAGGGCTTGGACTCTGGAGCAATGTTGCTTCATGCTGTACCAAAGGCAGAAGAAATAGAACCATTTCTTTTGGGGATGTATGCTGTAAAAGTAGCTCATAATGGGTTGATTAACGCAATTAAGACAGGTGAAATACTGAAAATGGAAGCGATACCACAGGATAAAGCTCTTGAAATCAGGTATACCCGTAATAAGGATTTTACTGATGAAGTGGCTTCAAGGTATTTAGCGAAGCAGCCAACTGCGCAAGATATATTCCAGTCATTAAGAAATAGGGATTTAAGCATCTTGTTAAATCCGTACATTGAATAAATGAAAGAAGCATGGCATAACAAGGCGCTGCACCGGACGGCAATTCCGCTGCGCTCCATTGCCGCCGGTGAGCTTAAACGTTGGGCAGACGAGGAAGGAGTGAGACATGAGCGTTAGAGAATTCGAGCTATATCATGGAGCCGCGCTCGCAAAGGTGCTCCGTTCGGAGAAACCGGTTGCACTGCGGCTAGTGGAGACCAAACCAGGAGAAAGCTGGTCCACCTACACGCTCAATGACGCAGTGGACCTTCTCGTTACACATAGCAAAAACCCACGGCCAGTGTCTCGCGGTGGTGGAGGGACATCGTGGAGCTTTGTATTTAGCACGAACCAGCTACGGCAGATCAACCCAGCAAGATCGACGCGCCCAGTTTGGGTAGCGATGGTGTGCGGCAGGAAAGCGCCAGCGGACGGCGATATGCAGGTGTGCCTTCTCGATCCCGACCAAATCGCGCAGGTCATCGATTTCGGTGCGTCTCAACAGAGCCTCACAATTCGAAAACCGACTGGAAAGGGAAAGCTGCGTGTATTCAAGGATCGGCACGAGAAGTTCTTAGTGGCGCAGTCGCGGCTGGACAATTGGGAGATTCCGGGTGGGTAATTTGCCCAATCGGGTAAGGGCGGGTGTTTAGCCCGCCCTCCCCACACCACCTAGCATGCGGGTCCGCACTAGGCGGTTCATAAGAAGGGAGCACACGACGATTTCAGGCATAACCATGCGCTTTCATCCATTGATCGCGGATGCTGATCAAGCCTTGGCATTGCAGCCAGTCATTGGTCATCCCGGTCTGGGTGCCGAGAGATCGGGACAGGTGCCAGTAGCTTTTGGAGCTCATGCCTGTCCAGATGGCGGCGCGTTTTGGCGTTCCCAGGGCCAGCAGGTGGCGGATGCGGACATATTCCGTCAGCGTCTTGAGCCGGTGATCCATGGACACGCCCCAGCTCCGGCCGGTGAGCTTTCGCAGCCGGTGACGGAAGTCCTGATAGGCGCGCTCGGACCATCGCAGCTTGGTTCCCCGGAAGGTGAATCCCAGGAATTGGCAGTCGTTGGTCCTGACCACGCGGCTCTTGTGCGGATTGACCACCAGCTTGAGGGTGCCGGTCAGGAAGCGAGACACGCTCGCCATGACCCGTTCCCCGGCGCGGTGGCTCCGCACGAGGATCAGCAGGTCGTCCGCATACCGGACGAACCGATGCCCTCGCGCTTCCAGTTCCTTGTCCAGGTCATCCAAAAGGATATTGGCCAGCAAGGGCGACAGGGGACCACCCTGGGGTGTCCCGATCACCGTTGCCTCAAGAGTATCCCCGACCCGCACACCCGCCCGCAGATACTCGCCGATCAACGCCAGCAGCCGTTTATCGCGCACCTTGCGGCCCACTCGGGCCATCAGGATGTCGTGCTGGACCGTGTCGAAGAACTTCGCCAGGTCAAGGTCGACGGCGATGCGGTAGCCATCAGTGATATGGGTTTGTATCCGTCTCAGTGCTCCATGGGCGGAGCGTCCGGGTCGGAAGCCGAAACTCGAATCCGAGAATCCTGGATCGAAGATCGGCCCCAGAGCTTGCGCCATGGCCTGTTGAATGACCCGATCCGTCACCGTCGGGATGCCAAG
The DNA here is from genome assembly GCF_900110965.1 of Ectothiorhodospira magna. Lineage (GTDB taxonomy): Bacteria > Pseudomonadota > Gammaproteobacteria > Ectothiorhodospirales > Ectothiorhodospiraceae > Ectothiorhodospira > Ectothiorhodospira magna. Next base: position 5,265 of record NZ_FOFO01000045.1, read on the forward strand.
CAGTCGCTCGCCCCCATCGGGTTTGGGAAGGGTCACTCGTCGCACCGGTTGTGGCCGGTACGTGCCATCACGCAAGGCTTGGCGGATGACCGGCAGGTTCGAACGTGCGAACTCAGGGAAGTCCTCGATGTGCATCCCATCGACGCCGGGGGCGCCCCTGTTGGCTTTCACCCGCTTCCATGCCCGTCGCATGTTCTCGCTTGCCAGCACCCGCTCCATCAGGTCGTCGTGCAAGGCTGGCTGCGTGGCATCACGCCGCGACGCGTCTCCCCCGGACGGGTTCGACGACGCGTGCGAGCAATCCACGGCTCCGCCTTGTCTTCTCATGTTCGGCCCTTCACCGCGAGGCCCGTCCACGGGCGTGCGATTACTATGGCCTCGGCTGACCTCTGCTCCGTCACGTCGAACGTTGCCGTTGGACGCGCTGCCCGGGTCGCGGTAGGGTCCGGTGGGATGCCCAGCCCTTTCGGGCTGGCCCTCAGTCCGGCTCCCATGGCGACCACAGCCACGGTAGG
>NZ_FOFO01000001.1 GCF_900110965.1 Ectothiorhodospira magna
CAAAGCGCACCGCGCCGAACTGGCAGTTCAGAAATGCCGCCTGTTCGGTCGTGGGGTAGATGCGTATCTTTGTGGCCTTCAGCATGTCAGTGCTCGCTGCTACAATAGCCATAGATTAAAAGCTATAACGGGGGATTTCAAGTGAGTGCGGATGCAGTCTACCGACGAGGGCGGCACAGCGTCACAACGTTGAAAGCCTATGTTCAGGGGCAGAAGACACAAAAATAGGGCCGCTTGCGCGGCCCCCGCTGACCTCCCCGCCCGAGTGGGCGAGGGTTCACGCGGGTTTTTGCTGAGTCGGCTGATGGGGTTCACCGCCGGGGTGGTGCGCCCCGTCGGGTTTTGGGGGGGCGGATGACACGGGCCTTGCGGGGTGGTTTCCAGGACAGGCCCGCCTGCTGATACAGGGCCTTCATTTCCTGGAACTCCAGTTCCCGCCAGCGCCCCAGCCGCAGCCCGGTTCCCAGCTGAATACAGCCGTAGCGCACCCGGATCAGGCGGCTGACCGTGATTCCCTGGGATTCCCACAGGCGCCGCACTTCCCGGTTACGGCCTTCCTTGAGGGTGACATGGTACCAATGATTGGCACCGGTTCCCCCGGCCTCCCGGATATCATCGAAGCGAGCCGGACCGTCTTCGAGGGTCACCCCGGCCAGTAACTGCTGAATCACTGCCGGTTCTACCGTACCCAGCACCCGCACCGCATATTCCCGCTCCACCTCGGTGGAAGGGTGCATGAGCCGGTTGGCCAATTCGCCATCGGTGGTGAACAGCAGCAATCCGGAGGTATTCAGGTCCAGCCGGCCAATGCTCACCCAGCGTCCCTGGCGCAACCGGGGCAGGTGTTCAAACACGGTGGGGCGACCTTCTGGATCGGCGCGGGTAGTCACCTCCCCCTCCGGCTTGTGATAAACCACCACCCGTGGGGCAGGCGCCTCAACGGAAACGGGGCGGCCACGCACAGTCACCTGATCTTCCGGGCCGGCCTGATCCCCCAACTGGGCTACCTTGCCATTGACGGTCACCAGGCCCTGAGCGATCCACCGCTCCACCTCACGACGTGAACCCAGACCCGCCTGGGCCAGCAATTTGTGGAGACGTTCAGCCATTTTTATACTTAACTCGCGTTCTCAAACCGCTAGTGTACTGACCTGCCCCCCCTTTCCGCTACCGATTATCCCCCGCCCCGTCCGCCCATAGGGGCGACGAAATAAAATCCGCCAGAAAAGGACTGGGCACCCCGGAGCAGGATACGAACAGCTGGCGGATGGCCCGGGTGGCAGCGACGTGGAACAAGGCCCGTTCCGTCAGCTCGCTGGCCCGTTGCTCGGTGGGATCGGTGGAACGCTGCATTTCCTGACGCAGGGGCAGCACGTCCTGATTCACCGCCATGATCAGCACATGACGGAACTCCAGACCCTTGATCCGGTGCATGGTGGCCAGCCGCACCCCATCATGGCCACGGGCATCGGCCTGCTTGCGGCTGAGACGATGGGTGTGGATGCCCGCCGCCGACAACGCCTGCTCACAGGCATCCAGCAGGGCATTGGTCCTGGCCACCACACAAATATCACCAGGGCCTTCACCCTCCCCCTTCAGATCGGATAGGGTCTCCACCAGGAAGGCCAGTTCCTCGGCCAGGGCGGCAAACCGCCGGATCACCGGCGGCCTGCCGTGCATCAGGGAACGGCAATCACTGCCCCGATCCTCGCCGCCATCCAGATCATCCACGGTTTGCCCTTCCAGCAGGGCGGTGGCAAAACGGCGAATCTCCTCGGTGGTCCGGTAATTGATCCTGAGCTTGCGACTGCGACCCCGGACCTCAATGCCGCAGTCACTCAAGGCATACCGACGGCGGTAAATGCGCTGATGCCCGTCGCCAACAATGAACAGATCGTTTTTCCCCTGGGGCACCATGCGCCGCAACAGGGCCATCACCTGCGGCCCCATGTCCTGGGCCTCGTCCACCACCACGGCGGCGTAAGGGGGCGGCACCTGGTCGGAGGCCAGCACATCGGCGGCATCCTGGGTGGCATCCTCGCTGGTCCGCAAGCCGCGCTGATGCAACTGAATCCGCAATGTCTCGAATACAGGCCAGATGGCCGCCCGCTGCGGACGGGTCAGGGGCACCCCCCGCCCCGTCCGTCTGGCACGAAAATACTGGCGTTCATCGGTCACCCGCTGGGGCAGGATGACCCGCTCCCACTCGTCCCGATAAAAACTCTCCGGCAAATCCGGGTCAACCGGGCGGGCATCCAGGGCCAGCCGCCAGCAATGCCGGTACTGCTCGTGACCTTCATACACAATCTGGTGGGGATACTGTCTGGATTTGAGAAACCGACTCACCCAGGCGTCAATGTGAATGACCTCGATTCGGGCCAGTTCCTCCGGGGTGCAGATGTGGCGCAGATTCTCCTGAATATCCACCGCCAGATTGGCGGTGAAGGTGGTGAACAGCACCCGGCCCGGCGTCGCCTCCGCCCCACGACGCACCAGCCACCGGGCACGGTGCATGGCCACCACCGTCTTGCCGGTACCGGCGCCACCCAATACCCGCACCGGCCCGGCCACATCCCACGCCACCAGACGACGCTGGGTGGGATGCAGGAAAATCCGCCATTTCTCCAAAGGCGCCGACAGCATCCCCTCCAGGGCCTGATCATCCTCCACCACACAGAAACTGCGCCGGGTCTGTTCCCGCTGCAGGGCACCGGCAAAATCGCTGGTATCCACCGCCGCCGCCTGGGGCGCCCCATACTCCTGCAGGATGTCCTGCACATCAGAGCCAGCGGCAATCAGATACAACGCCTCGAAGGCTTCCCTGGGCAACCGGGCCTCGGCCTGCTCCAGCGCCTCTTCCGAGGTGATGCCCTTGACCAGGTCCAGCAGGGTCTCGGGCACCCCCAGACGCAGATATTCACGGTCCCTGAGATTGAACAGGGGCCTCTGGCCGGTATCGACAAAGGACTGGGACGGTAAGGCCGGAGCCTCCAGCACGGTGGCATCGAGCAACTGCAAACTGCCGGTTTCCGGATGAATCCGGCAGGCATGACGCCGTGCCCAGTCGTAGGCGGCATCATGCTTGTCCACCCACAGCAGCACATACACGTTCCCCTGGGTCGGGCTGAGGATAATGCCCCGGTAGTCCTGATCCACCCGCACGGAACGAAAATGGGGGTCCGCCGCATCCCGTATCTTCTCGTAGTTGATGCCGCTGCTGCGGGGATCATTGCGAAACTTGGTGACAAACCCCATCACCTTGCGCTGCTGGGTCTTGGGAATCCGGGCATAGGACTCCAGAAAATCCATTGACAATGCCACCGTTGGCTGCAAATCACTCACGCACTCACCTCTTGGTCCCCTGACTCAAATGTTCCACCAGCCGGTCGGCCACCGGGTCATCCAGTCCCACCAGCACGGTCCAGCCCATGGCCCGCCATCGGTCCAGATCCGCCTCATCGCCGTCCAGCATCACCCCCACCCGGTCCATGGGCCAGGCCAGCTCCAGCTCCGGCAACACCTCGCCCCGGTCATCCAGCAACTCCAGACCCACCTCCGGCAAGGGCAGATCCCGCTGGGCCAGCCGCTGCAGCGCCGTCCCCAACAGGGACTGCTGAATCAGCGGCGCCCAATCCGCCGCCGGCTGATCCGGTGCCGGAGACGAAGAAACCGCCACCCGATCCGGGTAGACCCCCGCCTGCACCCCGCTGGCGCAGGTCAGGTGCAACCGGGGCAAAAACTGTAGCAGGTTGGCCGCCTCCCAGTAGGTGATCCAGCACCGCTCCCAGTCCTTGTCCTGCACCCGCAGCCGATCATCCAGACCATGCACCCCCACAAGCTCGGTCTGTAACGGCCCCACCGCCCCGGTCTGGGCCGCCTGCAGGGCAGACAGGGGCAACCGGACTCCGGTGCAGATCCCGGTCACCGCCGGTTCGCTGCCGGTCAGGGAAGCGCCCAGTACCGCCGGGGCGGTGGACGGGTCTTCGTCCCAGCAGGCCAGCAAAGCCCCCGGCAAACAGGGCCGCAGATGCGCCAGCAGATGGGCACGACAGGCCCGGTCCCGCACACTGGCCGGTGTCAACCAGCCCAGCGCCCTGGACAGGGCAGCCAGTCGCAGGCGTTCCCTATCCTCCCCCTCACCGGCCAGATACATCAGCAGCCAGGCAAAAGATCCCCCCTCCACCACCGACTGATACGCGCCATGACGCTGCCAGCCGCCAGCGGCGGACAAACCGTCGAAAATCCCCTGCATCACCGGCTGCTGCCCGGCCCCCAGCAGGTTCGCCGCCGGCCGCAGCAGACGCTGACCAGAGGCGGGCAGCACATGCCAGCCAAACGTCCACAGCCGGAACCGGCCCGTATCCAGAATGGCCTGCCGCTTGGCGGTGTCATCGGCCATGCGATCATGGTGATACTGAAATCCATCGGTATAGATCACCACCGGCTGAATCCGCCCCGACTGACGCACTGGCCAGAAGATGAAATCGGGTCGGGTCTCCAGGGCCACCCCATCCGCCGGACCCAGCCGAGGCTGGGGTTCCAGGGTCCAGGCCCCCGCCTGGGCCGACCCCGGCTGCCGGGCCACGGTGACAAAATAGCCGGGCTTGCCGTTGACCATCCGTGGCGACAGGCTCACCCCCGGCGTGTTGCCCAGGGCATCCACAAACCGCTGTTCCAGTTCGCTTTCCAGCAAGGCATTGAGGGTCACCCCGCCCAGGCTGTCGATCCTCTCCAGGGCATGGGCCTGGGCCAGTATCCGGCCCAGAATCTCGTCGGCGGCCCGACGGGAAATCTCGTTCATCCGGCGACTTTCCCGATAGGCCAGCAGACAGGCATAACAGCCATCACGGTGGCTGTCATGGCGACAGGGGCAATGGTGAATCACCTCATGGGCCGCCCGCAGCACCTGCAACAACGAATCCGGCGCCCGCAACAGCTCCTTGAGATACCCGGTGCCCCCGGGCACGCTGTCATAGAGCACCAGATAATGCTTGCGGGTCTCGCCGCCGGTGGGTTCCGACTGATGGGCCACCTGGATATGGTCCACATTGCCCTGAAAATACCGTCTCAGCCCCAGATTAAGGGCCGCGATCAGGGAATGCAGCCGCTGCCCGCTGCTGCCCACCTCCGCCAGGGGCAACACGATCCGCACCGCCTCGGATTCCAGCTCCCGGAACAGATAGAGGCTGTCAAAAAAATCCGTCTCCTGCTCCACCGCACCGGGCCGCCGCAGGCGGCAGTCATAAGCATGTTGCTGTCCTGGCCGCCCCGCGCCGGCCCGGCGCCGCACCTTGCCACAGTGCCGGCACAACTGAAATCCCGGCCTGGAGGCCATATCCCCCGCCACCGCAAACTGCTGATCCTCGGCACCGTGGGGGCCAAAATTCACCTCCCGCAAGGTCACCCTGGGCAAATACTCAAAACCAAAGGGCATCTGGTCACTGGCGATCCGGTAGGCATGGGTGGCCCCATTGGGGGGCACGTCAATGAGCATCTGCCGATTGAAAAACACCGGAGTGCGCTGGTCAGTGTCATCCCCGATCCGGCTGCTACGGTCATCCACGGTGGCAAATACCTGTCGCAATCGCAGCAGGTTGCGGCGGCGCCCGGCATCGGACCACTGGGGACTGCCGCACCGGGGACAGACCCGATAGGGGTCGCCGCTGATGGCCAGATTCTCCATGTAGTGACAGCGGTCACACAGGCGCCAGGACTGCACCTCGCTGACGGACAGGTCCACCTGATCAATCTCCACCCGCCGGGCCACGGCATAAAACCGGCTGGTGGGGGCCAACTCACTCAGGGCCACCTGGGCCGGGCGCTGAAACTGCATCGGCTCCCGTTCATAGGACTTGCCGCCCTGGGCCTGTTCCCGCTGGGCCGAAGTCAGTCGGCGCAGGATGACCGTGCGCAATGTCACCCCCTCCTCGGGAAAGGCATAGTTGGGCAACAGCCCCTCGTCGGTGAAAAAATTGAGGGTCATGGTTTCCTGCAGGCGCTGACGCAGAGTACTCAACGCCTTCCGCTCCGCCATCACCCCTTCCAGCTCCGCGGTCACCGCCTCGTCCCTGGGCAGGGCTTCCAGATGTTTTTTCTGGGCCATCAACCGGTTGATCCGGGCCACCAGAGACTTGCGCTCCTGCACCAGCTGCTGCAACCGGTTGATCACCCGATGGGCCATGCCCCCCACATGCTCCCCCCCCAGCAAGAACTGCCCCAGATGGTCCCGGGCCGCCTCCGGCAAGGTGGGAAACAGGGCCAGAAAATCCCTTAACAGATCCTCCCGATGGTGCTCGACCCACCGCAGGAACACCAGGGGAAACCGGTCATCGGCCTGGACCTCCACCCCATCCAGCACCCCCTTGAGGGTGGCGGGCATGGCCTCCGCCGCCACCCCCGAAGCCGCCCAGCGATCAAAACCATAGGCGATCAACTGCCGCTCCAGAACCGCCGTCGCCTGTAAAAACACCCCCGGCGGGCGAATCTCCCCCTGAATCAGGGCCAGGGGATCGGCATAAAAATACAGATCATGGGGATGGGCATTGGCCACGGTGACGGCCAGGGCATTACCATCCCGACGCCCGGCCCGGCCAATGCGCTGCAGATAATTGGCCTGCCCCGGCGGCACCGAACACAGCAGCACCGTGGACAGGTCACCGATATCGATCCCCATTTCCAGGGTGGGCGTGGCGGACAGCAGGTTGATGTCCCAGGGGGTTTCACCGTGGATGAAAGACTGCTCCACCGCCAGCCGCTGGGCCGGCCCCAGCAATGCGCTATGTTCCGAAGGCACCAGCCGCACCGGATGGGCCGGCAAATGCCCCCCCGGCAGGGTCGGGGCACCCACGGACGGGGCCAGGGTGCCGGCACAATGGGCATGGAGACAGGGCAACCCCAGCCAACTGGCCACGGACTCCAGGGGCACCTGCAAACGATGGCCACAGGCATCACAGACCAGTTCCGTCACCGTGGTGGTACAGCGCCACGGGTCTGTGTTCAGTCCCCAGACCGACGCCCCGGACACGGTACGCTCCAGCAACAGCCCATCCTGGGTCAGGGCGGCCATCACCCGCCCCATCACCTGCCGGTATTCGGCGGAAGCCAGCACCCGGTCCCCGGTGGCCAGGGTTTTGTTGAACCAGGCCAGATACCAGGACTGGCGCAGCAGATCCTCGAACGACCCACTCACCGGCCCCAGGGTCAGCAGGGCCGGCGGACGGGCCGCGCCGCCATAGTTGGGCATGTGAGGCGTCCGATACAGCGCATAGGTCTTGCCCCTGGACTGGATATAGTGATCCAGCATGGGATGATAAAACGCCCCCCGCACCCGGAACCGCCATAACAGCCCCAGCAAAAACCCCTGCACCGACGCCGCCGTCACCCCCCGCAGGGGGCCGACCTCCTCCCCCAGACGGGCCGCCAGTGAAGTGGCGGTTTCCAGCAGCCGCCGGCCATCCACCGCCACCGCCGCCGTCAGGGTACGCTCCAGGGTTCTGCCGATCCGGGCACGCAGCCCGAACCCCTGCAACACCTCCCAGATCAGCCGCTGTTCCACCAGGGCCGGCAGATCGGAACCGGCGGGCAACCGGCCACGGGTCCGCAGTTCATCATAGTCCCGCAACCACTCCATATTGGGGGCGATGAACGTGCCCACAAAAGCCCCATCACTGCCTGCCAGACTGCGCCAGAACCGGGGCATCCCCGCCGCCACCAGGGACAGGGACATGCCGTTGCCCTGCATCTGGATGAACCGGCCAATGGCACCCCGCACCAGGGTGCTGTAGGTACGCGCCCCGAAAAACCCGGCCCGATGGGCGGCATCCTGCACCGAATCGGAAAAGGCGATCAGCTTGCGGTGATCGTTATGACTGGAGGCGAATAACTGGCCGATCAGCACACTGGACAGGGATGCCGCCCGAGACCCCATCAGGCTCAGGCCCTGAACCGCACCGCAAAAGGGGCAATCATGGTGACTGCCCAGACGGCGGGCCTCCCCCCGGCCCTGTTCCCGGCGCATGTCCGGCGTCCATACCGGCACCCGATGATCACCACCGCAACCGGGACAGGCCACCACCGTGGCGTTACGCCCATGCCACTGACCGCAATCGGCGCACACCAGCCCCAGCAGCCCCTGGGTCGCCCCCTGGGGTGGTTCCACCAAGGGAAACAGCAGGCAGACATCGGGATGATGGCCGAAATAGCCCCGATACAAGGTCTGCAAATCCGACTCCAGACGGGATTCCGAAGGATGGCGCAGGGACAGCCAGCCCGCGGCATGACATTCCCGGCAATGGACCACCGGCAAGCACAGGGGCCGGGTCAGATCCGTCAGATCATCGGCAAACTGCAGCACGGGCCGGGGGGCCACCGAAGCCACCAACCGGCTCAATTCCCGCAGCCAGGACTGCAGGCGCAGATTGACCAGCGGCAGGGCCGCCCCCTGATCCGGCGACTGGGGCCGTCTGGCCCAGGCCGTCAAAGCCAGCAGACTGTCCAGCCACTGCCGGGCCTGTCCCCGGTCAATGCGAAAACGGGCCGCCCAGCGGGCCAGCACCGATTCCACATCCACCATCTGATGGGCCGCCTGCAACATTTCCCGAAAGGGGGCACATCCCCGCAGACATTCCCCCAGGGCAAACCGGGCCTGCAGGGCCTCGGCGGGATCGGGTGCATCCAGAGGGGGCGCCGCCTCCCCGAACCACAGCAGGGCCTGGGCCTGCACATAATCCACCGCCCGCTGGGCATGGGCCATCCCCTGCCCAACCCCGCCCTGGGGCCATTGGGTATGGACCACCTCCGCGCCGGCCAGGAATTCTTCCGGGGTGAGGCGGTCTTCCTGGATCACCGCCGCCTCGTCAAAGGTGGTGGCAAACACCTGGGCGGCATAGTCTCGCAAAGCCTGGGCGGATGCCGGGCCGCCGATGGTGGCGGAAGTGCCGACACAGGCCAGGGCGTCCCCCAGTCCCAGCCGTTGCCGCAGGCGTCGCACCAGACAGGCCAGATCCGTGCCCTGGGCGCCATCGAAGGTATGCAGTTCATCCACCACCAGATAACGCAGACAGCCGGGGTTGTCATGCTGCCAAAGGGGCTGATCCGCCGGGCGCATGAGCAAAAAATCCAGCATCTTGTAATTGGTGAGCAGGATATCCGGGGGATAGGCCCGCAGGGTGTCGCGGCAGGTGATGACACTATCCTCGGTCATCACCTTGCCGGTGCCGTGGCTGGTATCCCCCACATACAGGCCCACGCTGACCCGGCCCCGCAATCCGGGCTGGCGATGGATTTCCCTGGCCAGCCGTCGGGCCTGATCCGTGGCCAGGGCATTCATGGGATAGATGATGATGGCCTTGATGCCCCGTTCCCGGCGGCGGGCGCTGTCTTCCAGGATGGGCAGGGAAAAGCATTCGGTCTTGCCGGACCCGGTGCCGGTGGCCACCAGGGTAGACAGGGGGGTATCGCCGCACAGACGGGAGAAGGCCCGCATCTGGTGTCGATAGGGGGCAAAGTTCATCTGCACCCGTTCAAAGGGAAGGGTCTCCCCTGCTTCTGTCTGCCGAAAGGGCAGTGCCAGGGTCAGATACGGTCCCTTGAACAGCCCTCCTGGGGCGTCCAGCAACTCATCCAGCAGGGTGCTGCCATCGTCCCGGCGAAACCCTGGGGTGGCCATGGGGAATGTGGTGCGCAGGAATCGGCGCACCGCTTCCTGCATTTCGCTTTCCACGATGGAGGGCAGCATAGGTTCCTTCCTGGTTAGCTTTGTATGGAATCGAAAGCGTAACGGAAAAGCTATCGCTGTGCTTGGCCTTGTTAGCGCTATGGTGCCAGAGCCCGAAGCACTATTTCAGGTTCTTTGGCGACAATATTCAAAAGCACCAAGGCCGGCCCATGTGGGGTACGATCACCACGCTCCCAATGGCGAAGAGTACTGACACTTATACCGAATGCGGAAGCGAATTCGTTTTGTGACATGCGGACTTTAGCGCGAATTTTCTTCACATCAAGTGGGCCAAATTGATGAACTACAGCCTTACTAGACTTGCCCCGAGAAAACTCTACGGCCTCAGTCAACCCCTGTTTAATACTGGGAAATTCATTAGTCATCATTATCACCATAATGCTTGTGTAGTCTCAAGCTACCTCTGAATGACGCGCTCCCGCTTTAAAACCTGTCACAGCTATTGCTACCTGATCAGGATGTTGGAAATTTAACTGCGGGAAAATTATCAAAAAAATCGGATTTATCAGCGTTCGTTTTAACCCTGTGTTAGGTGCCGGTGCGCCCCGAAGAAGACCTTCCATGCTGAGGTCTTCGTCAAGGTCTGATCAGTGAATACCGTAATCACTTCCGCAGATTTGCCAGTTGGAAAGTTTCGCTGCCTTACCTGATTAGCCTGCATCACGCAATGATTCTGCGATAATCTCTGGATGCTTAAAGGCGATGCCAATTAGGGCCTTGGCTGCACCGGAGGGGCTGCGCCGACCCTGCTCCCATTCCTGCAATGTCCGAGCAGAAATATGAAGCGCTTGGGCAAACTGAGACTGCGAAAGCCCGGTTTTCATTCGTGCGGCGACAACGTCATTCGGTGCGACCTGAGTAGTACGAGAAGCTTTGCCTGCCTTCATTTCACGCACAGACTGTAAAAGCTTTTTGCCCAGTTCCTCTCCTGTCATAGATTGATACTTAGTCATTTTCAATAGCCTCCCGAATTGATTTGAGCAGATGCGCAGGAATATTGCCACGCACATTTTTTGCGTAGATCAACAATAGCCAAAGTTCGTCACTTTGCAGGCGAGCAAAATATATTACTCTTACTCCCCTTAATCTCAATAGCATCGGGGTCAACGAGGCAGTCGATTTCAAACGTTTTTGGTCGTTGGCCTATGGTGTTTGGAATCTTCACGGTTCCAGAATCAGGGAACTTGTGTTTGAAACAAAGTTTCGTGGCTTCTTCCAGGAAAGATCCTGCGTATTTGTATAGAAAACGACCTTTGTTTTGATAAATGTCGATCATTTTCCCTTCTTTAGTGGTGACACCCAAAACGCGATAAATCAAAAAATGAGACTGGTCATCTTCTTCCATTTCCGCTACGCGAGCATCGATTTGAGCACTCAATTTCTCTGAGTATGTTTTTGCCAGTGCTCTTAATTCATGTTCTATAGGCATTAAATTTCCTTTATTCGTGGATGTGCCTGTAGAGCTAACGCCGAAGGCAGCGGCGTGCGTTAGCGTGTCCGCTGGCCTGACTTTTTAGCAGAAATGTCCTTCAGGCCACCAGAGACATACTTATGCAGGACACTGGACACGAGAGACTGATAAGGAAGCCCTTCCTCCAGAGCTCGACGCTGAAGTGCCTCCAGATCCCGGCTAGAGATACGTATATTGATTCTTTTGTCTTTCTTGAAAGTTTCTTCGGCCATCTTGGCCAGGTACTCGCGACGATCAGCATCCAAGTCCGACTCAAACTTTCCGGATTCGTATGCCTCAAGCAATTCTTTCTCTTCAGTATCCAATTTGGTTTTCGCCATGTTACCCTCCTAAAAATTTCTTGGTGGCCTTGCGACTGGGAATAATCGTCTTGAGAAAGAACTCCCTATCATTTTCAATGTACGGCACCAGCCAGGCATAATCATCTATCCGAACCACGAATATACGCTGGTTTGGATACTTCTCCCTGTTGGAATGAGGCCCATCATCAAGCAAACCACCAGACTATAGAGCAAACAGAACATCTTCGAAGGAGACTCCGCGTTCACTCATAATTTATGCTTTTTACCGGTGTTCGGTTAACTCTTTTTTTATGTGCTTTGCCCGCATCGGAAAGCGCTCAGGATGTTCGATAATTTCTTCCGTCAAGTCGATATCGAGATCGGGCCAATAGAAATGACCAGGCTGCGGTTCCTCGACATTGACTATCTCCCTCACCGAGCGGTCTTTAAACCAGGGAAAATCGTCGTAAGGCAGAAACATTTTCTTTTCCCTGACCAAGAGCCAGATTCCAAAACTGGAAATATTAGTTACCTCAACTAGCGAAGTGCTCTCGCCAAGCGCTGATAAGCTCATCGCAATGACCCTCCCAAGCCTCCAGAATTGAGTTCGGTTTTAAAGCGCGAACTGCTGCGCCTTGTTATGCAGCAGTAAGCTCAACTTTCTGCACCTTGTCTAAACTCAATTTCTTCCCGACATGCCACAAATCATAAGCATCCTGCATAGCCAACCAACTTTCTGGGCTTCTACCCAAAGCTTTAGATAAACGAAGTGCCATTTCCGGGCTTACGCCACTTTGCCCCTTCAGTATCCGATTGAGTGTGGATGGAGAAACATCCAACTTTGCCGCAAGATATCGACAACTAATACCAAAAGGCTCCATGTAGGTTGACAAAATAAATTCACCGGGATGAACCGGGTTAAACATTACAGACATCAGTGATAATCCTCATAATCTAGCAGATACACATGGCCATCACGAAACTCAAAGGTCAAACACCAGTTGCCATTGACTGTTATCGACCAAAAACCTTTGCGATCACCTTTTAGCGGATGCAGTTTGTATCCTGGAATATCGAGATCTGAAATATCCATCGCAGTATTTAACGCCGTTAATTGCAATCGCAAGCGGATGGCATGTTTCACTTGAATACCGCGATTACTTCCAGTTTCGAAGTAAAGCTTTAGTCCTTTGTGCTTGAAATTTATAATCATAGGTTATGAGTGTAGCGCGATACGCAACATTGTCAAGCTACATAAAATTTAGGTTAACCGGCGCCGACCAATACTCGCTCGAATTTTCCGTCCCAGAGCTTTCCTTGGCCCGATTGAACCCTTGTTCTGGTCTACAGATTCATATACTAAATGCCCCGCTTAGCATCGATTAGCTTTACCTCGCTAAACCATTGCCCAGACGGCAGAGGATATTTCTTCAACACTCTCTCATACTTGAAATTCTTACTACCGAGCAGGTGCCGTTCGATTGCTTCTGAGGCATAGACTGCCGTATACAGCGCGGCCCTGGCCATATCTAAAGTCGTGAGGGCGGATTCCTTGTGGATTGTTGCGTTACGCCTACGTGACAGAGTTAGCACTGACTTGAAGGGCTCGGATTCATCATCAAACGGCGACCCCACCAACCTTTCTGGCCACTTTGAAAAAGCATCCAAAAATTGCACACGGTCATATCTGTGGTCGAGGTCAGGATGCGCTCCAGCGCTATTATCCAGAATGCGGCGAATGCACTTGAAAAGCATTACTTCGATGAGGTGATGCGAACCCAGCAGAACAAGTTTTGAGAGAGGGCCGTGCCTCGGTGCCGTCTCGTAGTGGCGCTCGGGTAGTTCATGCGTCACCATCCAGTGGAGTCCAACATACATTTCGGACCATGCGTCAAGGTTTAGCCAACCCATCACAACCGAACTGTGGATTTGTTTGGTCACATGTGCGCCTAATATTCGCCATAACCAGCAGAAAAAACAGAGCGCGGCATCGTTTTATCCCATACAATGGACGCTGAATCTGAAAACACAATAAAATCCCAATCTGAATCCTCTCGGAACTGCCCATTGGCATGAGAGCCGATCAACCAAATCTGAAGAATTCTTGGTACGCGTGAAGTAAGCGTTATAATGTAGCCCTTGGCTTCATATTTCGCCTTCCTAACAGGAGATTAAGCTGTCACATCTATCAAATCCTGATCATGAAGAAATGCAAAGAATTTATCCAGTATCTCGCCATTGCGTTGATTTATCTGATCCTCACCAAAATCTTCTAGCTTTATGATTTCATATATTTCATAGACTTTTGTTGCCCCCTTATTTTTTCCACGCCGTTGCTCTCCGCTGTAGATTTTCTTTTTATCTTTGAATCTATAGTCAGAGGCACGAATGTTGATGCTCCCTTCAAGCAAAACCTTATTACCAAGAGATTCTATAGCCGAACTATTCTGGAGCTCACCTTCCATTTCTTGTCTTTTTTTAGAAAATATATGCTCTAAATGAAATATCTCATTAATATCAAGAAGGAGTTGATTCGAAAAAGTATATGCAAACCATGTGACCATAGAGCGAGTTATATTTCTTTGATTTGTAAACCGATAATTCTCAAAAAATGATCTAGCCTGCTCTTCATCGAACCTATACTTTGAAAATGTGACTTCTTTACCATTAACAATATTTACCATTTCATCGTAAATAGGGGTGCGCAAAGCATTGACGCCAGGATTTGTTATGGCATACGCAAAGATGAAGGCCGTTATCCGATCCAAAAACACCTCAAATTCAGGATCGCTCAAGGCGTCTTCCGATGTTCTATGATGGAGAAAATAGACTGAAACTATATTCTGCCACATCCCATTTGGCGCGTAAGTCAGAACAAATAACTTCTTAAGAATAGATTCAGAAAATCTTTGACTATCCTGATTAGAAATGCTTTTCCAGAATAAGGCTAGTGCTTTTAAGTTTGAGATCGTCTCTGGGCGCTTTAGATATTGGTATTTATTGCGCTCGTAGAATTTCCGCAACGCCTCAGTAGTAGTGCTTTTATTTCCTTCTTTTGCGCGCAAGTAATACATGTAACGAGCGAAAAGCTCATCCATTGGAGAGCCCGTATTTAAGTAGGAAATTGAACTTGTCAGCTCCTCAAGATTTTTCCATTCGGAAATGAAATCATCCTTTTTATCGATCTCGCCATAATACTTATAGAACTGAGCCTTAAATATGTCGGCATCTGCTAGCGGTAAACCGCGATCATTTAATGTCGAGAATATTCTGAGAGCCGTGTCTTGCGACTCCGCCTCTATAGGAAGCAGGATGCAGTTACCTAATATTCTTGCAGGAAAATATGGAAAATAGCTTGCGAACGCTTGCAAAAAATCATCGATTTTTTTTTGGAAGAATTGATAATTGCTGACATATTGGCTTTTGCTGTTTGGCTTCACTGTGCCAGTTCGCAGCAAGTCAAGAAATTCCTCCTTGTCGTTATCCGTAGCCACTTCAGAGTCAATTTTTAAGGTCGATTTATCAGCACTTCCAAATTCATCAGTTTTCCATATGCATTTCTCAATCCTGTCGCGTGTTTGTTTTGAGTTAGCATCTTGCATATGGGCAAACTTATCATAAAATGCACGCAGGATAAGCATTATTGTCGTAAGACGCTGCTGGCCATCAATAACCTCTGACTGCCCATCATTGTTCTTAAATGTAACAATTGATCCTAAAAAGTATTCATCGTTTTTATCAAAGGCTTCATAGTCATTATTTGGAAATGAAAATGTAAAAAGATCATCCCACAGGGTCTGACATTGCTCTTCATTCCAAGCATACGGTCGCTGATAGTCTGGAATAAGAAAATCAGCCTTTTTATCAGACAGCAATTCAAAGATGGTTTTCTGGTCAACGTTTAGTTTTGACATGTTAATCTCTATTTTCTCAATGCATTCACCAGCTTGCCCGGCGCAATAATTTGTTAAATTTATTTCGCCCATAGGGCAATTCTTAATTCAAGTTTCCTCTTAATTTCAACCATGATGCGCCCCCGCTGTAAAAGCTTAAAAGCGCTTAATCGCCGTCACCCATGACTGTATTCAGCTTTTCAACCCCTCAAAAACCCCCCAGGCCACCCGGTAGTCTTCTTCCCGGTCGGGTTTGTGGAAGGGGGCGTGATAGTGGATGGTGCGGGGGATGGGGCCGCCGGGTTGGGTGTCGTCCTGATACGTTTTGCTGACGGTGCCCTGTTGCAGGTGGGCGATGTCTTCCCAGCCCAGGGGGATGTCCCGTTCGCTGCGCTGGGGCGATTCGATGCCGTAGCTGATGCCGTTTTGCAGGTCGGCACGGCGGGCCTTGCGGGGGAGTCCTACCTGGGTGAGACCCTTGCTGGGGGTGAAGATGATGCGGCCCGTGGCGTCGTACCAGGTGTCGGCTTCGTACTGGCGCATGACGGGGAACTGGACCCGGTAAAGGGTGAGCAGTTCGGCCAGGGTGAGACCCAGGGCCTGGGCGACGAGTACGTCGATTTCCAGCAGGGCCTGGCGGCGGGCGTAGTCGCTACGCAGGGCACAGTGGCGCCGCCAGTGGGGGGTGAGACGGCTGAAGAAGTCGGCGGGCAGCAGACGGGCGGCGGGGCTGTCAGGGGCGATGGCCCAGCACTGGTGGCGGAAGTCGTCCTGCCAGCAGGTTTGCCAGAGGTCGGCGTAGTGATTAGAGAGACATAATAAGTTCAGTCCTCTCAATAAAATTTGCCCGGATTCAATAATAGGGAAAAAAGCTAAATCGTTTCCGTATAGATCTGACTTTCCAGTAGATTTTAAGAAAAAATCATATACAACAGAAAATGTAGAAGCTGCAAATAATGAAATTATTCGGCAATCACTAAAAGCAGTGCTTACAACAGTATGTATATGGCCTGATCCTTTGGGAATTATCGACCCAATAAAGGATCTTTCTGAAGATCCTCCGAACATTCTTCTATTGACAAAACGATAATACTCCGTCACCCGCTTCGGCCCGCTGGCGCCGGGTTCGGTCCAGGGGACTTTGGGGGTTCGGGCGGCGTATTCGTCCGGGGTGCAGGCGGGGACGTAGTTGGTGCGGGGAAGGTAGTCGTCCGGCAGGGTTTCCAGATCCAGTACGTCATAGTCCTTGTTACTCTTGCAACCAAGACGCGGAGACTTGAACAAGGGATTACCGACAAAGAAATGGGGACCGGAGAGTATCCATTCTCCTGCATCCCTGGGAAAACGGATTTCACGGCGGATTGTGCCGTCCTCTTGCTGGTTGTGCTCATTCCAATGCTGGGTTGAATAATAATCATCCTTGAGATCGCCCAAGCGCCGAGGCTGAGCGGCAAATTTTTTCAGTACGGAGACCAAAGAGTTGGCATGAAGGGCGGGGAGGCGGGCTTCAAGGGGGTCCGTATCAGATTCGTCATAGAGTCTGGCAAACAAGGATAATTCCTGCTCCGTGACATTGATGATACGGTCGGCATGACCCTCTGTATTCCAGCGCACCCGGATGCGGCCATCTTCGCCTTCAATTTCCTCCTTGATGCCAGGCACAGGCTCTGTGCCTTTATGATTGAAACAGGCGTCTATGGTTTTGGGGACGAAAAGATTGGCCGCATGGTAAAAGTTCGGAGATGCGGACCAAGAACCATGTATATTAATGCTGAATAACGTCTGATTATGTACATCTGCAAATAATCCCATTTCATTGACGAACTGATAATGCCCCCGCAACCTCGAATACACCTCCCGCCGCAATCCTCCACCCTTGGGATCGTCATAAATTCCTTCGGGATGCAACAATCCGGTGACGCCCTTTTCATTGCCAATCATCCATGACCGTGGCAGAAAACACTTGTACAGATTGGCCTTTTGCCCGGCAAGTTGAGGATAATTCCCCACTGCATTGAGAAAATTCTGCGTCCCTTCCGATTCCTCGTACTCCTCCCGCCAGGCCGGGGGCAAGGCCGGAATCCGGTGAAAAATCTGCTCCCGCAATGCATTGAGCCGACTGGCGGAATACTTTCTCAGGACAAACAGGGGTTCGTGATCCCCCAGTATTCCCGCCTCCTCCCATTCCACCTTGATCCAGGGCGGATTCCCCAGGATGAGATGAAAACCTCCCCCCGCCGGGGTCGGCTCCCCCACAAAGAAATCGGCAAACTCCAGTTCCCAATGGAAAAAACGCCGCCGCCGGGCAATCTGGTCCGCCAGCCGCAAACGGGGAAAGGCGGCAAACAGCACTTCCAGATCCACCACCCCGAAACGGTCCACAAACCGGCGCCCGCGCTCC
Source organism: Ectothiorhodospira magna (assembly GCF_900110965.1). Lineage (GTDB taxonomy): Bacteria > Pseudomonadota > Gammaproteobacteria > Ectothiorhodospirales > Ectothiorhodospiraceae > Ectothiorhodospira > Ectothiorhodospira magna. Next base: position 17,783 of record NZ_FOFO01000001.1, read on the forward strand.
TCTTCCTCACCGGCATTGAACAGGTCTCGCACCTCATAACGGGGACCGGCGGCAATGATGTCCCCCAATAGCAGATTTTCCAGATCGAACAGATATTCTTCCCGGTCCGGCAACTGGGCCGCCTCGGCAATGGGCCAGAACCAGAGGGCGCACCAGTAGTCCATCACCAGCTTGAGGCGCAGATAGGCGCCGGCGTTCTTGCGGTACTGGGCATGACCTTCCAGCAGCCGGTCCTTTTCGTCCAGGGTGCTGGCCTGTCCGTCGGCTTGCCGGCCATAGATGGCATAGGGGTCGGTGGTGCGGCGGCGCATCCGCTCCAGATCGGTGGCATGTTGGTGCCAGAGGGCTTCGATGCGCTCGGACAGCCGGACCAGACGCTGCTGCTCGTCCCGGTCCAGGGGACGGGTGAAGGTCTTGCGCCAGGTGTCGATGGCGGCGATGGCCGAGCGGTGCAGCTGTTTGACCCCTCTGTCCCCATAGTGGGCCATGCCGGGATCGGGCAAAAGGAAATGCCAGATGCCCTGGGGAGGCCGGGGGGCATGATGGGGCACCGGGTCCGGGGCGCGGTTGTGCCAGGCGGCCTCGTCCTTGGGCTTGCGGCCCAGGCTGTCCTGGGGATAGACCGCCCGGCGCGCACCCACCAGGGAGTCGCCGTTGAGCAGTTGCAGGCCAAACCAGGGGACAAAACGGTCGTCGGAGAGGGCGTTGAGCCACAGGGAGACCTGGGCCAGTTCCACCGCCACCGGGTTTTTGTCCACGCCGAATACGTTGTGGTCGGCCAGGTACATCTTCACCCGCTGCTTTTCGGCGGCGTAGTCCGCCTGGGGAATCCGTGCGTCGCAGGCGCTCTGGGCCAGGGCCAGGTAATGGTCGGCCAACTGGTCGATGGCTTCGTTGAGGAACGCGGCGGACCCCATGGCCGGCTCGCAAATCCGCAGTTGTAACAGGCGTTCGGCCCGGGCGGCATCGTCGGGCAGGGGGTCGAGCTGTTCCTTGAACAGTTCCGCCAGGGCGTATCGGACCAGACTGCGGGTGAGTCCTTCGGGGGTGTAGTAGCTGGCGGATTTCTGCCGGTCCCGGCCCGCCAGACGGTAAAGAAAGGTGCCCCTGGGATGGCGGCGCAGTACCCGTCTGCCGGCGTCGTCCTGGTCATACACCCGTTCTTCTTCGGTGTACTGTTCCAGGGCCTGGGCATCGACAAAATAGCCGGTGTCCAGGGGGTCGGGGTTGTCCTCGCCGGCCCGCTTGACTTCGTAGAGGTCATCTTCGGCGAAAAAGCCCCGGTAGCTGAGCAGGGCTTCGTAAACGGCGCCCAGCTGGTTGATGCCCAGGCGGGCGTAGGAGATGCGGCCCCGGCGACGGCGGCCCCTGGCGGGGCGGGACAGGGACATGAGGCGGATGACCTGTTGCAGGGTGGCGTTGGTGAATACCACCCGGTTGAGCAGCGGGGTGCGGGCGGGGTCGAACAGGTGGGATTGCAGGGGGGCCATGGTGAAGGCGTCCCGGCCCGTGCCGCCGCTGGAGAGCAGGTCGCCGGCGGGGCGGTGGCCTTCCCGCACCAGCCGGAACAGGGTGGTGAGGGTGTCGTGAAAATAGCGGCCCTGTTGTTCGGCGGGGCTGGTGAGGGGGACCAGTTCCAGTTCCCGCAGGTGTTCCAGGCTGTAGCCCTTGAGGTAGGTTTCCGTGTGCATGGGGGCGTAGCCCAGTTCCGGGCGGGCTTCGATGTAAAACAAAAACAGCAGCCGGTACATGTAGCGCAGACATTCCAGGCTGAGCTGGTGGGGGTCGAGCTGGCCGGAGAAGATGCCTTTTTTCTGGTCCCTGGCCTGGGCCACCAGATGGGCGGCGGCTTCGTTGCCCAGCCGTTCGATACATTCCCGCAGGGCGTATTTGAGGTCTTCGGAGACGCCGAAGGCGTGGCGGTGGGCGTTGTCTTCCAGGGTGTCCAGCAGGCTGCGGCCCTGGCCGTCCAGCAGGGAGTCCCGGTGCATCAGGGCGGTGGCCACCTTGAGGCTTTCGGTTTCCCGGCGGGAGAGCAGTTCCACCCAGTCCAGGCGCAGGATGCGGCCCTGGGCGAATTTGGCCCGGTCGATGAGCAGCCATTGGCGGGGGCTGGCCAGCAGTACCCAGCGGGGGGGCCGGGTCTGGGTGAAGATGAAGCGGCCCAGGGCGCTTTGCCAGTCGGTGAGCTGGTCGCCGTCCCACAGGGGGCGCGGCACCGGGCTGGGGTCCAGGGTGAGGTATTGGGATTCCAGCAGGGAGACGATCAGGGGGTCGGTGTCCGGCTCGGCCAGGGGCACGGCCTGCACCACCCACAGCAGGGGGGCGTTGTCCGGGTCCAGGTATTCCGCCAGTACGGGGAATTCGGTGTCGGCGGCGGCGGGAAGGCGACGGGGGGCGTAGTGGTAGCCCAGGACGGCCAGCAGGTCTCGCACTGATTCCCGCTGGGCCTGAACCCGGCGGCGGGGATCTCGCTCCCGTTCCAGTTGGGATAGCCCCTGAAGGTGGGCGTGGGCCATGCGGGCCAGACGCTGCCAGGGGGCCAGTTGGTGTTCCGGCAGGGTGTCTCCCTTGGGCAGGGCGTCCCTGGCGGCCTGTTCCGCCGTGTGCCAGCGTTCCAGGCTGTCGCGGATGTCATCCAGAAAGCGTTCGCTCAGGTAATGCTCGGAATAGAATTCGTTGTCGTTGATGATGCCGGCCCAGGCCATGGTCAGGTCTCCTCTCCGGTGCAGGCGACAATCACCTGGATGTAGGGTTGGGGTTCGATCATCTGGGTGTCTTCCAGCCAGTCTTCGTAGTCCTTGAAGATGCGGTCGATATGGGCCATGCCTTCGTCCCGGCGGCGGGTCTTGAGGGCGTCGGCCTGGGCGCTGGCGGACAATGCCTGTTCCAGTTGGCGGATATGGCGCTGTTTGAGGGCGTCCATGGCGCTCATCTGGATGTTGAGCTGATGATTGAGATGGGCTTCTTCCCGACGGCGGTGCTGGTCCAGGTGGGTCAGGGCCAGGTCCACCACTTCGGGAAGCTGGGCCTGAAGGGTGTCGGTGGGTCCGGCCTGGCCCCGGTTGGCCATCTGGCCGGGGGTGAGTTGCAGACGGCGGCAGAAGCCGTCCAGGGTGAGGGTGTCCACCACCTGACCGGCCCGTAGCACCAGACCGATCCAGGACTGGATGAGCAGGTAGCCCCGGCGGTTGGGGTAGCCGCCGTGGAGCAGGAAGGCGGTATCCTCCGGGCCAAGGGCGGCGGGCAGGCGCAGGACCGGGGCGGTGTGGCGGCCAAAGGCGGACAGGGCGCGATCCGCCAGCCATTCCATCACCGGATGCAGGGGCCACAGATAATGTTCCTCGGCCCAGGGGCTGTCCTCGTCCCGGCGACGGCGCAGGCCGTCCTTAATCCGCTCCACCACCGGGGTGAGGATGAAGCGGTCGTTGTCGGGGCGGGATTCGGGGGGCAGATGGCGCAGGCGCTGCACCAGGTCTGGCGGTGAGGTGAGTGTCAGCCGGCGGGCGCGGGGGTCCACGTCCACCTGCAGGGGGACGCCGCTGTCCCGGAGTCCGTTGAGGGCGGTGGTGGCGTAGTGGAAGTCGTCCTCGAACAGGCTGAACGGGGCGGCGGCGGGGGGCGGCGTGGCGGGGGTGTCGGGAATGAAGGCGTCCAGGGGGTTGGCGCTTTGGGACTGTTGCTGGTCGAGGAATTGGGCAAACAGGCCGGCCAGGTCGTCGCTGTCCTGTTCCATGAATTCGGCCACGGTGGCTTCTTCTTCGGCGGCGTCGAACTGGCCGAGAAATTCGGAGGGGTCGCCGATGTTGCGCTGGGCCTGTTCGTCCTTGTCGATGAGGATATCCAGCACCCGCTGTTCGTCCTGCACCCTGGGGTTGCTGGCGGCGGTGATGAGGTAGCGAATCCGGGGGCAACGGGTCTGGCCGTAGCGGTCGATGCGGCCATTGCGCTGCTGGAACACCATCAGGGACCAGGGGATGTCGAAGTGGATCAGGCGGTGGGACAGGTGATGGAGGTTGATGCCTTCGGCGGCCACATCGGAGCAAAGCAGCAGGCGGACCGGGGCTTCCCGCCGGCCAAAGTCTTCGACAATGGCCATCAGTTCCCGGTCGGGACGATCCCCCCGCAGTACGGCCACCTGATCCGGTTTCAGGCTGAGATCGGCACATAGGTGATGCTGGAGAAAGTCCAGGGTGCGCAGGCTTTCGGTGAAGATCACCAGCCGGTCTTCCGTGTCGTTGGGCTGCCAGCCCAGGCTGTCGGGTCCGGTGCCCAGCAGGGTCAGCAGGCGCTGGTATTTGCTGAAATGGGTGGGGTCGATGGCCTGCAGAATCTGGCGCAGTTGTCTCAGGGTGTCCTGGTCCTGGATCAGGTCCGGGTTGGGGTCGAGTTTTTCCAGGCGACGCAGGCGGGTGTCCAGGGTGGCGAGACAGGCGGCGGGGCTGGAATAGAGGGCTTTTTTGAGGGTGGTGCGAAAGAGCTGGGCGCCGCCGGCGCCGGGGCGGCCATCCAGGGTATGGAAGGTGAGTCCGTCCAGGAAGTCGTGGGCGGCTTCCTCGGCTGCCGAGGCGGGGATGCGGATGCGGTCGATATCCCGTTCATGCTGGTAGCGGCCCAACTGGTCCTGCACGTCCTTTTTGAAGCGGCGGATGACCAGTCCCTTGTCGCGGAAATCCTCGTGGGCGTAGTCCTCCGGGTTGGCAATGGCGGTGGGGTCGAGCATGTTCATCAGGCTGGCGAAGCTGCGGGGCTTGCCGTCGTGGGGGGTGGCCGAGAGCATGATGAGGGTGTCGGAGCGGGTGGCCAGCAGGCGGGCGAGGCGGGCCCGTTGGGAATGGCCGCCCCGTTCGGCCACGTTATGGGCTTCGTCGATGATGATGATGTCCCAATGGGCCTGTTCCAGGTGATGACGGTATTCGATGTCCTGTTTGAGGGTGTCGATGGAGATGATGGCCCGGTCGAAATAGTGGAACGGGTTGTGGTTGCCGGGGATGCGGTTGCGTACCCGTTGCAGGCCCACGGAGTCGAGCCGGACCAGGGGGATGGTGAAGCGGTTCCAGAATTCCTGCTGGAACTGGGCCAGCATGGATTTGCTGGTAAGGACCAGGATGCGGCGGCCCCGGCCTCTGGCGATGAGTTCGGCGGTGAGGATACCGGCTTCCAGGGTTTTCCCAAGACCGACGGCATCGGCGATCAATATGCGGCAGCGGGCCTGGCTCAGGCCCTGGCGGGCGGGTTCGAGTTGAAACGGGAGGGGGTCGAGGGCGGCCCGGTGTCCCAGGCGGATCTGGGGGCCGGCCACCGGGGTTTTGCGGATGACGGTATCCAGATAAAGCAGGCTGGCCTGATAGCCGCTGCTGAGGTCGTCGATCAGGTGGGTTTTGCGGGGATCGAGGATGCGGATATGTGATTCGAGGGTGGTGAGGAAGTGCCCTTCCCTGCCCCGCACCAGTTCCGAGATGCCTTCGCAGATGAGTAGATAGCCGCCGTCGGTGGTGCGGCTGATCATGCGGATGCGCCATTCCGCGTCGCGGATTTCCACCCGCATTCCCGGCGCGTAGTTCACTGGCATAGCTGGCCCGCCTTATCCGGCCCGGGGCGTTATCGGGCCAGAAGAAGGTGGCCTCGTGCCGTCACCGGGGTGGTGTTCCTGGGGTTTTTTGCTGTTTGGTGGAGCTTACCATGCCTGTGGTCTGTCTCGTGCAAGTTGGCACATTTTCCGCTCACTCCCGCCAAGGCGGGAGTCCCGGTGTCCGGTGTCAGCAGCAGGCTTCTTCCACCCAGGTCAGCAGGGCTTGGGCGTCTTCATCGCCACATGCCTCGAACAGTTCGCGGATCTGATTGATGTTGGCGTGGATCAGGAACAGGTCGTCCGGCTTGGGGCCGGATTTTGGGTTGCGTTTGCCCAGAAAATAATCCCAGAAGGGGGACTGGTGGGCTGGATCGGCGGTGTATTCCTCGATCAGGCTCATGACCCGGCGGGCGTTGCCGTCACAGTCCAGGTCCTTGAAGCTGATGTAGCGGGCGTTGGCGGCGTCGGGATGGAGAGTGGGGCGGGACATGAACGGCTCCTTGAGTGGGTGTTTTATCGGCCATGATGCAAGGAGCGAGCCAGTTTATATGGGTTTGTAAGTCACTGTTAATGATGAAGGAATTTCCAAGGTAGGGCACGGGATGCCCATGGGGGTGTAGGAAAGATGACAGGTGTGGAGCCAAGGCCCCCTTCTCCCCTTGGGGGAGAAGGGTTGGGATGAGGGGAAGGCGGCGGGCACGCCCCCCCGGTACACCCCACCTCACAACCGCCGGATTTTTTCCAACTGGGCTTCCAGTTCCCGCAGGGTGGTGCCCATCTCGGCCACCCGTTCCCGTTCCTTGGCCACCACTTCCGCCGGGGCGCGTTCCACAAACCCTGCATTGGCCAGCTTGCCCTCGCACAGGGTCAAATTCTTCTGCACCTTGGCGATTTCCTTTTCCAGACGGGCGATTTCCGCATCCTTGTCGATCAGGCCCGCCAGGGGAATCAGCAGGCGCATCTCACCCACCAGGGTCATGGCGGATTCCGGGGCCTCGGTGCCTTCCAGCCACTGTACCGATTCAGGCTTGGCCAGGAAGCGGATGAAACCCTGGTTGGCGGCAAAACGGGCCTGGTCTTCCGGTTTCCAGTTGTCCAGCAGCACCGGCAGGGGCTTGCCGGGGGAGATGTCCATCTCGGCGCGGATGCGGCGCATGCCCAGGATGAAGGTCTTGACCCACTCGATTTCCTGCTCGGCGCTGGCATCCTTGAGGGCATCGTCCACCACCGGGTAGGGGCGGTGCATGAGGGTGTCGCCGGTGACGCCGGCCAGCGGGGCCACCTGGCGCCAGATGGCCTCGGTGATGAAGGGCATCACCGGGTGCATCAGGCGCAGCAGGGTTTCCAGAACCTGCACCAGGGTACGGCGGGTGCCGCGACGGGCGGCCTCGCTGCTGTCCTCGCCGGTGAGCACCGGCTTGCACAGCTCCAGGTACCAGTCGCAGTAGTCGTACCAAGTGAACTCGTACAGGGCTTTGGCCGCCAGGTCGAAGCGGTATTCCCCCAGTTGGCGATGGGTCTCGGCGATGGTGTCCTGCAGACGGGAGGTGATCCAGCGATCCGCCAGGGACAGTTCCACCGGGCCGCCGCAAAGGCCCGTGTCCTGGCCCTCGGTGTTCATGAGCACATAGCGGGCGGCGTTCCACAGCTTGTTGCAGAAGTTGCGGTAGCCTTCGATGCGGCCCAGGTCGAACTTGATGTCCCGGCCACTGGAAGCCAGGGCCGCCAGGGTGAAGCGCAGGGCGTCGGTGCCAAAGGCGGGGATGCCGTCGGGGAACTGTTTTTTGGTGGCCTGGGCGATGCGCTTTTCCATCTGCGGCTGCATCAGCCCGGTGGTGCGCTTGGCCAGCAGGTCTTCCAGGCTGATGCCGTCGATGAGGTCGATGGGGTCGAGCACGTTGCCCTTGGACTTGGACATCTTCTGGCCTTCCGCGTCACGGATCAGGCCGGTGACGTAGACTTCCCGGAATGGCACATCATCCATGAACTTGAGGCCCATCATGATCATGCGGGCCACCCAGAAGAAGATGATGTCAAAGCCGGTGACCAGTACCGCGGTGGGGTAGAAGGTCTTGAGTTCCGGGGTCTGCTCCGGCCAGCCCAGGGTGGAGAAGGGCCACAGGGCGGAGCTGAACCAGGTGTCCAGTACGTCCGGGTCCTGGGTCAGGCGTACCTCGTCCCCCAGCCGGTGCTTGCGGCGCACGGCGGCCTCGTCCTCGCCCACGTAGATGTTGCCGGCCTCGTCGTACCAGGCGGGGATGCGGTGACCCCACCAGATCTGGCGGGAGATACACCAGTCCTCGATATTGCGCATCCACTCAAAGTAGGTCTTGCTCCAGTTCTCGGGCACGAAGCGGATGCGGCCATCCTCCACCGCCCGGATGGCGGGTTCGGCCAGGGGCGCGGCCTTCACGTACCACTGGTCGGTGAGGAAGGGTTCGATGACGGCGCCGCTGCGGTCACCCCTGGGCACCATGAGCTTGTGATCGTCGATGCGCTCCAGCAGACCCTGGGCCTCCAGGTCGGCGATGACCTGCCGACGGGCATCGAAGCGATCCAGGCCCCGGTAGGCTTCGGGGGCGGCATCGTTGATGCGGGCATCCACGGTGAAGATGTTGATCATGGGCAGATGGTGCCGGCTGCCCACGGCGTAGTCGTTGAAATCGTGGGCGGGGGTGATCTTCACGCAGCCGGAACCAAATTCCGGGTCCACGTAGTCGTCGGCGATCACGGGGATCTCCCGGCCGGTGAGGGGCAGGGTGACGGTTTTGCCGATGAGGTGGCGATAGCGCTCATCCTCCGGGTTCACCGCCACGGCGGTATCCCCCAGCATGGTTTCCGGGCGGGTGGTGGCCACCACCAGATGACCGGAGCCGTCGCTCAGGGGGTAGCGCAGGTGCCAGAGTTTGCCCTGTTCTTCCTCGGAGATGACCTCCAGGTCGGAAACGGCGGTGTGCAGCACCGGGTCCCAGTTCACCAGGCGCTTGCCCCGATAGATCAGACCTTCCTCGTACAGGCGCACGAAGACCTCGGTCACCGCCCGGGACAGGCCGGCATCCATGGTGAACCGCTCCCGGTGCCAGTCGATGGAGGTGCCCAGGCGCCGTAGCTGTTGCTGGATCTGGTTGCCGGAGTGGTCCCGCCATTCCCAGACCTTATCCAGAAACGCCTCCCGGCCCAGATCATGACGGGACTGGCCATCCCGGGCCAGTTGGCGTTCCACCACCATCTGGGTGGCGATGCCCGCATGGTCGGTGCCCCCCTGCCAGAGGGTGTTGTCCCCCCGCATCCGGTGGTAGCGGATGAGGGTGTCCATCAGGGTGTCCTGGAAGGCGTGGCCCATGTGCAGGGTGCCGGTGACGTTGGGCGGCGGCAGCATGATGCAGTAGGGCGTGCCCTCGCCCGCGGGGGCGAACCAGCCGCGGCCCTCCCATTCCTGATAAATGGCTTGTTCGATGGCGTGGGGGTCGTAAGTCTTGTCCATGGTGCCTGTGTCTGGATGCGGGCGAAAGGGGCGGATTATATGATGCTTTTCGGTGGGAGTGGTCATCCCAGCGGATGGTGGTGCAGGTCGTAGCCCTGTTCCCGGTAGTAGCGATAGCGGTGGCGTCCGGCCTGTTTCACTACGGGATCCTCGTTGACGATTTCCGCCACCCGGGCAAAGCCCTGGTAGCCTTCGGGGACAGTGTCGGCTAGATTCAGCAGCAAATCCCGGGCCGTGGGGGGGATGCGGTCATGGCCGATGCTCACCGGCATGTCCGGGTCCTGGGGATTGATTCCGTGGGGGATGAAGGCATCATCCCGAAAAGTCCACAGCAGCTCATCCAGTTGCCGCGACAGGCCGGGGGCGCCGGTGTGCACGTGCACCCGATGCCCCAGCCCGAAAGCCTTCTGGATCAGCCGGCAGCTGATGGCCAGACGGGCCTGGGGCTGGTCGCTCTTGATGGTGTAAAAATCAACGCGGGTCATGGCGCAAACGGCGGGGCGCCGTTAGTCCTTCACCCGGCTGGCCAGGAACTGCATCAGCAGCGGCACCGGACGCCCGGTGGCGCCCTTGTCCTTGCCACTTTTCCAGGCCACACCGGCGATGTCCAGATGGGCCCATTTGTACTTTTTGGTGAACCGGGACAGGAAACAGGCCGCAGTGATGGTGCCGGCGGGTCGGCCACCGATGTTGGCCATGTCGGCGAAGTTGCTCTTGAGCTGTTCCTGGTATTCATCCCACAGGGGCAGTTCCCAGGCCCGGTCGCCGCTGCGCTGGCCTGCGGCCAGCAGGTCATGGATCAGCGGGCCGTGGTTGCCCAGTACCGCCGTGGCCTGATGGCCCAGGGCGATGATGCAGGCGCCGGTGAGGGTGGCCAGGTCCACCACCACCTCCGGGTCGAAGCGTTCCACATAGGTCAGGGCATCACACAGCACCAGACGGCCCTCGGCGTCGGTGTTGAGGATTTCCACCGTTTGTCCCGAAAGGGTGGTGACGATGTCGCCGGGCTTGGTGGCCTTGCCGTCGGGCATGTTTTCGGCGGCGGCGATGACACCGATGATGTTCATGGGCAGGCGAAGTTCCGCCACGGCCTTCATGGTGCCCATGACCGCCGCCGCGCCGCCCATGTCGAATTTCATCTCGTCCATGGCCTCGCCGGGCTTGATGGAGATGCCGCCGGTGTCGAAGGTGATGCCCTTGCCCACCAGGACCACCGGCTTGTCGCTCTTTTTACCGCCCCGGTAGTCCATGACGATGAGTTTGGCCGGCTGTTCAGACCCCCGGGAGACCGCCAGCAGGGCGCCCATGCCCAGCTTTTCCATCTCTTCCTCGTCCAGCACTTCCAGTTTCAGATCCTTGTAGGCTTTTTTGAGCTGCCGGGCCTGTTCCGCCAGGTGGGTGGGGGTGCAGACGTTGCCGGGACGGTTGGCCAGATCCCGGGTCAGGGCCATGCCCAGGGCGGTGGCCGAGGCCTGGGCCATGGCCTGGGCGCCGGCTTTCAGATCCTTGGCATCTGCCACGTTGAGCACCATGCGTTTGAGGCCAGGGGGGGCGGGCTTTTTGCCGCTTTTGAATTCATCAAACCGGTACAGGCCGTCTTCCACCACCAGTACGCTCTGCACCAGCTTCCATGTCAGGTCGTGTCCCTTGACCGGCAGATCCGTGAGATAATTGTGTACCCGGTCGGCACCGGTCCGGCGCAGGGCGCCTACCATGGCGGCGGTCACCTGACGGAAAGCGGCCGGGCTGAACTCCCGTTCCTTGCCGCAGCCGATCAGCAAGATCCGGTCCGCCAGATCATGGGGGACATGATGCAACCACAGGCACTGCCCCCGCTCGCCGTCCATGTCGCCCCGCTTGACCAGGGCGCTGATGGCGCCGTCGGTGGCCTCGTCCAGGGCCTGGGCGGCGGCGGAAAGTTTCCGGCGCTCGAACACCCCGGCGACGATGCAGGCGCTGCGCTGTTGTGCAGGATGGGTGCTTTCGACTGTAAATTCCATGCCGTTCCTCGGGAGATGCTGGGGGATATGAGGCGGACCGGGAACCGGCAGCCGCCCACCACTGACAAGAGTCTGTCCATTCTATGGAAAATCCACTCTCTTCACCAATCGCCACCGATGGGCGCCCAAATCCGGTGATGGCATGGGCCTGAAGGTGCTCGATCGCTATCTGGTCCGGGAGATGCTGATTACCCAGCTTGCCGTGACCCTGGTGCTGCTGCTGATCATCATGGGCGGTGTGCTGGCCCGGTTATTGCGGGAGGCTGCCGAGGGCCGTATTCCCGGCGATGTGTTGCCTCCCATCCTGATTCTGGGCACGTTTAACGGCCTGATCCTGCTGTTGCCCGTTTCACTGTTCCTGGCGCTGATGCTGTCCCTGGGCCGGCTCTACAAGGACAGCGAAATGGCGGCCCTGATGGCAGCAGGGGTGGGGTACGGGCGTTTGTATCGCACCCTTATGATCCTGACCCTGCCATTGACCCTGATCCTGGCCTTGCTGTCCTTGTTCGTTTCGCCCCAGATTTCCCTGATGGTGGACCAGATCCGGGCCGAGGCCAGTCAGCGTTCCGATCTGATGGGCATTACGCCAGGCCGGTTTACCTCCGCTGGCGCCGGGCTGGGGGGGGTGGTGTTTTTTGTGGAGTCGTTTTCCGATGAACGGCGCACCATGAATCATGTGTTTATCCAGCGGCGTCAGGGGGAACAGACCGAGGTGGTGGTGGCCCGCACCGCCACCCAACAGGTAGACCCGGTTTCCGGTCAGCGCTTTTTGATCCTGCGGGATGGTTTTCGTTATGAGGGCAGTCCGGGGGATCTGGATTTTCGTATGGTGGAATTTGCCACCCACGGGATCAGGATGCCCGAATCGGGGGCATCTTCGGTGCGTAACCGCACGGATAATGTCCCCACCCAGGCCCTGTTGGGCAGTGATCGCCTGGACTATCGGGCCGAACTGCAATGGCGACTGGCTGCGCCCATCTCCATGCTGCTGCTGGCCCTGGTGGCCCTGCCATTGGCCCATGCTTCCCCCCGTCAGGGCCGATTTGCCAAACTGGCCCTGGGGGTTGCCCTGTATGTGATCTATGCCCAGTTACAGATCATGGCCCGATCCTGGTACGGGGAAGGGGTGTCTCCCGCCTGGCTGGGGATGTGGTGGGTGCATGTGCTGGTGGGCATGTTGATCATTTATCTGCTGGTGCATCGCTATGGCTTGCGCTGGCTGATGATCGCCTGGCGGTATCGGGGGGCGCGGGCATGATGATCCTGCGTCTGTATATTGCCCGTCAGGTGATCGGCGGCACCCTGCTGGCCTTGCTGGTGCTGACCGCGCTGGATGTGGCGTTTACTTTCATCGGTGAACTGGATGACGTGGGGCGCGGCTCCTACGGCTGGATTCAGGCCATCACCTACACCGCCCTGACCGTGCCCCGGCGGTTGTACGAACTGTTTCCCACCGCTGTGCTGCTGGGCACCCTGCTGAGTCTGGGTACCCTGGCTGAAAACAGTGAACTGACGGCCATGCGGGCCGCGGGTATCTCCGTTTCCCGCATTGTCAGTGCAGTCCTGCAGGCCGGTCTGGCCATGATGCTGATGGCGGTGCTGCTGGGGGAAGTGGTGGCACCGGCGGCGGAACGTCAGGCCCAGAGTCTGCGTACTTTTTCCCATGCCGAGCAAATTCATCTGGGGGGCGCCGGGCTATGGGCCAGGGACGGGGATCGGTTCCTGAATGTGCGCACCATCATGCCGGGGCTACGACTGCAGGATCTGCGGGTTTACCGCTTTGATGAGGATGGCCGCCTGGTGGAGTCGATCCAGGCAGGACAGGCCCGTTACCGGGATGGTCTGTGGACGGTGGAACATGTGGTCCGCAGCCGTATTGCAACCACCGGAATACAGGTGGAACACAATGCCCTGGAACAGTGGGACCGGCTGCTGGCCGCAGAACTGTTTGACGTGATTGTGGTGGAGCCACGGCAGATGTCCGCCTGGACCCTGGCCCGCTACATCGCCTATCTGCGGGAAAACAATCTGGAGTCGGCCCCCTATGAACTGGCCTTCTGGACCCGGTTTACCACCCCGTTGTCCAGTCTGGTGATGCTGCTGCTGGCATTGCCCTTCATCTTTGGTTCCCTGCGTACCGGCGGGGCAGGACAGCGGTTGTTCATCGGCATCCTGATCGGGGTGGGCTTTCATCTGCTCAACCGCACCCTGAACCATATGGGACTGGTGTACGGCATGCCCCCTTTCCTGAGTGCGGTGCTGCCCCTGATGGTCTTCCTGCTGGTGGCCCTGTGGGCCTTGCGCCGGGTGCGTTAGCGGGTCAGACCCCGGTTTTTTTGTGATCCGGCAGGCGCACCAGCCGGGTGTCTGACAGCAGATCGTGAAGCATCAGTTTCTGCGGGTGGCGCCAGGTCCAGATCAACCCGGCGACCACCAGCACCAGCACAACCACAGCCACCGGCCACAGGTCGGTGCGCCACGCCTGCAGACCGGCAAGGAGCACCACCCATTGCAGCAGGGCCACCAGAAACCGGCGCATGGCGTGCATCCAGGTGATGGCCTGTCCCCGGCGGCCCACCAGTTGAATGCGCCAGGTTTGCATGGCCAGGGAAATGCCCCCCCGGGTCCAGAACCAGCCAAAATAGAGAAAGGCCACACACAGGATCAGCAGGGTAAACAGGGGAAACAGGGGGTGGGACTCGGTGACGCCGGTCAGCAGGGTGGCGCCCAAAGCGGTGAGCATGAGCACCGCCAGCAATAACATGCTTTCATAGACCACACAGGCCAGACGGCGCAGGATACCGATGGGTTCAAGGGGGGCAGAGGACTGGGGATCGGTCATGGCAGATTCCTGCTGGGCTGGTGCCTGTCCTGGAGGATGGCTGGGATCGGGAGATGGGCGGGCATTATAGCCCCGGATGCAGGCTTTGCAGCAAAGCGCCCGGTGCGGTCTTATACTCCATAAGGGATCGGTGGGCCGATGTGTCCCCGGTCAGGGTTCAGGTATCCACGAGCGCAAAATAGATGAGCAAAGAACACGGTCAGGAACGACGGCATTTTCATCGGGTCAGCTTCACCGGGGTGGCCTATGTCCTTCTGGATACGCCCGAAGAGATCGCCGTGGAACTGGTGGATCTTTCGTTACAGGGGGGGCTGGTACGCATGCCCCATCCCGTCCCCCAGACCCGGCTGGGGGAACAGGGCTGGCTGCGAGTGCCCCTCACCGAAGACCTGGACATTCAGCTCAAGGTGCAGTTACAGCGTATCAATGGCCGGGATCTGGGCCTGCGCATCACCTCGATGGAACTGGACAGCGCCCAGCATCTCAAACGTCTGGTGGAGCTTAATCTGGGTGACCACACCCTGCTGGAACGTGATCTGGCCGCACTGTACGAGGTCCATTCAACGTGACTCCCTTGATCCGATCCTCAACCACCTCCCGATCCTTCCCGGCCCGGCTGCTGCTGTGGTGTCTGCTGCTCTGTCTGGGCGGTCTGCTGGCGGTGGCCAGTCAGGCCCAGGAAGGACGCATCGCCGTGATCCTGAACGTGGAGGGCGTCATCGGCCCGGCCACCAGCGATTATTTTGTCCGGGGGCTGGAAAAGGCACAGGAACGCAATGCCGAGGTGGTGGTGGTGCGCATGGATACCCCCGGTGGTCTGGATACCTCCATGCGTGACATGATCAAGGGCATCCTGTCCTCTCCGGTGCCGGTGGTCACTTATGTCTATCCCTCTGGCGCCAGGGCCGCCAGTGCCGGCACCTACCTGCTCTACGCCAGTCATATTGCCGCCATGGCCCCCGCCACCAACCTGGGTTCGGCCACGCCGGTGCAGATGGGGGGCATGCCGGGTCTCCCCGACGAACCCAGGGAGCGCCCCAGGGACAGCGCCGACCGAACCCAGGATGACCATGCCGCCGATGACATCCAGGCACCAGCGGCCACCGACGACGATACCGAGGAACAGACCTCACCCCGCCGGGGGTCTACCGCCATGGAGCGCAAGGTGCTGGAAGATGCGGTGGCCTATATCCGTGGGCTGGCGGAACTTCGGGGCCGCAATGGGGACTGGGCCGAGGACGCGGTGCGGGAAGCGGTCAGTCTCACCGCCAGCGATGCCCTGGAGAAGAATGTCATCGACGTGGTGGCCGAAAACCTGGAGGATCTGCTGGGCCAGATTCATGGCCGGGTGGTGAAGCTGGAAGTGGGCACCCGTGAACTCAATACCGAAAATCTGCAACTGGTAGAACTGGAACCCGACTGGCGCACCCGTCTGCTGGCGGTGATCACCAACCCCAACATTGCCTATATCCTGATGCTGGTAGGCATCTATGGCATCATCTTCGAACTGGCCAATCCGGGTAATATCTTCCCTGGGGTGGTGGGTGCCATCTGCCTGGTGCTGGCCCTGTATGCCTTCCAGGTGCTGCCCATCAATTATGCCGGCCTGGCCCTGATTTTCCTGGGTATTCTCTTTATGATCGCCGAAGCCTTCCTGCCCAGTTTCGGCATCCTGGGCTTTGGCGGTATCGCCGCCTTTGTGGTCGGCTCCATCATTTTGGTAGACGAGGCCAATTTGCACATATCCCTGCCCCTGGTGGGCGGCACCGCCCTGGTTTCCGCCGTGTTCCTGATCTGGGTGCTGGGTAAATTGACCCGGCTGCGCCGAAGCAAGGTCACAACGGGCCAGGAAGAACTCATAGGGGCCGCCGGCACCGTGATGAAGGATTTTTCCGCTGGCCGGGGCCGGGTCTGGATTCATAGTGAATCCTGGCTGGCCCGCTGCGATGCGCCCCTGGTCAAGGGGGATACGGTCCAGGTCACATCCATCGACGGGTTGACGCTGAATGTTGTGCCCGTCTCCGGCAAGACCACCACAGGAGACATATCATGTTGACAGCATTATTGGTTCCCATGGGCCTGGTTCTGGGCTTTTTGGTCATGTCCATTCGGATTCTTCCAGAATACGAACGGGCTGTTATTTTTTTCCTCGGACGTTTTCAGACCGTCAAGGGGCCGGGTCTGATCATTGTCATTCCCGGCATTCAACAGATGGTTCGGGTGGATTTACGGGTGATTACCCTGGATGTCCCCAGTCAGGACGTGATCTCCCAGGATAACGTCACCGTGCGGGTCAATGCGGTGCTGTATTTCCGGGTGGTGGACCCGGCCAAGGCCATCATTCAGGTGGAAGACTACAACAACGCCACCAGCCAGTTGGCCCAGACCACCCTGCGCTCTGTACTGGGCAAGCATGATCTGGATGAAATGCTCTCTGAACGGGACAAGCTCAACGACGATATCCAAAGCATTCTCGATTCACAGACCGATGCCTGGGGCATCAAGGTGGCCAACGTGGAGATCAAGCATGTGGATCTCAACGAAACCATGATCCGGGCCATTGCCCGTCAGGCGGAGGCCGAACGGGAACGGCGGGCCAAGGTGATCCATGCCGAAGGGGAATTGCAGGCAGCGGTGAAGCTCACCGAAGCCGCCTATATCATTGCCAAAAGTCCCCAGGCACTGCAGCTGCGTTATCTGCAGACCATGAGCGACATGAGCAATAAAAACGCATCCACCATCATCTTCCCCTTCCCCATGGACCTGATGAGCGCATTCAAGGAATTGGTGGGGAACGGTGATGGTATGCCCCGGGTGACCTGGAAAAACAATCAGGAAAAGGAGTGACCCTTGGCCAGTGGACTCCGGGATCAGCCGATCATCGACCGGTTTCTCGATACCCTGTGGATGCAGGAAGGACTCAGTGATCACACCCTGGCGGCCTACCGGTCCGATCTCAAGGGACTGGCCTGCCATCTGGAGTCCATCGGCGTGTCTTTGGTGAAGGTCAATCGGGGGCAGTTACTGGGCTATATGGCCCAACGTCTGGAGACAGGTGCCCAACCCCGCAGTCTGGTTCGGCTGCTGTCCACCCTGCGGCGTTTTTACGATTTTCTGCTCCAAAGCGGCCAGATCCGTGATGATCCCACCGCCCGTATTGAGCCGCCCCGGATGGGGCGGCCCCTGCCGGAACATCTCACCGAGGCGGAGGTAGAAGCGCTATTGGCCGCCCCGGATGTGACAGATCCCAATGGCTTGCGGGACCGGGCCATGCTGGAGTTGCTCTATGCCACTGGCCTGCGGGTTTCCGAGTTGGTGGGCCTGCGGCTGGGGCAGGTGAACCGGCGTCACAATGTGGTACGCACCCTGGGCAAAGGCAACAAGGAACGGCTGGTGCCCCTTGGAGAAGTGGCCATGGACTGGCTGGATCGCTATCTGGCCCAGGCGCGACCGGCATTGCTGCTGGGACATGGTCAGTCCGAGGCATTGTTTGTGACCCGTCGGGGGGGTGGCATGACCCGGCAGGCGTTTTGGTATGTGATCCGGCGTCATGGAGAAAGTGCGGGTATCACCAAGCCCCTGTCACCCCATACCCTGCGCCATGCCTTTGCCACCCATCTGCTCAATCATGGCGCGGATCTGCGGGTGGTGCAGATGCTGCTGGGCCATGCCACTTTATCCACCACCCAGATTTATACCCATGTGGCCAGGGAACGGCTCAAGGATTTGCATGGTTCCCATCATCCCAGGGGGTGAACCGCTCACCGGTTCCCGCTACCATGACACCCCCTTCTGGAATTGCCCCATCATCAACAGAGTCATCCTAATGCCTAGACATGTCCTTATCCTCATTCTGACAGCCCTGCTGGCTGCGCCTGCCGTGGCCGCCGCTGATGCCCAGGTTTTGCAACATCTCAAGGAACGGGTGTCCATCCTGGTGCCCAGTGTCGAACCCGACAGTATTCGGGAAACCCCCATCAAGGGGCTTTACGAGGTGAGATACGGCGCCCAGCTTTTTTATATCAGCCGCGACGGGGATTATGTGGTGGATGGTGAACTGGTGGAACTGGACAGCCGCCGCAGTCTGACAGCGGTGGCCCGGTCTGAAGGTCGCCGGGAGATGCTCGCGGGCATGGACCAAGCCGGCATGGTGGTTTATCCCCCCAAGGGAGATACCCAGCATGTCATCACGATATTCACCGATGTGGATTGTCCCTACTGCCGGCGTTTGCATGAGGAAGTGCCGGCCCTGAACGCCCAGGGGGTCGAGGTACGTTACCTGATGTTCCCCCGTACCGGGGAAGGCAGCGCCACGTTCCGCAAGATGGTGAGCATCTGGTGCGCCGATGACCGGGCCAGTGCCATGAATCAGGTGAAACAGGGGCAGTCCATTGAGACAAAAACCTGTGAGACTCCGGTCAGGGATCATGTGATCATGGGACAGATGATGGGCATTAACGGCACGCCGGCCATCCTGCTGGACAGCGGCGATCTGGTCCCTGGCTACCGCACTGCCGATGACCTCATGGAGATGATCGGTCATGTCAAGGCCGTAACCCGGTAATGGATTTTGCCGTCCCTCTGCCGGATGGCAGAGGGACAAGGTGGTGGCCTCAGTACATCAACGCCATCATCTTGCGCCGATACCCGTTCACCAGCGGGTGTCTTGCGCCCAACAGTTCAAATGCCGCCAGCAGGCCCTTGTGACCGGCATCGTCGCCATATTTGCGGTGCTTGCTCATCAGTTCAAGCAAATGATCCAGCCCGGCCTGATAATCGCCCTTGAGTATCAGGGCACAGCCCAGCCGATGCAGGGCTTCCGGGTCATCGGGATGGGTGATCTGTTGCTGTTGCAGGGTCGATAAAGTATCTGGTGTCCCCACCGCCCGGGCAAAATAGAGCCGGGCCTCCAATTGGCGCACGGCTTCTTGTTCATACAGATCCATCGGCAGCGTCTTGATGGTGGTGGCCGCGTCCTCCACCTGGCCTGCCTGCATCAGGGCATCGGCCAGATCGATTTTCAGGGCCTGCTGATCGGGATGATCCTGCAAAGCCTGTTTGAGCAATGTGACCGCCTGTTCTGGATTGCCTGCCGCCAGGGCCGCCTGGGCAGCCTGACGTTCTGCCGCCTCGGGGCCGGGCAGATATTTTTCCAGCAGGGCGCGAATGGCAGATTCAGGCTGCATGCCCATAAACTGATCCACCGGCTTGCCGTTTTGGTAAACGATCACGGTAGGAATACTGCGCACACCGTGTTCCAGCGCCAGGGCCTGTTCCTGGTCACTGTTCACCTTGGCCAGTACAAATTTGCCGTCATAGGCTTCTGCCAGGGCCGAAAGCAGGGGCAGCAGCATCTTGCAGGGTTGGCACCAGTCGGCCCAAAAGTCCACCAGCACCAGATGGTTATGGGAGCCTTCGATCACCACTGGCTGGAAGTTGGCTTCCGTGACATCGACGACGAAGGGAGAAGGGCTCATGGGTAGAAGATCCTGTGGTTGTCAACAAAAAGCGCTGGACTCCCGCTTGTGCGGGAGTGACGGCAAAGGCTTTGGTCACTGCCTTGTTTCCATTGTTGGGGTTCCCGCAGCTCCGTTTCAAGGGGCATTCCCGCCGTATGCTTGTAACTTGTTGTGATGTTTCATACATTAGGCGCGCCTTTGCAGCCGGAAATTATTGCGCATGAGCGCCAGTTCCTATACCGCCTCAGATATCGAAGTCCTCTCCGGACTGGACCCGGTGCGCAAGCGTCCGGGCATGTACACCGACACCACCCGGCCCAATCACATGGCCCAGGAGGTGATCGACAATGCCGTGGACGAGGCGCTGGCCGGCCACGCCGGACGTATCGACGTGATACTCCACGGCGATGGTTCCCTGTCGGTCGGCGACGATGGCCGGGGTATGCCCGTGGACCTGCACCCCAAGGAAAAGCGCCCCGGCGTGGAGGTGATTCTGGGCACCCTGCACGCAGGGGGTAAATTTTCCAGCACCAGCTATACATTTTCCGGCGGTCTGCATGGGGTTGGCGTCTCCGTGGTCAACGCCCTGTCCCTGAAACTGGAGGTCTGGATTCGGCGGGACGGCAAGACACATCACATGGCCTTTGCCAATGGTCACAAGCTCAGTGACCTGACAGTGGTCGGGGAGGTGGGGCGCCGCAATACGGGCACCCTGCTGCGCTTTTGGCCCGATCCCCAATACTTTGATACCCCAAAATTTTCCATACCCCGGCTCAAACATGTCCTGCGGGCCAAGGCGGTGCTCTGTCCCGGTCTGGCCATGTCCTTTCAGGACGAAGTCACCGGCGAACACTGTAACTGGCACTACGAGGCAGGGCTGAAAGACTACCTCATGGAAGCCCTGCAGGGGGCGGAGATTCTGCCCGAAGAACCTTTCATGGGCAGCATTTGCGGTGATACAGATGCCGTGGACTGGGCCGTGGTCTGGCTGCCTGAGGGGGGCGAGGGGGTGGCCGAAAGTTACGTCAACCTGATCCCTACCGCCCAGGGAGGGACCCATGTCAATGGTCTGCGTACCGGACTGACCGACGCGGTACGGGAATTTTGTGAATTTCGCAACCTGATTCCCCGGAGCGTCAAGCTGGCCCCCGAAGATGTCTGGGATCGGGTGTCCTATATCCTGTCCTTCAAAATGCTCGATCCCCAGTTTGCCGGGCAGACCAAGGAACGCCTGTCCGCCCGGGAGGCGGCGCCCTTCGTCTCCGGTGTGGTCAAGGACAGTTTCAGCCTGTGGCTGAATCAGCACCCGGCGACGGGGGAGCGCATCGCCGAACTGGCCATTACTTCGGCTCAGCGCCGGCTGCGGGCGGGCAAAAAAGTGGTGCGCAAGAAGGTGACCCAGGGGCCAACCCTGCCGGGAAAACTGGCAGATTGCGCAGCCCAGGATCTGGGGCGAACCGAACTGTTCCTGGTGGAAGGGGATTCCGCCGGTGGGAGTGCCAAACAGGCCCGGGACCGGGAGTTTCAGGCCATCATGCCCCTGCGGGGCAAAATCCTCAACGCCTGGGAAGTGGACCCGGATCAGGTGCTCGGTTCCCAGGAGATCCATGACATCAGCGTGGCCATCGGCGTCAATCCTGGCGCTGACAACCTGCAGGCGCTGCGCTACGGCAAAATCTGCATCCTGGCCGATGCCGATTCCGATGGTGCCCATATTGCTACCCTGCTCTGCGCCCTGTTTTTGCGTCATTTCCGGCCATTGGTGGCCCAGGGGCGGGTGTATGTGGCCATGCCGCCCCTGTTTCGCATCGATGTGGGCAAAGAGACTTTCTACGCCCTGGATGAAGCAGAAAAACAGGGGGTACTGCAACGGATTACGGCGGAAAAGAAAAAGGGCAAGGTGGCGGTCACCCGATTCAAGGGTCTGGGGGAGATGAACCCGCTGCAACTGCGGGAAACCACCATGGACCCGGACACCCGCCGTCTGGTCCAGCTCACCCTGGATGATGGGGTGGGCACTGATGCCCTGCTGGACATGCTGCTGGCCAAAAAGCGCGCCGCAGACCGCAAGCAATGGCTGGAAAGCAAGGGGCATCTGGCCGAGGTGATCTGACAGATTCCCGCCCCGGAAACCCCACACAGAACAGGAGCTCAACATGCCAGCACCCATTGGATTTGGAACCCGTCTGTTACTGATCCTGCTCAGTTTTGCCGGCATCATCATGGCCATGACAGGCATTCTGGAACTGGCCACCGCCGGCACAGGTGGACTGTATCCCCCGGCCTGGCGTTTTCCTGGCTACGCCTGGATCCTCACCGTGGGCGGCTATGTGCTGATGATCCCCATGGGCTGGCTGTACCTGCGGGACATCAAGTCCGAAACGGACTGAACCATCCCGATTCCCTGCCCGCAATCATTGGACTTTCATGAGTACTGACGATCTGAACCTGGAAGGTGTGGAGCGCCTGCCGCTCAAGACCTTCACAGAAAAGGCGTACCTGGACTATGCCATGTACGTCATCCTGGACCGGGCCTTGCCCCATGTCGGGGACGGCCTCAAGCCCGTACAGCGGCGCATCATCTATGCCATGAGCGAATTGGGCCTGTCTGCCCTCTCCAAGCACAAAAAGTCTGCTCGAACCGTGGGGGATGTGCTGGGCAAGTTCCATCCCCATGGGGATTCCGCCTGTTATGAAGCCATGGTGCTGCTGGCCCAGCCCTTCTCATCCCGCTATCCCTTCGTGGACGGTCAGGGCAACTGGGGATCGCCGGACGATCCCAAGTCCTTTGCCGCCATGCGCTATACCGAGGCCCGACTTTCTCCCCATGCCCAGTTGCTGCTGTCGGAACTGGGGCAGGGGACTGCCGACTGGGTGCCCAACTTCGATGGCACCCTGGACGAACCCAAGGTACTGCCCGCCCGTTTACCCAATGTGCTGCTCAACGGGGGAACCGGCATCGCCGTTGGCATGGCCACGGATATTCCACCCCATAATCTCCGGGAAGTGGCCGCTGCCTGTATTCATCTGCTGGCCCACCCGGAGGCGTCGGTAGACGATCTGTGCAGCCATATCCAGGGACCGGATTTTCCCACCGAAGCAGAGATCATCACCCCCCGCAAGGAACTGATGGCCCTGTATCGCACCGGTCAGGGCAGCCTGCGCCTGCGTGCCCGGTATGACCGGGAAAACGGCGATATCATCATTACAGCCCTGCCCCATCAGGTCTCCGGGGCCAGAATTCTGGAACAGATTGCCGCCCAGATGAATGCCCGGAAACTGCCGATGGTGGAGGATTTGCGGGATGAGTCGGACCATGAACATCCCACCCGGCTGGTGATCACACCCCGCTCCAACCGGGTGGATATCCCGGGATTGATGGCCCATCTGTTCGCCACCACGGACCTGGAGCGCAGTTACCGGGTGAACATGAATGTGATTGGCCTGGATGGCCGGCCCCAGGTCAAACCCCTGGTTCAGCTTCTAACCGAGTGGCTGTCTTTCCGCACCGAGACGGTGCGCCGTCGTTTGCAATGGCGTCTGGATCGGGTGGAAACCCGGCTGCACGTCCTGGCGGGGCTATTGATCGCCTACCTGAACCTGGATGAAGTCATCCGCATCATCCGTGACCAGGATGAACCGGGGCCGGCACTCCAGGCACGTTTTGACCTGACCCCTGCCCAGGTAGATGCCATTTTGGAACTCAAACTGCGCCATCTGGCCCGGCTGGAAGAAGTGAAGATTCGTGGCGAGCAGGATGGGCTGACCCAGGAGCGGGATCAGCTACAGGCCATTTTGGGTTCCAGCGAACAACTCAGGGCACTGGTGCGTACGGAAATTACCGCCGATGCAGAGAAATTCGGGGATGACCGCCGCTCTCCCATCGTTTCCCGGGCCGCTGCCCAGGCCCTGGATGAATCGGCCCTGATTCCCTCAGAACCCTTGACGGTGGTGCTCTCCCGCATGGGCTGGGTCCGGGCGGCCAAGGGCCATGAAGTGGATGCCGCCGGACTGAATTACAAATCCGGTGATGGCTTTTTATCCGCCTCTCCTGGCCGCAGCAACCAGCAGGCGGTGTTCATTGATTCCACCGGTCGCACCTACGCCCTGGCTGCCCATACCCTGCCATCGGCCAGGGGACAGGGAGAACCCCTGTCCGGTCGGCTCTCGCCCCCGGATGGGGCCTGCTTCGTCGGTGTGATGATGGGGGCGCCCGATGACCTTTACCTGTTGACCACAGATCATGGCTATGGCTTCATTTGCGCCCTGGAAGACCTGATCTCCCGCAACCGCTCGGGCAAGGTGGTGCTGACCGTGCCCGAGGGCGCCAGGGTGCTGCCTCCGGTACGGATTCAGAACCTGGCCCGTCAACGGCTGGCGGTGGCCACCAGCGATGGGCATCTGCTGATCACAGCCCTGGCAGATCTGCCCCGGATGGCCAAAGGCAAGGGAAACAGGATCATCCATATCCCCTCGGCCCGGCTCAAGGCCAGGGAGGCCTGGATGGTGCCCCCTGCCCTGGTGGCGGAAGGGGAAGCCCTTCAGGTGGTGGCTGGCAGGAAATTCAAGGCCATCAAGGGGGCAGAACTGGAGGCCTACCAGGCTGAACGGGGGCATCGGGGGCAAAAACTGCCCAGAGGATTTCAGAAGGTAGATGCCCTGATCTGCGTGATCCCTTAGACTTGACCCCCACGAGGGCCGCCTGATGCTTGAAATTTTTTGCACCGGGCACCATCCAATCATACCGAATAACCGATTGGGCTAGCCTGACCCTGGTGGTTCAATCACCGTTATTCCTTTATTCCTGTCCCCTGGCGTCATCAGTCAGGGTATTGCGGAGGACTTATATGAAGCGCGTTGCCCTGTTCCTGGCCACTAACCTGGCCATTATCGTGGTGCTGAGTATCACCCTGAGAATTCTGGGTGTGGAAAACATTCTGGATGATTCGGGAACCAACCTGAATCTCAACAGCCTGCTGATCTTTGCCCTTGTTTTTGGTTTTGGTGGTTCTTTCCTGTCTTTGGCCATTTCCAAATGGATGGCCAAAAAGAGCATGAACGTACAGGTGATCGAACAGCCGGCCAACGAAGTTGAGCAATGGCTGGTGGACACCGTGCGCCGGCAGGCCCAGCAGGCCGGTATCGGGATGCCGGAAGTGGGTATTTTCGATTCCCCCGATCCCAATGCCTTTGCCACCGGCATGAGCCGCAACAATGCCCTGGTGGCCGTGAGCACCGGCCTGATGCAGAGCATGAACCGGGATGAAGTGGAAGCGGTACTGGGCCATGAAGTGGCTCATGTGGCCAATGGGGACATGGTGACCCTGGCCCTGATTCAGGGGGTGGTGAACACCTTCGTGATCTTCCTGGCCCGGGTGATCGGTCACTTTGTGGATCGGGTGATTTTCAAGAACGAAGAAGGTCACGGCATTGCCTTTTGGGTGACCTCCATTATCGCGGAAATCCTGCTGGGTATTCTGGCTTCCACCATCGTCATGTGGTTCTCCCGCAAGCGGGAATTCAGTGCCGATGAAGGGGGCGCCAAGCTGGCAGGCCGGGAGAAGATGATCGCTGCACTGGAGCGTCTGCGGGCGGCCCAGGGCCACCCCAGCGAGATGCCCGACCAGATGCGCGCCTTTGGCATCCGTGGCGGCATGGGGGAAGGTATCAAGAAGCTGTTCATGACCCATCCTCCGCTGGAAGACCGGATCATGGCCCTCAAGGAAGGCGGTCGCTAAAACACCGCGTGTTGTGCCTTATACCACAGGCCCAGGGGTCCATCAGATCCCTGGGCCTGTGGCCGTTTGGCCCCCTGTTCAGAGGGTCGGCACCAGGGTGATTTTGCCATCCTGGCCGGGAATATCCCGCACCAGCCGAGGCAACAGGTAGCCCGGCAGTTGCCGGGTCAAGGTGGCCATCAAGGCCAGGGCGGTCTCCTGGTCCACGGCAAAATGGGCGGCCCCCTTCACCGGGTCCAGCAGATGCAGGTAGTAGGGCTGCACACCGCTGTCGAACAGGGCATGGCTTAAATCGGTCAACGCCTGGACCGTATCGTTGACTCCACGCAGCAACACCGCCTGATTAAACAGACGCACCCCGGCCAGGTGGAGTCGCTCCATGGCGGCACGGGTAGTGCCATCCAGTTCCTGGGCATGATTGGTGTGGATCACCATGACCGGATGCAGCCGGGTGCCGGTGAACCAGTCCAGCAGGGCCTGGTCCACCCGTTCCGGTACCACAATGGGCAAACGGCTGTGCAGGCGCAAGGTACGCAGATGGGGAATCCCTGCCAGATCCACCGCCAGCGCAGCCAATCGGTCATCAGTGAGGGTCAAGGGATCGCCGCCGCTGAAAATCACTTCCCGGATCTCCGGGTGGCTACGCAGATACATCAGGATGCGGGGCCAGTGTTCCCGAATCGCTGCGGCATTCTGGTAGGGAAAATGACGCCGGAAGCAGTAACGGCAGTGGATGGCACAGGCGCTGGACGTCACCAGCAAGGCCCGGCCATGATATTTATGCAGTAACCCCGGCACCGGCATGGCAGCCAGATCGTTCACCGGATCCGGGTCAAACCCCGGCACCTCCAGACATTCCTCACCCAGGGGCAATACCTGACGCAACAGAGGGTCATGGGGATCTCCCGGTACCATGCGTCCCAGGTAGGCCAGGGGCACCCGCAGCCGAAAATTCCGGGCAGCCTGCCGGGTAGCGGGGAGCAGGGCCGGGTCCAGTTGCAGTCGCCGCAGCAGTTCTGCCGGATCGGTGATGGCCCGTGCCATGGCCCGTTGCCAATCCGCAGACTGACTGCGGGCATTTAATCGCGTTATCATAGGCGGTTTTTTAAGGGTGAATCGTAGCAGGCTGGCCCATTGTGCCGGTTTTGGCGGTGGTTTTGCCAGATTCCCCTCCCCACCGACGGGAAATACCGTCGGCCTCCCTTTTTTCATGCCCTGGCGCAATCCGGAGACACGTTTTCATGGCCATGTACAGCACCAACGAATTCAAGAGCGGACTCAAGATTCTACTGGATGGTGATCCTTACGCCATTGTGGAAAACGAGTTCGTCAAGCCCGGCAAGGGGCAGGCGTTTAACCGGGTAAAAATGCGCAATCTCAAGACCGGGCGGGTGCTGGACAAGACCTTCAAGTCCGGTGAGTCGGTGGAAGCGGCTGATGTCATGGACACGGACATGCAGTATCTCTATGCCGATGGCGAGTTCTGGCACTTCATGATGCCGGAGAGTTTCGAGCAGTATGCCGCCAACGAGGCTGCGGTCATTGATGCCATGAAATGGCTCAAGGAACAGGACATGTGTACCGTCACCCTGTGGAACAACGTGCCTTTGTCGGTCAGCCCGCCCAATTTTGTGGAACTGAAGATTACCCAATGTGATCCAGGCATCCGCGGCGACACGGCCACCGGAGGCACCAAGCCGGCCACCCTGGAGACCGGAGCCGTGGTCAAAGTGCCCTTGTTTGTCAACGAAGGGGACGTGATCCGGGTGGATACCCGCACCGGCGACTACGTCTCCCGGGCGTGAGCTGGTTGCCCTCCGCCGCGCCGGCGATGCTCCATCGTCGGGCGGACCTGTTGCGGTCCATACGTCATTTTTTCCATGAGCGGGGGGTGCTGGAAGTGGAAACCCCCTGCCTGTCCCGGGCGGGGGCCACGGACCCGGCCATCGAGAGCCTGACCGTGACCCTGCCGGAAGCCAGCTTCTGGCTGCATACCTCCCCTGAATTTCCCATGAAGCGCCTGTTGGCTGCTGGATCGGGGGACATCTATCAGATCGCCCGGGTTTTTCGGGCCGGTGAAGCCGGTCGCTTTCACAACCCGGAATTTACCCTGCTGGAATGGTATCGGGTTGGGTTCGATCATCATCGGCTGATGACTGAAGTCGATGATCTGGTGCGTGGTCTGGCTGGTGACCGGCTATCCCGTCCTGCTGTCCGGTTGAGTTACCAGCAGGCTCTGATGGACCATGCGGGTATCGACCCCCTGCATGCCGATGTCGAGGCACTGGCCCGCAGGGCGCGGGCCCTTGGGCTGGATGTGCAAGGTGAACTGGATCGGGATGGCTGGCTGGACCTGCTCATGTCCCTGGTGGTGGCACCCGCATTACCCGCAGATGGTCTGACTTTCATCCATGATTATCCTGCCAGTCAGGCTGCGCTGGCGCGAATCTGCCCGGATAATCCGGCGGTGGCCGAACGTTTTGAACTGTACTGGGGTGGGGTGGAGCTGGCCAACGGTTTTCATGAACTGGGGGATGGGGTGGAGCAAGGGGTTCGTTTTGAGGCGGACAACCACCGCCGCCGGGCCGCTGGTCAAGCGGCGGTGGCGGTGGACCATCATCTTTTGGCGGCGTTGGCCCAGGGGCTACCGGACTGCGCCGGTGTGGCCCTGGGTGTGGACCGGTTGCTCATGTGCCTGAGTGGTTGCGACCACATCCGTCAAGTGCTGGCCTTTGACTGGGAGCGGGCCTGATGGCTTTTTGATGCCCTTCCAGCGCTTGACTGATGCCGGGACGAAAGACCCACACAGGGATGACACCGCCCCATCAGGTGATCACCGTCGGCGCTTCGCGCCCCGTATGTTCCTCAATACCCGCCACCTCATGGGCAATGGCAATCAGCGGCGCCAGGGCCGACTGGGTTTCCAGAGCATGCCGTTGCGGGTCCGGCTCATACCGCTCCACATAAAGTCTCAGGGTCGCCCCCGCCGTGCCCGTGCCCGACAGTCGAAACACCAGCCGTGACCCACCCTCGAACAGGATACGAACCCCCTGGCCCTGACTGATGGTGCCGTCAATGGGGTCTTCATAGGCAAAGTCATCCGCCAGACTCACCGTATGATCACCCAGGCGTTTACCGGGCAGTGCCGACAACCGATCCCGCAAACGCCTCATCAGTGTCTCGGCCCGTTCAGCATCCACCTCCTCAAAGTCATGGCGGGTGTAATAATTGCGACCAAACTGCCGCCAATGGGACCGGACGATGTTTTCCACCGAATCCTGACGCACTGCCAACAGGTTGAGCCAGAACAATACCGCCCATAGGCCATCCTTTTCCCGTACATGGTCAGAACCGGTACCGAAACTTTCTTCCCCACAGAGGGTGACCCGGCCTGCATCAAGCAGATTGCCAAAAAATTTCCAGCCGGTGGGGGTTTCAAAACACTCGATGCCCAAATGGGCTGCCACCCGGTCTGCCGCCTGACTGGTGGGCATGGAGCGGGCAATGCCGGCAATGCCGTCGCGGTAACCGGGCACATGGTGAGCATTGGCGGCCAGGATTGCCAGACTGTCACTGGGGGTGACGAAAAAGCCCCGCCCCAAAATCATGTTGCGATCCCCGTCACCATCGGAAGCCGCCCCAAAATCAGGACCATCACGGTGATACATGGCCTCCACCAGATCCTGGGCATATACCAGATTGGGGTCTGGATGCTGCCCGCCAAAATTGGCCAGCGGGTCACCGCGCATCACCGTATCAGACCTGGCCCCCAACATCTCCACTAAAATACGCCGGCCATAGGGCCCCGTCACCGCATACATGGCATCAAAACGCATCCGAAAGGCGGTGCCGGTGAACAGGGTGCCAATACGGTCAAAATCAAACAACGTCTGCATCAGGGCGGCATAATCCTGCACCGGGTCTACCACCTCAATGTCCATGGCACCCAATGTGCTGTTGCCCAGATGATCGATATTGACAGGGTGGATATCGGCAATCCGGTACTCGGTCAGGGTCAGGGTGGCTTTGTGGATCGCGTTGGTGACTTTTTCCGGTGCCGGCCCCCCATTGGGGGTATTGAACTTGATGCCGAAATCCCCCTGGGGACCGCCGGGGTTATGGCTGGCAGAAAGAATGAGCCCGCCCTGGGTCTGATAACGACGGATCAGGCAGGAAACCGCCGGGGTGGACAAAATGCCCCCACGTCCCACAATCACCTTGGCGACCCCGTGGGCAGCCGCCATGCGCAGGATGATCCGGATGGCTTCCCGGTTGAAGTAGCGGCCATCACCGCCCAGCACCAGGGTGCCGCCCTTGAGTGCAGTCTGGGTGTTGAAAACGGCCTGGACGAAATTTTCCAGATAATGGGGCTGCTGGAAAACACGCACCTGCTTGCGCAGGCCGGAAGTGCCCGGTTTCTGGTCTGAAAAGGGGGTAGTGGCAACCACATTGATGTTCATAAAATATCCGCAAGAAAGCCCGCAATATCAATCGCGGGAGGAATTACGGCTGCGGTATTGCAACCGCCGAAAATTGAAGCTGCGCGATCGACATTATCAAATGCCGGGCAGTCTGTCCCGATCAGGCACCAGGAGTCTCGGCTCGACCTATCACCTTGAAGGCGACGAAGGGCACCATCGGCGCAAAAGTCTCAATCTTCATCTGCGGGTCTATCATAAATGGCTCGGCCATTGCCTGCATCAGGGCCATCGGTTCCACAGGGCAGACCCACCCCTTTGAAAAATTCTTGACTCCCCAGCTTGGTTTTGTAAGACTACCTCTAAACCTGACTTAGAAGGTCGGGAATTGTGAAGCCTGACAACCCAGAAGGGGGCCTCCATGAAACTGTCAACCAAGAGTCGATATGCGGTAACCGCCATGCTGGATCTGGCCATTCACGACCGTGTTGGCCCGGTCACTCTGGCAGACATTTCCCAGACCCAGGGCATTTCCCTGTCCTATCTGGAACAGCTGTTTGCCAAACTGCGCAAACAGGGGCTGGTGGCCGGGGTGCGGGGACCTGGTGGCGGCTATCGTCTGGCCCAGCCCGCCCATGAAATCACCGTGGCCAGCATCATCACCGCGGTGGATGAGAACGTCAAAATGACCCGTTGCCAGGGCAGCGGTGACTGCCACGACGGACAGCGTTGCCTGACCCACCAGCTTTGGGACGAGCTCAGTGAGCAACTGTTTACGTTCCTCGATGGCATTACCCTGGACCAGTTCGCCAACCGTCCTGAAGTCCAGCAGATCGTCCGGCGCCAGCAACAGCAGCATCCTCGCCCTGCTCATCCCCATTTCATTTTTGGCCGCTCTGCAGCCTGATAAGGAGGTTCCCATGTCATCAACAAGGCCCATCTACCTGGATTATGCCGCCACCACCCCGGTGGACGAGCGGGTGGCAGAAAAGATGTTCCGGTTCATGACCGTGGGCGGGGCTTTTGGCAATCCTGCCTCCCGCTCCCACAGCTTTGGCTGGGAGGCGGAACAGGCGGTGGAGGAAGCCCGGGAGCAGGTGGCCGCCCTGGTGGGGGCCGACCCCAGAGAGATCGTCTGGACCAGCGGCGCCACTGAAGCCAATAACCTGGCCATCAAGGGGGCCGCCCATTTTTATCAGAAAAAAGGACGCCATATCGTCACCGTCAAAACCGAGCACAAGGCGGTACTGGACACCTGCCGGCAACTGGAACGGGAAGGCTTTGAGGTCACCTATCTGGACCCGGAACCCAATGGTCTGCTGAATCTGGACACATTGGAGGCGGCTCTGCGTGACGATACGGTGCTGGTTTCCGTGATGCACGTCAATAACGAAATCGGCGTCATCCAGGATATCCAGGCTATCGGCCATCTGACCCGGTCCAGGGGCATCCTGTTTCATGTGGATGCTGCCCAGTCCACCGGCAAGGTGCCCTTGAACCTGGCTCAACTGCCGGTGGATCTGATGAGTTTTTCCGCCCACAAAACCTATGGTCCCAAGGGTATCGGCGCCCTGTATGTCAGTCGTAAACCCAGGGTGCGGCTGGAGGCCCAGATGCATGGAGGAGGCCATGAGCGGGGCATGCGCTCTGGCACCCTGGCGCCTCATCAGATCATCGGCATGGGGGAGGCGTTTCGTATCGCCAGGGAGGAAATGGGGGCAGAGCAGGAACGTCTGCGCATGCTAAGGGATCGACTTTGGGCGGGCCTTTCGGATATGGAAGAGGTGTATCTCAACGGGGACCCGGTGCATCGGGTGGCCAATCATCTCAATATATCCTTCAATTTCGTGGAAGGAGAGAGCCTGATCATGGCCCTCAAAGACATTGCCGTCTCCTCTGGTTCAGCCTGTACCAGTGCCAGTCTGGAGCCGTCCTACGTCTTGCGCGCCCTGGGACGGGATGATGAACTGGCCCATAGTTCCATCCGTTTTTCTGTGGGCCGCTATACCACGCTGGAAGATATCGACCGGACCATCGTCCTGGTCAGATCCGCAGTGGAAAAACTCCGGGCACTCTCCCCCCTGTGGGAAATGTATCAAGACGGCGTGGATCTCAAAACCGTAGCGTGGGTGGCACATTAAGCCCCCCGGAACACCCATT
Organism: Ectothiorhodospira magna; assembly: GCF_900110965.1. GTDB lineage: Bacteria > Pseudomonadota > Gammaproteobacteria > Ectothiorhodospirales > Ectothiorhodospiraceae > Ectothiorhodospira > Ectothiorhodospira magna. Next base: position 49,456 of record NZ_FOFO01000001.1, read on the forward strand.
TGAGAGGTAATCAGCCATGGCCTACAGCGACAAAGTTATCGACCACTATGAAAACCCCCGTAACGTGGGATCCCTGGACAAGGCAGACCCCCATGTGGGCACCGGCATGGTGGGCGCCCCGGCCTGCGGGGATGTGATGAAACTGCAGATTCAGGTCAATGATGCCGGTGTCATTGAAGATGCCCGGTTCAAGACCTACGGTTGTGGTTCCGCCATTGCCAGTTCCAGCCTGCTGACCGAGTGGATCAAGGGCAAGACCCTGGAAGAAGCCGCAGCCATCAAGAACACCGAGATCGCCGAGGAACTGGCCCTGCCGCCGGTGAAAATCCACTGTTCGGTCCTGGCCGAAGACGCCATCAAGGCTGCCATTGCAGATTTTCGCAGCAAATCGCCACAACACTCTCCGGTTGATCACGAGGTACCCCAGCGACTGTCGGCGTGACCCGCCCAGAGGTTCCCAGGCAGGATCACTGCCCCGTCATCTCCCGGCAAAACCGGGAGATGACGAACCTTGGACCAGGTCAAAGTACAAACGACAGGGCATAATAGGCCAGAGCAGCGGCCCCCAGACACAGGATCACCGACAGCAGGACATTGCCCAGGGCGGCGACCCCATGCCCCCGTTGCAACAGCATCAGGGTTTGCAAACTAAAGGATGACACGGTGGTATAGCTGCCCAGGACACCCAGCACGCCCCAAATCCAGACAGACTGCCACGCCTCCGGTGTCCCGGCAGCCTCTATCCCGGCAGCGGCCAGACCGATCAACAGGGCGCCGGTCACATTCACCAGCAAAGTCCCCCAGGGAAAATCCCCCCCGAGCCTTGCAGTGACCTGGGCGCTGACCCAGTAACGGGCCATCCCGCCCAGAGCACCCCCCAACAGCACCAGCAACAGGGCCCAAAAAGAAAAGTCCATCACATCGGGTATCCGTATGACTTAGCTATTATGGGTCAAGCATACAACACAGAGGATCGCCCAAGGCCTGATGGATCCATCACGAAACTTCCCTGACAATAGGACATCCAAGCAGTGAGTTGTCCAAATCCCTACAACCCAAAGCAGTCCCATACCGAACCTGGCCGCTGCAATCCCGCAGCCGCCATCCCAACCCACCCCAAGGGTGGGCTTTATCGTGGAGGAACTGATGAACTACCGTTACACGTCGCTGATCGCTGCATTGTCCATCCTGCCTCTGGCCCTGCTGGTGGGATGTTCCGATCCCGGGCCTGCAGAGGAAGCCGGACAAACCGTGGACGAAGTCATGGAGGATGCCAGAGAGCAGCTCGACAGCGCGGCGGAGACAGCCAGAGAAGCCGTGGACGAAGCGGCTGACACACTCAGAGACCCCGGTCCGGCAGAGGAAGCAGGCCGGGAAATTGATGATGCCGTAGACACCACCCAGGAGGCGCTTGAAGACGCCCGGGATTGATCTGTCCCCCCAAGTGCCGGAGATACTGCTGATCTCCGGCACCCACCGACTTGTTCCGACCCGCTCCCGTTCCATAAAATGCAGCCATCCTTTGGTTGTTCATCTGTCTCCGGGAGGAATGCCACCTTGGTAGAAATCATCAGGGCCTTGAACCTCACACCTGAGCAGGAAGCCCTGGTAGATTTGCACAGTTTCCTTAATGTGCTCAACATACTGTCAGCAGAGATGGATCTGCTGGCCCATTATATCGGGGGGGATGACAACCTCAGGGCGGGCATCACCACCGTGCATGAATTTGCCAAGGCGCTCAGGGATCCTTTTCAGGCCCGGCTCTGGATCGAGGATATCGAAGCCGTCCACCGGGAGATTCGCGCCGCCGTGGACCAGGCCACCACCGGTCTGGAACCAACGCCGGAATCGGCGGAATGCATCGACAACATCAACGCCATCATGGTGATTTTCAAGTCCCGGGTCCGGGAACTGGCGGTGCGGGCCAACGTGCCCCTGATCTGGAAATGGCACGAGCTACAGACCCTCCGGGAAGACCTGAGCCTGCTGTTTCAGGTCATGGCCCAAAAAAGCAATGGCCGGTTTGGCATCAAGGACAACATCGCTGATCAGGGAGAACGGGATTATCTGGTGAAATTCGATACCGCTAGCCACGACGGCCACCAGATCTTCATGCCTGCCATCTTTACCGACGTGATCCGGGATCTGCTGGCCAATGCCCGCAAGTACACAGCCCCCGGCGGCAAGGTGCTGGCCGGTCTGCATGATAACGGGCACCGGATTCGGCTGGTGGTGGAAGACACCGGCATCGGTATTCCAGAGGACCAGATTCAGGACATTGTGACCTTCGGCTTTCGGGCAGACAATGCACAGGCCCGCCGCACCTACGGCGGCGGTTTTGGCCTGACCAAAGCCTACTGGGTCACCAGCCGCCTGAAGGGACGCATGTGGATCCACTCCAAAATCGACGTAGGTACCCGAGTCACCATCGAGTTTCCCCGTCTGACCCGCCCCGAACCGACGGACGCGCCCTACGGCAGAGCTTGAATGAGTTCCGATTCCAGCCGGGTCAGAGTATCCGCCAGGGCCCTGGACAGGCCCGCAGCCAGCTCGGCGGGGGTCGCCTCGGGCAGCAGTTGACGGGATTGCAGGGTGGAGGCCAGCAGGATGCGCCGGGGTTCCCTGTCGGCGATGGAGGACAGATAGACCTGAATCTCCAGTACCGCCGCGGGCGTTTGGGCATCCCGCAGATCCCCGTGGATGGTGTTGACCAGAATATCCAGGCGATAATCCGCGTCCCGGGCCAGACTGGCGGGTAGCACGGTGCTGAACAACCGGGCCTCCCCGATCCAGTCCCGGGTGGCGCTATAGACCTGATCCCGCACCGGGGCAAACCATTCATGATGGAAATCAGCCACATACCGGGCGTCATCCATGCGGTAGATCAGGCCGCGTCCGGAGAACTCCGGGGCCACCCGCACCGTCCCCATGACCACAGAGCCCGCCACCGGGTTTCGGATCGGGGCGGTATCGGGCCGCTTGGCTTCCATCAGGTAGGCGGTACGCACCGGAGGTTCCCGCTCCAGGCTCACACTGCAGGCCGCGGGCAGCATCAGGGCGGGTATCAGCAGACAGGCCAGCAGCAGCCTGGGCAATGACAACAGGATGGGCTTTGGCATCATCGAGGCAGCTCGGCAGGTTCAGGGGGGCGGTTGAGGATGGCGCCCGGATGGCGACGCAGCTCCTCGGTCAGATCCCGCAGGTGATCGGTCATGGCCCGCAGATTATCCAGGGTGGCAGTGATGTCCTGCTCATGGCCGGCAATCAGATCGTCGGTGCGGGCCACCGTACCCTGAAGCTGATCCAGGGTACGGATCAGCCCCTCCAGGGCGACCTGGATCTCCGGTGACTCGGACAGGCGCCGGAGATTGCGGGCGGCCTGCCCCAGTTCTTCGGGAATCCGTGCCAGTTGGGGGGAGTCCGCCAGTCCCTGCACCCGCTTGAGGATATCGTGGGTCTGCTCCAGGGTCCCGGTCAGCTCCCGCATCAATTGGCCGGTATCCACCTCCTCCACCAGAGTGTTGAGATTGACGGTGAACCGTTCGATGTTGGATAGAATGGCTTCCACGTCCATCCGGTCCACCCGCCGCATGATGTTGTCCGCATACTGCAGGAACTGGGTCATGGTGCTCGGTGCCGAGGGGATGTAGAGATAGTCCGGGGTCCAGTCGATGACCACCGGCGTGAAGGTGCCCGTATCGAAGAAATCCAGTTCCAGGAAATTGATCCCGGTCACCCCCTGGCTGGTCATGCGCACCCGCAGACCCCGCTCCACGAACAGGGCCAGTTCCTGCCTGACATCCCCCATGGAGGGGCTGAGCAGATCAGGGCGCAACCAGCCCCGAACCAGCACATACTGGGCACGGTCGGCCACCGGCAGCTCTTTTTGGTAATGGGCATAGGTGAAACTGATCTGGCTCACCTCGCCGATGGTGACCCCCCGCAGCTTGATGGGCGCCCCCACGTCCAGCCCCTGAATGGAGCCATCGAAATAGGTTTCCATCATCAGCTTGGGCCGCAACAGTGCCCCCAGCCCCAGCGCCAGCAGGATCACAACAGTGGCGGCAAAGGCCCCGACGATGAACAGGCCCAGACGAAAATACCCGGCACGACTACTCACGATGCCTCCGTGGCTTCACGGTTGAAGAAACGACGCACCCAGGGGTGTTCACTATGGTCCCGCAGCTGGGCGGGGTCGCCCTCGGCCAGGATGCCCTGGGTTTCCTTGTCCAGCATGATCACCCGATCGGCAATGGTGAAGATGCTGGGCAATTCGTGGGTCACCACCACGAAGGTGATGCCCAGGATGCGGCTCAGACGCAGGATCAGCTGATCCAGTTCCGCCGAAGTGATGGGGTCCAGACCGGCGGAGGGCTCATCCAGAAACAGGATGTCCGGGTCCAGCGCCATGGCCCGGGCGATGGCGGTACGCTTTTGCATCCCGCCGGAAATCTCCGCTGGCAGGTGCCGCTCAAACCCGGCCAGGCCCACCAGTTGCAGCTTGAGACGGGCCACCAGGTCCATGGCCTCATCGGGCAGGTCGGTGAACTCCTCCAGGGGCAGGCGCACGTTGTCCAGCAGGGTCATGGAGCCGAACAGGGCGCCCATCTGATACATGACGCCGAAACGCCGCAGGATGTCCCGCCGCGCCTGGCCCTCAGTGCCGGTGAAGACCTCACCGCCGATGGTCACCGAACCGGCCATGGGTTCATAAAGGCCAATCAGGTGCTTGAGCAGGGTACTCTTGCCACAGCCGGACCCACCCAGGATGACGAAAATCTCCCCTGGGGCAATATCAAAGCACAAATCCTTCAGCAACGGTCGACCACCAAACCCCAGGGTGAGGTCCCGGACCTGGATAATGGCTGGGGATGATTGCGGATCGGACGGCATCAGATACCCAAATGGAAGAAGATCACGGCAAACAGACCATCCAGTACCACGATCAGGATGATTGCGCTGACCACCGCCCGGGTGGTGGATACCCCCACCGCGGAGGCGCCGGTGCGGGTTTCCAGTCCCCGCAGACAGCCCACCCCGGCAATCACCAGACCAAATACCGCCGCCTTGAACAGGCCACCGAGAAAATCACTGGGGGACACCGCCTGACTCACCTGATTCATGAACGCCACCAGGGGCACATCGAAGGTCATCATCACCAGGGCACCCCCCATCAACCCCACCAGATCGGCAAAAATGGTGAGCAGGGGTGCCACGATCACTGCCGCCATCACCCGGGTCACCACCAGAAATCGCACCGGATCCAGCCCCATGGTGGTCAGGGCGTTGAGTTCCTCGTTGACTTTCATGGTACCGATCTCGGCGGCAAAGGCGGAAGCGGACCGCCCCGCCAGCAGGATCGCCGTCATCAGCGGCCCCAGTTCCCGAAACAAGGACAAGGCCACCAGATTGGCCACAAAGATCTCGGCACCAAACTGCTTCATGGCCACCGCGGACTGAAACGCCAGAATCACCCCCATGAGAAAGGCGATCAGGGCAACGATGGGCAGGGCATTGACCCCGGCCTCCTGGGCAATGCGCAGGGCGTCCTTCCAGCGGACCCTGGACGGGTGGATCAGACCGTGGAACAAGGCCGCCGTCGCCTCGCCGACGAACACCACATGGTTATACAGATCCCGGCCCAGGTCATGCACCCCCTCCCCCAGACGCTGGCGCAAGCCGGGAGGGGACCGATCCGGCGGGGGCGCCGCCAGGGCCTGGGCATCGAAGGGTTCGAGCAGTTGGGCCACCTTGGGCGGTACATTGGCCAGCGCCACCGGCGCCGCCGGGTCGCGGGGCTGGCGCAACAGATCCAGTAACAGGGCCACGCCGGCACCGTCACAATAGGCCACCGCCGCCAGGTCCACCTGCACCGGCTGCCCTGAATACCGAATCAGCAGGTCACGGGCATGGGACCATAACGGCCCCACCGTATAGGCATCCAGCCGACCGGACAGCACCAGCATGCACTCACCGTTGGGGCCGGAAGCCACGTCCAGTTGTGCACTGTCTTGATTCACCGATGTCTTTTTATCCATCAAAACCCGGAAACGCCTTGGCAAACCATTGATCATGTCGCTCCATATTGCCAGACTGGACACAATATAAAAGCGACCACCCCCATGCACCGGCCTGTTTAAAGCCCATGCCCTGGCCCACCTGCGATGGAGTCCTGCTGCCCCCCATGAATACCCTCCCGTCCTCGCCGGCCTCGTCCATCGACGCCATTTTGACACAACTGAACACGGTGATCCTGGGGAAATCCGGTCCCATCCGGCTGGCCCTGGCCTGCCTGCTGGCCCGGGGCCACCTGCTGGTGGAAGACCTGCCAGGGGTGGGCAAAACCACCCTGGCCCATGCCCTGGCCCGCACCCTGGGGCTGCAATTTCAGCGCATTCAGTTCACCAGCGACCTGCTGCCGGCGGATATCCTGGGTGTCCCGGTGTTCAGTTCCGAACGTAAATGCTTTGAATTTCATCCCGGCCCGATCTTTTCCCAACTGGTACTGGCGGACGAGATCAACCGCGCCACCCCCAAATCCCAAAGCGCCCTGCTGGAAGCCATGGAAGAACAGCAGGTGACCATCGAAGGCATCACCCGGCATCTGCCGGTGCCATTTTTTGTCATCGCCACCCAAAATCCCCAGGAACAAATCGGCACTTTTCCCCTGCCTGAATCCCAGATGGACCGGTTTTTGATGCGCCTTCATCTGGGCTATCCCGATGCCGCTGCCGAACGGGCCCTGCTGCGGGGTCAGGATCGCCGGGAACTGGTGGAAACCCTGCCCACCCAGGTGGACGGATCGGCCCTGTTGGCGCTGCAGCAGCAGGTGACCCAGATCCATGTCTCCGATGCCCTGCTGGACTACCTGCAGGCCATCATCGCCCATACCCGCCAACCGGGCATATACCGGATGGGACTCTCTCCCCGTGCGGTGCTGGCTCTGTTGCGGGCGGCCCAGGCCTGGGCCATGGTGGATCACCGGGATCATGTGTTGCCGGAAGACATCCAGGCGGTCCTGCCGCCGGTGGCCGGGCATCGGCTGCACCTGAGAGAATCCCCTGGCCTGGCACCGGAACAGGTTACCCGGCGCCTGATCGAAGCTGTCCCGGTCCCATGATGCAACCTTCGACCCTGGACCATCGGCGACTGCGGGAACGGGCCATTGCCTGGATCACCCGGCACCAGCGACCACAGGGGCGAACCCTGGAACTGGATCGGCGCTGCATCTACATCCTGCCCACCCGTCAGGGCTACACCTTTGCCCTGATTCTTGTGGTGATGTTGTTGGGGGCCATCAATTACAGCAACAGCATGGCCTTCATGCTGACCTTCCTGCTGGCGGCCCTGGGGGCCAATGCCATGTGGCATACCCACAGAAACCTGCTGGGGCTGAAGGTCACCCGCCAACCGGCCCAGCCGATCTTTGCCGGCCAGACTGCCCAGTTTGTCTATACCGTGGACAATCCCAGTCGGGCAACCCGTCGCGGCCTGCTGCTGGAGACCCTCAATGGCACACCGGTGCCCTTTGATGTCGGCGCCCGACATGCCACCCAGGTCACCCTGGACCTGCCCGCCCGGCGCCGGGGCCTGTTACGGCCCGGTCGTCTGCGACTTCATGGCCGCTATCCCATGGGACTGTTCCGGGCCTGGTCCTGGCTGCATTTTGATGATTCCGTACTGGTCTACCCCAAACCCCTGCCCATGGATCAGGCGCCCCCCTTTACCGGGCAGGATGAAGGCGAAAGCCAGGAACGCACCGATCCCGCCGGAGAGGAGTTTGCCGGAGTCCGGGGCTATCAGGCAGGAGACTCCCCCCGCCATCTGGACTGGAAAGCCCTGGCCCGTACCGGTGATTTGTATACCAAGCAGTTTGGCGAGGTGAGTGGCGGGCAAATCTGGCTGGACTGGGACCAGTTGCCGGCGGGTGATCTGGAAATCCGGTTGTCCATGATGTGCCATCAGGTGCTGCAGGCCCAGGCTCAGGGGCGGCGTTTTGGACTGCGCATGCCCGGCCTGACCCTGGACCCGGACACCGGTGAGGCCCATCAGCACCGCTGTCTGGGGTACCTGGCCTGCTTTGCTCTGCCAACGGATACCTAAACACCATGGCCCCCCTCCCCAGGACATTGGAAAACACGCTGCCGGAGCGCTCCCACGCCCTGTTGTGGGTCATCGCCGCCATCGGCGTGGCCATGGCACCCCATCTGTTCAATCAGCCCCTGTGGGTGGTGCTGATCACGGCCCTGGCCCTGATCTGGCGCGGTGGAGTGCATCTGGGCCGATTGCCCATGCCCTCCCGCTGGATCCTGGTGCTGCTCACCGTGCTGATGACGGGCCTGGTTCTGGGACGCTACGGCACCCTGTTTGGCCGGGATGCCGGCGTGGCCCTGCTGGTGCTGATGACCGGCCTGAAACTGCTGGAAACCCGCACTTACCGGGATGCCATGGTCGGGGTGTTTTTGGGGTATTTCGTCATCATCACCAACTTCTTCTACTCCCAGGAGATCCCGGTGGCCCTCTACATGCTGGTGGCAGTCTTTGCCACCACTGCCGCCCTGGTCAGGCTCAACGCCGGGGAAGGGGTGCAACCGGCCAGGGAGTCCTTTGGCCTGGCGGGTCTGATGCTGGGCCAGGCGGTACCGGTGATGATCATCCTGTTTTTGCTTTTTCCCCGGCTGCCCGGACCCCTTTGGGGCGCACCCCAGGACAGCACCGCCGGGGTCACGGGCCTGTCCGACAGCATGTCCCCAGGCGCCATCAGTGAACTGCTGCAATCCGACGCGCCCGCTTTTCGGGTCTCATTTGTCCATGATCCCCCACCGCCGGCGGAGCGCTACTGGCGCGGGCCGGTATTCTGGCAGTTTGACGGGAGTACCTGGCGAAGAGGTCGGGACATGGGCACCACCGCCCCGCCCCTGATCCTGGAGCCGACCAACCTGGTGACCCATACCATCAATCTGGAACCCCACCAGCAGCGCTGGCTATTGGCCCTGGACGTGCCCGTTTCCGTGCCACCGGACGCCCGCATGACCGAAGATCAGTACCTGGTCGCCGGGCAACCGGTAAGACGGCTGATCCAGTACACCGTGGACGCCCTCCCGGATGGGGTGCTGGAACCGGAACTGACGCCAGAGCGTCGTCAACAGGCCCTGGCATTACCCGATCAGGCCGCACCCAGGACACAGGCCATGGCGCGAAAATGGCGCGACCAAAAGGATGATGATGATGTCCTGATCCAGGCTGTACTGGATCATTTTCATCAGGAAGCCTTTTTTTATACCCTCTCGCCACCCCCCATGAGCCGGGAACCGGTGGATCAGTTCCTGTTCGAGGCCCGGGCTGGTTTCTGCGAGCACTATGCCAGCGCCTTCGTGGTGCTGATGCGGGCCGCCGGCATCCCGGCACGGGTGGTCACCGGCTACCAGGGCGGCGAATACAACCGCCTGGGCAATTACCTGCTGGTGCGCCAGTCCGATGCCCATGCCTGGGCCGAGGTCTGGCTGGAAGGCCGGGGCTGGGTGCGGGTGGACCCCACGGCGGCGGTGGCCCCGGAGCGTATCGAATCGGGCATCCGCACCGCCCTGGCCGGAGATCAGGCGGCGCCGGACTTCATCCGCCGCGGTCCAGGCTGGGGCATGGCGCGGCTGCAGTGGGCCTTATGGCGCGACAGCATCGACTACTACTGGAGCGGCTGGGTGCTGGCTTTTGGTCCCGAGCGACAGGAGGAACTGCTGGAACGGCTGGGGCTGGGGCGGCTGGACTGGCGTGGAATGGTAACCCTGATGGTGGTGCTTGTGGGCACGGTGGTGCTGGTCTTCACGGCGGCGTTCCTGTGGCGCAATCGCCCGCCGAAAGCAGATCCCCTGGCGGCGATCTATGGACATTTCTGCCGGCGGCTGGCCCGGGTCGGACTGATCCGCGCCCCCCATGAACCGCCCCTGGACTTTGGCCGCCGTATCGCCCGGGAACGCCCGGACCTGGCAGAACCGGTACTGGATTTCATCCAGGCCTATGTGGCCCTGCGCTACGGGCCTGCCCCGGACCTGACGCAGTATCGGCAATTGCAAGGGCGGCTGCGCCGGATAAAACCCTGATGTCAAAACAGCAGGCCATCATACTGGCAGTGGCCTTGGGCAGTGGTCTGGGCGCGGTGCTGCGATATACGCTATCCATCACGATACTGACCCTGATGGGCCCGGGTCTGATCTGGGGTGCTTTGGCCACCCTGCTGGTGAATATGCTGGGTTCCTGGCTCATGGGCCTGTATGCCGCCCTCACCGGCCCGGATGGCCTGTTACCGACTGGTCCGGTCATGAGTCAGTTCGTACTCACCGGGTTTTGTGGTGGTTTCACCACCTTTTCCCTGTTCAGTCTTGAGGCTTTGCTCTGGTGGGAACAGGGATATCCAGCCATGGCCGTGGGTCAGGTGATGGGGTCGGTGGCCCTGTGGATGCTGGCGGTGTGGCTGGGCTACACCCAGGGCATGGCCATCAATCAACGCCGCCGGGCCGCCAAAGCCGAGTCGAAAAAAAAGGTTGACACCGATTAACAGGACTGTAGAATACGCGCCATCAAGTGACGCGGGAATAGCTCAGTTGGTAGAGCACAACCTTGCCAAGGTTGGGGTCGCGAGTTCGAGTCTCGTTTCCCGCTCCAGATTCACGAATTAAAGAACCGCCTTCAGGCGGTTTTTTAATGCCTTCAGGATCGCCATCCCTGCCCAGAGCGTCATCCTCCGGGGTTGCCAATTTGAGGGCATTAAGGCTACAATTCTTTTTTGACTGCCAATTTCCCAGGCTGGGTGGCAGAGTGGTTATGCAGCGGCCTGCAAAGCCGTGGACGCCGGTTCGATTCCGACCCCAGCCTCCAGTACCGTCAAAAACGCCCGAGTGTCGCCGCGACACTTGGGCGTTTTTTTTGGGCATGTCCCATCTGGATAATCTTCCGCTCCAATACTAGAATCATTTTACGATCAATCACGGTTCGGCGAGCCTGATCCAGGGACGCCTACAACGATATGCGGGAGACGGACGGCTTGCTTAAAAAGATCGGCGTCGAAGACTTGAAGCTGGGAATGTATATTGCGGAGTTTTGTGGCTCATGGATGGAGCACCCTTTCTGGCGTACCAGCTTTCTGCTGTCCAATCCCAAGGATCTGGAAAGGATCCAGTCCAGCAGTATTCAGGCGCTTTGGATCGACTGCAGCAAAGGTCTGGATGTAGACCATTCTGTAAAAGCGGTGACCCAGGCAGACGAACATGCCCGGGTCTCATCCCAACTCAGGGCAGTGGCCGAAACCGATCCCCACCCCCATCAGCAGCAGGTATCCATGGAAGAGGAACTGCTTCTGGCCAAGAAGACTCTGGTCCTGTCCCGCTCCGCGATGGCTGAAATGTTTGCCGAAGCCCGCATGGGCAATGCGGTGAATATGACCGTGGCAGACAACATTGTCGAACAAATCTCCCGCTCCATCGACCGCAACCCCCATGCCTTGATCAGCCTGTGTCGCCTCAAGAAGGTCGACGAATACACCTACATGCATTCCCTGGCTGTCTCAGGAATGATGATGGCCCTGGCCAGGGAACTGGCCTTTGATGAGGGGCAGATCAGGGAGGCGGGGTTGGCAGGATTGCTCCATGACCTGGGCAAAGCATTCATTCCCCTGGATATTCTTAACAAACCCGGCAAGCTGACGGACCAGGAATTTACCATCATAAAATCCCATCCAGAGCAAGGAACCGCAGTGCTGCACGCTCAGGGGATGAAGGATGACAGTGCCATTGTGGATGTTTGCCTGCATCACCATGAAAAGATGGACGGTTCCGGTTACCCCGCCAACCTGAACGGCGATCAGATCAGCACACTGGCGCGGATGGGAGCGGTTTGCGATGTCTATGATGCCATCACCTCCAACCGCCCCTACAAGGCAGGTTGGGACCCGGCCATTTCTCTGCACAAGATGATGAGTTGGACCGGGCATCATTTCGATCCAGTCATTTTCCAGGCTTTCGTCAAAACCCTGGGCATCTATCCGATAGGCTCTTTGGTCCGGCTCAGTTCCGAGCGGCTGGCCATCGTGGAGGAACAGTCCCAGGCCTCCTTGCTCAAGCCGATCGTCAAAGCGTTTTATTCAATCAGGCAGTCCTGCGCCATCACACCGATAGTCATTGATCTGTCCCGCCCTGGCTATGAGGAATCCATTATCCAAAGAGAAGATCCCGGAGACTGGGATCTGGAACGGATTAAAATGCCCTGGCAATCGCCGCCGGTATAATCCTCCCCGTCCTGTCCACCGACTTGTGCAGGTCATGGTCGGTCATCTGCTATAACAGGCAGACGGCTGTGGCTGAAGAAGCGGGGTTTCTCGCACAAAATGATGAAACGTCTACAAGAGATGGCCCTGGCCATGCTACGGGGTAAGACCGTTGCCAAAAAAAGCAGCGAATCCATCCTGTCCCAACTGCTGAACAACATCCCGGACGTTGCCGTCCAGGGATATCAACTGGACGGGACGACATTTTACTGGAACGAAGCCAGTGAGCGGCTGTATGGCTATCCGGCCAGCGAGGCGCTGGGCGCCAATCTGGCGGATCTGATCATCCCCCAGCGTGATCGGGAAGCTTTTTCCCGACGCATGGCCCAACTACGTGACGGCATCAGGCTGCCACCTTCCGAGATTCTCAATTTGCGCCATCGGCAGGGGCACCTGATCACCGTGCATTCCTCTCATGTCATGGTGCGGCATGGTGAAAATGACCTGCGACTGTATTGCATGGATGTGGATATCACGGCGCGCAGCCGGGACCAGGAACGGTTATGGGAAGCCGTGCGTGGTGGCAATGTGGGCCTGTTTGAGTGGCGACCCAACGGAGAGGTCTACCTGACCCCCGAACTCAAGGCACAGATGGGGTATCGGGATGATGAAATGGATAATGACCTGGAAGTCTGGCGTTCCCTGATCCATCCCGATGAACGGGACACCGGGATTCAGCAGTTCGAGCAGTACACACGTCAGCCCGAAGGCCGATTTCGGGTGGAAATACGGATGCGCCACAAAACCGACGGCTGGCGCTGGATCCTTTACCAAGCCTCTCCCGTGTACGGCCCGGATGGGCGGCTCATCAAGATCCTGGGCTCCAGTCTGGACATCAACGACCGCAAGCAGGCAGAGGAAAAGAGCGAACGACTGGCCTACGCAGTAGAACAAAGTCCCAGCGTGGTGGTCATCACCAACACTGATGGGGTTATTGAGTACGTCAATCAGCATTTCTGCAACGTCACCGGTTTTTCCAGAGAGGATGTGCTGGGGCAACGCACGGGCATGCTGAGTTTTGAGGGAAAGAACGCTGACAAATACGCCAGCATCCGGGAGACCCTCAGCAAAGGGGGAACCTGGGAGGGAGAATTCAACAATCGCAAACAATCCGGGGAACCCTACTGGGAGATGGCGAGAATCGCGCCCATCCGCAACAGCCGGGGTGACGTGACCCACTATATCAAGCTGGCGGAGGACATTTCCGACAAGCGGGCCTTGACTGAACGCCTGGAATATCTTGCCTTCCACGACCCGCTAACTGGCCTGCCCAATCGCACCCTCATGCTGGACCGCATTGGTCAGGCCATCGTCCAGGCACGGCGGGATCGCCATATCCTGGCAGTGGTGTTCATCGACCTGGATGATTTCAAGGTGGTCAACGACTCACTGGGCCATGCCCAGGGTGATCAGTTATTGATACAGGTGGGGCAGCGGTTGCGCGCCCTGTTGCGCGAAGGGGACACGATTGCACGGTTTGGTGGGGATGAATTCATCCTGTTGCTATCCAGACTCAAACATGTGGATGGTGTCATCCCCGTCATTGAAAAACTCCAGGACATACTGAGCAGTCCGGTGACCCTCGCTTCTCATCAGGTGCGCGTCACCGCGAGTATCGGAATTGCTCTGTGTCCCGCGGACAGTGACCGTCCCGACGAGTTGGTGCGCCATGCCGATGCCGCCATGTACCGCGCCAAGTCCGAGGGACGCCGCTGCTATCATTTTTATACCCAGGAACTGGACGCCGCCCTGCAGGAGCGAATGGAACTGGATCAAGCCATGCGTCATGCCTTGGAACGGGGCGAGTTCCACCTTGTTTACCAGCCCCGGGTGGATCTGATCAGTGGTCGGGTGCTCAGTCTTGAAGCGCTGGTGCGCTGGCGGCATCCCGTGTGGGGGATGGTATCGCCAGGTCGCTTTATTCCCCTGGCGGAGCAGACCGGATTCATATTGACGCTGGGGCCGGAGATCCTGCGGCAGGCCTGTGAACAGATTCATATCTGGAAGGCCCGTGGCATTCCCACCGTGCCTGTGGCGGTCAACCTGTCGGCCCGTGAGTTCCGGCAGCCGGATGTTTTCGAACGCATCATGGGTGCGTTATCCACTGCGGGACTTGAAGCCAGTGACCTGGAAATCGAGATCACCGAAAGTGCGGCCATGAGTTCCGTGGATCAGACCATCCGCACCCTCACCCAGCTCAATGATCGGGGCGTGTGCGTCTCCATAGATGATTTTGGTACCGCCTATTCATCCCTGAACTATCTCAAGCGCCTGCCGGTGCATGCCATCAAGATCGATCAATCCTTTGTTTCCGACATGCGGGAAGATCCTGCCGCCCATCCGGAAGATGCCGCCATCATCCGGGCCATCATAGGATTGGGCCAGACATTGGGCATGACCGTCATCGCGGAGGGCATTGAAAATCAGGTGCAGCGGGATTTTCTGATCGAGCATGGTTGCCCGCAGGGGCAGGGGTATCTGTTCAGTCGTCCGGTGCCGGCTGGGGAGGTGGAGCGGTTGTTGGGGGTGGGGGGTGTGGGTGGGTGAGGCAGGTATGCTGTCATGAGCCTGGATTTTCAGGCGATACATTTTCAGGGGATACATAAAGAGCGATGGAAGCCATTTACAAATATTGGGGCAAGGCCCGCGCGGAAGCAGATGCACAGGATTTCTGCCATCTTCTTCCCTATCATTGCCTGGACGTTACCGCAGTCGCTGATGCATGGTGGCAGTCCAGTCCTGTCATTCAGCGGCTCATGGTGGTGCATGGCGATGCAGATCCGGTAAAGATTCACGCTTGGGTGCTGTTTTTTGTTGCCCTGCACGATCTGGGCAAGTTCGATATCCGCTTCCAGCTCAAGTCCATTCCCGCATTGCTGCATCTGCGCCCGGACTTTGATCTCGACAGCGTGGAGCCGGAACCTTACGCCCATGGTCCAGCAGGTTGTGGCTGGCTTGAGCATGCCGTGCCCCTGCACAGTGATGATCGTTATGACTGCTGGCAGCCCTGGATGCAGGCCGTGGCCGGGCATCACGGCGATCTTTCCAGTCCGAAGATACCTGCTGACCCGGATGCCGACGAAGAGGTTTGCCGCTTTGACAAGGAGGCCAGGAGAGCCTGGCTGCAATCTCTGGCCCGGCTGTTTCTGGAGCCTGCCGGGCTTTCCCTCCTGGATGACCCGCCGACCTGTCCACAGATCATGGCCGGATTTTGTTCGATTGCTGACTGGATCGGATCCAACACCGACTGGTTTGAGTATCGGGATATAGTGCAACCGCTTCAGGAATATTGGGAAGCTGAGGCAAAAAAGCGAGCTCTATTCGCATTGGAAAGCACGGGCATGTTGGGTAAAGGGCCAGCCCAGGGGGGAATGGCCGCCATTTTTCCTGATTGCTCACCTCGTCAGATTCAATGCTTGGTCGATGATCTACCCCGGGAGGCTGGATTGCTGCTGGTGGAGGGGCCGACAGGCTGTGGCAAAACAGAGTTCAGTCTGGCCTATGCCGCCCATCTTCTGGCTACCGGGGTGGCGGAGGCGATCATCTTCGCCTTGCCGACTCAGGCCACGGCCAATGCCATGCTAAACCGGCTGGAAAAGGTGGCGCCAAATCTCTTTCCCGGCCAGAAAAACGTGGTACTGGCTCATGGGCGTGCTTCACGCCATGAAGGATATATGGCGCTTAAGGAAGCCGGTCGTCGCCTGACCGCTCAGGGCGAGGAAGATGCTGCCGTACAGTGTGCCGATTGGCTTGCCCAGAGTCGAAAGCGGGTCTTTCTCGGGCAGATTGGCGTTTGCACCATCGACCAGGTATTGATTTCCGTGCTGGCGATCCGTCATCACTTCGTCCGTGCCTTCGGTGTGCGTCGTGCCGTACTGATTGTAGATGAGGTGCATGCCTATGATGCCTATATGTATGGCCTGTTGACCCGTGTCCTTCATGCTCAGGCCACTGCCGGGGGTAGCGCCATACTCATGTCTGCCACTTTGCCGGCCTACCAGCGGGATCTGCTGTTGGACGCTTGGGGTGGCGAAGTACCGGAACAACAATCCAGTGCCTATCCATTGATTTCCTGGGCAGGGCGCGGCACGCCCGTCAGGTACTGGGATCTGAAAGGGGAACCTGCGCATTTGCCGGAATCCAGGACCGTTTTCCTGGAACGTCGGGAACGGGTTGATCTTCGTCTGTCGGATCAAGATATCGATCAGGTCATTCAGGCTGCCAATGAAGGCGCATGCGTGGCCGTGATCTGCAATCTGGTGAGCGAAGCGCAGGGTCTTTGGCGACGATTGCGTGAGAGGTCATCCCAAGTGCCGGTGGATCTGTTCCATGCCCGGTATCTGTTTGCAGATCGGCAGGTCATCGAGCAGCGGGTAATGGAATATTATGGTCGTGACAGGATGGCCACCGGCCGCATTCTGGTTGCAACCCAAGTGGTGGAGCAGAGCCTGGACCTGGACTTTGACTGGTTGATCACTCAGCTCTGCCCCGTGGATTTGCTGTTCCAGCGTATGGGGCGGCTGCATCGTCACCCACGCACTGATCGGCCGGCCGGATTTGAAGACCCCCGCTGCACGGTGCTGTTGCCGCCGGATGAGCAATATGGTCTGCACGAAGTCATCTACCAGTGTCGTCGGGTGTTGTGGCGAACTCACCGCCGGTTGCAGGAAACGGACAGGATTACGTTCCCTGATGTTTACCGCCCTTGGATCGAGTCCGTGTACGCGGAAGAAGCCTGGCTGGATGAGCCGGAAGCCGTTCTCCAGAACTGGGAAACTTTCCAGAATTCAGCATTGGGCAAATTTTTCGGTGCTCGCCAGCTTGCCGAAGCCGACATGATGCCCTTGCAAGATACCGATGCCAACGCGGCGGCCATGACGCGTGATGGGGATAATGGACTTAAGGTGCTGCTGCTGCAAAGCATGCCGCAGGGTCCTGCCTACCTGAATGGTCGTCAGGAATCTGCCCTTGATGATTTTGAACGCCGCGAAGCCGAGGATCTCAACGCCGTCAATGCGCCCAAAGGCTGGAAGGCGGCCTTGGGTAATCCGGATGAACATGGGCGTTACCGGTTGATCCTGGAACCACAGGCTGATGGCAGTTGGTCTGTCGGTGCGATGAGGTATTCCAGGGAGATCGGGCTGGAATGGCGGGAGGGCGATTCCTCCCTCCCGTCACAGCCCCAGTGATCTGGGGAACAGGGAAAATACTCCAAACCGGAGACAAGAAAATACCGGTGCATCCCCAAGAAGGGGCGGACCTGATTCATGTGAGGGATACTATCTGTCTGAATCAGGCCGTCACCATTGTCTCAAAGGTGGGTTTTTTTCCTCAAGATAATACCTTGTGTTTTTGTTTTTAAGTGCTAGAGTCAAGGTGTGTCCTTCCTGCGAAGGGCTTCACCATCGACTTCAAAGGAGGTTTGCCATGGAGTGCCTGCTGGAGTCCGACTGGATTCCTGTTCGTAGTCGGGATGGGGTGACTGTCCGGCGTATTGGGTTACGCCAGTTGTTGACCGAGGATCACCCATGGTCGGTGAGCCTGTCTCGGGATGACATGGAAGTGGCAGCCATACAGTTGCTGATCTGCCTGGTGCAGACCATTCTTCTCCCCGAGAACCGAAAAGTCTTACGTGAGCGCGTCGCCTCACCCATTACCCCGGAATCCTTTGATTCAGCCGCCGCTTCTTACCGGGATTGGTTCCGCTTGGACCATCCTGCGACCCCCTTCATGCAGAGCCGCGGGGTGTCAGCCAAGGATCCGACTCCTATCCAGAAACTGTTTGTGGGATTGCCCGAGGGCAACAATCACGCCTTTTTTAATGATGCCGGAGAGATTCATGCCGTCTGTCCCGGCTGTGCTGCGATTGCCCTGTTCAATCAAGCCTCCAACTGCCCAAGTTTTGGCGGGGGGTTTAAGGGGGGATTGCGGGGCGGGGCGCCGGTTACCACGCTGGTGGCCGGCACTGATCTGCGGGAAACCGTCTGGCTGAATGTCCTGTCCGCCGAGGAGCGTGATCGCATTTACCGGGATGCAACGCAGTGTATCCCCAACTGGGTGGAGCCGTTGGTGGCCGGTAAAACGATACCTGCCGCCGACATCGGTCTGGAAAGGGGACTGCTGTGGCAACCCGCCCGTCTGGAGCTTGTGGAATCGGAAGTGGGCCAGTCTTGTGATGCCTGTGGCCTGCCGACCAGCCGGGTTTACACCGCCTTTAACAAGGAGAAGTTCAATTACACCGTGGAGGGGCTGTGGCATCACCCGCATAGTCCCAGGCTATGGGATCTGAAGAAGGGTGAACGCGCCCGTGACCGCTATCTGTCGTTCACCACCATGGCGCCGGCCTGGACCTGGATGAATCATTATCTGCTTCAACGAGAGCAGCATGCAGGCGGGGGGCGTCAGCCTGCTCAGGTGGTTACCCAGTTCCTCGACGTGTTTGAACGTGCTCTGAGCGCCCGTGAAAGACGTTTTGCCATGATTGTCGCCGGTTATCGGGTCAATCAGGCGGCAGTGCTTGAGCGTCGACACGAACTCTACAGCCTCCCCATGGACTGGCGTATCAGCGAGAGGCAGGTTCAACGCGCCATTAATGAAGCCCTGCGGGTGAAGGATGAGCTTCGCCGCAAAACCTATGGATTTGCCAAGGAATGCGGCGCTGCTGTCTACCCGTTGGCTGAACAACACTTTTACCAGGCGACGGGACACAGACTTCATGAACTGTTGCGCCAGATGGATCGACGTGAAGCCCGAATGGCGGTGGACGAATTCATTTGCGCTCTACATCGGATCGCTCGTCGGCTGTTCGATGAATTGACAGCACCTTATCGGCACTCAGTTGACGGTATGACTGCCTATGCAAAGTTCAGGCGCGCACTGGATGTGGCTCTACGAGAGTCTGAATCGAAGGAGAAAGTGGCATGACAGCACAGAACAATCAAGCGGAGAAAATGGATTTTTTCATACCACTGGTTGATGCCTACCAGCGGCTCGGCACTGGTGGCCAGGCTGACCTGCGCCGGGTGAAAAACCTAGATGCCGTGGCCGACCTACCCGCCTATTACCGTTGGCTGGGCAATCGAAAACCCAGCCTCGCACTCCAACGCTTTGCCTTTTTGCTCCCATATTTGGGACGCCATATCCCGGGCCTTGCCCCCGGGCGGGCATTACGCAAGGGGCGCATCAATGAAATGCGCATGTTTCAGGTCCTGCGCAGCCATTCTCCCCGCGATCTTGAGCAATTACGCCGACTGTTCCAGCAAGCCGGCTCACCGGGGATGGATGCCAATAAATTGGGCCGCAGCCTTCATTTCTGGGGACGGTCCGCCAAGCAGGACCTTCTGCGGGACTTTCTGGTAACCGAAATCGACGTGCCCTCCAATGCTTCCGAAGCCGCTGATCTATCCGATGACCAAGGATGAAGCCATGACTGAAAAAAACTTCCTCAATATCCATGTTCTGATTTCTCACAGCCCGTCCTGTCTCAACCGGGATGACATGAATATGCAGAAGTCCGCAGTGTTTGGGGGAGTGCGCCGGGTGCGTATCTCCAGCCAGAGCCTCAAGCGGGCCATGCGGACCAGTGAGTATTACCGTGAACATTTGGGGCAACCATCCATGCGTACTCGCCATCTGGACCGTCTTCGCAAGCGCATGCATGCTGCCCTGGAAGAGCGCTATCCATCGGACCTGATCGACACAGCCATTGAATGGCTGGGTTTTGATGAAGGCAAGGCGGCGGCCAACGATGATTTTAAGCACCGGGCAGTCGCACCGTGGGTGGCGGAAGAAATTGCCAGTTACTGTGAACAGATCAAGGCAGCACGGGACGCCGGCGAAGATGAGCAAAAACTGCGCAAGGAAATGAAAAAACAGGGTAAACGCTTTGATGAGGCTCTGCGCCGCGGCCTGGATGTGGCCTTATCCGGGCGCATGGCAACTTCCGGTGTCATGACCTCCGTGGACGGCGCCATGTCGGTGGCCCATGCACTGACCACCCATGCCGTGGACGCCGACATTGACTGGTTTACCGCAGTGGATGATCTGGTGGATGCGGATGAGGAAACCGGAGCGGGCCACCTGAATACTCAGGAATTCAGTGCTGGAGTATTTTACCGCTACGCCAGTCTGAATTTGAGACAGTTGCAACGGAATCTGGGTGGTGCAGACCGCCGGGAAGTGCTTGAAATTGCCTCGCACCTGATTCATTTGATGGCAACCGTGGTGCCGTCTGCAAAGCAGCAGGCATTTGCAGCGCATAACCTGGCCGATGTGGTCATGGTCAGTTTCAGCGACTTGCCCGTTTCCCTTGCCAATGCATTTGAAACGCCGGTTCACTCCAATGGCAGAAAGGGTTTCCTTGAGCCTTCCACGGAAAAGCTGATGGAATATTCTCAGCGTCTCCGGGAAGGCTACGGCTTGGAGGACGAGACCGGCGTCTTCAGCACCACGATAAAGATGTCCGAAAAATCGGTATGTCACCAACATCCGACCTTGAAAGCACTCAAGGATTGGGTGGCACATGCCGGAGTCTGAACATGGACTATCTGATTCTCAAATTGGAAGGCCCCATGCAGGCATGGGGTACCCATACATTTGAAGACTATCGCCCAACACAGCCGTTTCCTACCTTGAGTGCTATTATCGGCCTGCTGGGTGCCTGTCTGGGCATACATCGCCATGAGCGAGACAGGTTGATTGATCTTGGTGATAGTCTGGAGGTGACCATCCGGGCAGATCAAAGACCTCGCAGGGATCCGATGACCATCACCGACTTTCACACTGTGCTGGACGCCAGAAAGGTAGGTGGTGGTGTGAATCCTCATCCCGTGGTGTCGCGCCGGGAGTATCTTTGTGATGCTGGCTTTACCTTGGTATTGGCGCAACGGGATGCGGCGGTCTTCGATCTGGAAACCATTGCGGAGGCAGTAAAAAAACCATTTTACACCCCTTTTCTCGGTCGGCGCTCCTGCCCATTGACCCGCCCACTGTTTGAGCGATGGTGCCAGGCGGACTGTGCGCTATCCGCTTTAGCGGAGATATCGCCGGGTCGCGGCCTTGTGTATAGCTGCAATGCAGACTTGGGGAATAGTCGACGCATGGTCAGAGATGTACCCTTGCCGGGGCACCGGCAGTTTGGTACCAGGCAGCTTGGGGTTATCGTCAGCAAGGAGCAGCATGGTGATGTATCTAAGTAAAGTCCTGCTACAGGATGCGACGCAGCCCTATCAATGGCATCGCAACTTATGGGCACTTTTTCCTGATCAACCGGATGCCTCTCGTCCATTTCTTTTCCGCTTGGAACGTCAGGTACGTGGTGGGGCCGAGGTGCTGATGCAGTCCTCACTGGAGCCTGTTGCCTCGGGAGGCTGTTCCACCGTTATTGCCACTCGACCGTTTCAGCCGCAGGTAGCTGAAGGGCAGCCCCTGCGGTTTCGTCTGGTGGCCAATCCAGTCAAGACGATTCAGGATGAGTCTGGCCGCATGAATGGAAAAGGGCGGATTAAAAGCTGCCGTGTCCCTCTGATTGACGAGCAGCAACAGTCTCTGTGGTTGCAAAAGAAACTGGATGGTGTGGCTTCGCTACAGGAAACGATGGTCATGAGTCGAAAGGTGCTTCACTTCCGTAAAGGCGGTAAGGCCGGGAAGATTGTGCAGACTACCTTCGAGGGCGTATTGCGAGTGGAATCACCCGAACGGTTCTGGAACCTGCAGTCACATGGTATTGGCCCGGCCAAGGCATTCGGCTGCGGGCTGTTGACCCTGGCGAGGCTGTAGACCGTGCTGCCACCGCTGAGGCCAATCCCGATGAAAGACCGTATTTCCATGGTGTTCATTGAAAAGGGCCGGATTGATGTGCTTGATGGCGCCTTCGTCGTGGTGGACAAGACCGGTACACGCATGCATATCCCTGTGGGAAGCGTTGCGTGCATCATGCTGGAGCCAGGCACCAGGGTCTCTCATGCTGCGGCAGCGCTAGCGGCACGTGTGGGAACTTTACTGGTATGGGTGGGGGAGGCCGGTGTTCGCCTTTATGCCTCCGGGCAACCTGGGGGCGCCCGCTCGGATCGTCTGCTGTATCAGGCCAAGCTTGCACTGGATCCCGATGCCCGTTTGAAAGTCGTGCGCAAGATGTATGAGCTTCGATTTGGGGAGAAGGCGCCTGCTAAACGTAGCGTGGAGCAGCTTCGTGGTATCGAAGGCGCGCGCGTCCGGGAAATTTACAAAATGCTTGCTCGCAAACATGGTGTCAAATGGGACCGTCGCCATTATGATCCGGGAGAATGGGATTCCGCAGATCCTATCAACAGAGCTGTCAGCGCGGCGACAGCCTGCCTATATGGCGTGACTGAAGCCGCTGTGCTTGCTGCTGGTTATGCTCCGGCCGTGGGCTTCATTCATACCGGAAAGCCACTGTCGTTCGTCTACGATATCGCTGACCTGTTCAAGTTTGATACTGTGGTTCCGATTGCTTTCAAAATCGCTTCGAAGCCTCAGCGTCAGATTGAAAGGCAGGTGAGGCAGGGCTGCCGGGATATGTTTCGTGAGAAGCGCGTGCTCGCGCGCATCATCCCCACCATCGAACAGGTGCTTGCCGCCGGTGAACTTGCAGTGCCGGAACCGGCGCCCGAATCTGTGGCGCCGGCCATTCCTCTTGCGGAGCCTTTGGGTGATGCTGGTCATCGTGGTTGAAAATGTGCCGCCGCGCTTGCGTGGGCGTCTGGCTATCTGGCTATTGGAGACGCGAGCCGGGGTTTACGTTGGGAAGGTCAGTCGCCGGATTCGTGAGATGATCTGGGAACAGGTGGTAGCCGGTATAGAGGATGGCAATGCAGTGATGGCTTGGTCCACCAATACGGAGGCTGGCTTTGATTTTCAGACTTGCGGCAAAAACAGACGCCTTCCATTGGACCATGACGGGATGAAACTCGTGTCTTTTTTTCCCGATCCAGTGGGGGATGAAGGAGGAAACTGATGCGCATGTGCTGGTACAAATCCTGACTGCTTCTGTTTGGTATATATAACTGTTTGATTTTTAATGCTCTTTAAAAACTTGGGAAGTGTCATGAAAGGAATAAGTGTTGGTAGAGTTTTTTGTGCTTTAAAAATTTAATTTTTTCATGGGGTTAGAGGAAGTGCGTTCCCCGCAGGTGCGGGGATGAACCGAGTTTCACTGAATGTTCTTTTTTTGGCAACCAGCGTTCCCCGCAGGTGCGGGGATGAACCGCAGAACAAGACGGACTCCATCGGCCCCCTGCTGGCGTTCCCCGCAGGTGCGGGGATGAACCGGCCACTGGGCGTGGGGTGATCTGGTGTTTGATGCGTTCCCCGCAGGTGCGGGGATGAACCGCGTCACTGTCCAAACACTATATTTAGCCTCTGGCGTTCCCCGCAGGTGCGGGGATGAACCGATGGTTTCCAGGCGGCCCACGGGCAGGGCCAGGCGTTCCCCGCAGGTGCGGGGATGAACCGCAACCATGAAGCAGCTCACCCAGGACGGCCCGGCGTTCCCCGCAGGTGCGGGGATGAACCGTTGTCGATGTCGTGACGGCGGTGACTGGGCGGGCGTTCCCCGCAGGTGCGGGGATGAACCGGCGCTCTCCAGGGCGGCACGGGCGTAGCGGTCGCGTTCCCCGCAGGTGCGGGGATGAACCGTCCACCAGGGGCAACACCAGGCGTTCCCCGGAGCGTTCCCCGCAGGTGCGGGGATGAACCGAACCCTTGCCCGCTTCGCTGCGGCGCCGTAAGGCGTTCCCCGCAGGTGCGGGGATGAACCGGCTTGCGCCTTAGCCTCCAACTCCCTCACGCGGCGTTCCCCGCAGGTGCGGGGATGAACCGTTTGGGCACTTGGACGATGGCGCCAAGGACAAGCGTTCCCCGCAGGTGCGGGGATGAACCGTTCCGGGCCATGGTGGACCACACACTGGAACCGCGTTCCCCGCAGGTGCGGGGATGAACCGTGCGGCCCAGCGAAGCGGCTGCCTGGCGGATGGCGTTCCCCGCAGGTGCGGGGATGAACCGGTATGGCGAAACCGACGGGGGATGCAGGCTAAGCGTTCCCCGCAGGTGCGGGGATGAACCGGGATGATCCCCGAACCCGTTACCGCCGCCATTGCGTTCCCCGCAGGTGCGGGGATGAACCGGCGATCACGTCCAGCTCGATGGGCGTCCCGCTGCGTTCCCCGCAGGTGCGGGGATGAACCGGGCGAGAGGCCGTACCCCTCGCGCCATTCGTGGCGTTCCCCGCAGGTGCGGGGATGAACCGCCGGGGAAATGGTGGGTGGTACCTATCGTGGCGCGTTCCCCGCAGGTGCGGGGATGAACCGCCTCTCTCTCTCTTCTTGCCCAGCATTGCCCAGCGTTCCCCGCAGGTGCGGGGATGAACCGGCTTTTCCGTGGGATTGGGTCGTGTGTGATGAGCGTTCCCCGCAGGTGCGGGGATGAACCGCTCAGTACAACAGCATGGAACGCGAGATGGTGGGCGTTCCCCGCAGGTGCGGGGATGAACCGCCGGGTTCAGCCAATAAATTAGGCTCTCCAGCCGCGTTCCCCGCAGGTGCGGGGATGAACCGCCCGCCATACCTGCTCGGGGCTTGTACTCCATGCGTTCCCCGCAGGTGCGGGGATGAACCGTTCACCAAGGCGTCCACTGTGCCCTGCGGGTTGCGTTCCCCGCAGGTGCGGGGATGAACCGGTCACGCTTACCATCGCCCGAGCCTACTCGCAGCGTTCCCCGCAGGTGCGGGGATGAACCGCTTCGGCAAATTGGGCAGCAAATACAGCGCGTGCGTTCCCCGCAGGTGCGGGGATGAACCGCTCTTTTAAACCTGCTGTTCCAGCCAGTGCCAGCGTTCCCCGCAGGTGCGGGGATGAACCGTCGGTAACGTATCGTTGGCCGATGTACTCACGGCGTTCCCCGCAGGTGCGGGGATGAACCGTATTATCAAGTCCTACACCGGGAAAACCACCAGCGTTCCCCGCAGGTGCGGGGATGAACCGAGGGCAGCAGTGTGACCCCTGAAAAATCCAGCGCGTTCCCCGCAGGTGCGGGGATGAACCGCAGATCGCCTCGTTGTCCGCCAGGCGGTCCATGCGTTCCCCGCAGGTGCGGGGATGAACCGCTCCTGCCAGACCTCTAGCGGCACGCGATCCTGCGTTCCCCGCAGGTGCGGGGATGAACCGAGCATAACGCTGGGTTATGAAAATCAGATCATGCGTTCCCCGCAGGTGCGGGGATGAACCGTGATAATGCCGGAAATTGCGATGGCGGCATCTGCGTTCCCCGCAGGTGCGGGGATGAACCGCCGGGATTCCTGGGCCGGGGGCTGCTGGGCCGGCGTTCCCCGCAGGTGCGGGGATGAACCGCGCCTGGATGCGCGAGGCGGCGTGATGCCGTAGCGTTCCCCGCAGGTGCGGGGATGAACCGCGCTGAACGGGTTCATTCTCGGACTCCTTATAGCGTTCCCCGCAGGTGCGGGGATGAACCGGGGACCGTGATGCGAGACGATAAAGGACGATGGCGTTCCCCGCAGGTGCGGGGATGAACCGATCATCGCCTTCCTGTATCAGAAGTGGAGTGCGCGTTCCCCGCAGGTGCGGGGATGAACCGTTTGAACCTGGAGCGACCGGACCTGACGATAAGCGTTCCCCGCAGGTGCGGGGATGAACCGTTGATTACGCGCAGCAGGCGGTATCCAGGCTGGCGTTCCCCGCAGGTGCGGGGATGAACCGGCAGCAGCGACAGCAGACCGGGGACAGCGTGAGCGTTCCCCGCAGGTGCGGGGATGAACCCCGCGAATCATCCAGATGCGCGAACTCGGGCCGCGTTCCCCGCAGGTGCGGGGATGAACCGAGCTCACCCACGGTCACCACGTCCGGTGTCTCGCGTTCCCCGCAGGTGCGGGGATGAACCGTGGCTGCTCTGTCAGCCATTTCCGTCCCGGCCGCGTTCCCCGCAGGTGCGGGGATGAACCGCAGTGCCTCCAGTGTGGCCACGTCCGGGTGTAGCGTTCCCCGCAGGTGCGGGGATGAACCGCGCCCGATGATGTCCGATCTGCGGGACTCTGGGCGTTCCCCGCAGGTGCGGGGATGAACCGCGGTTGTACTCACCAAGGAACGCGAGCCGCACGCGTTCCCCGCAGGTGCGGGGATGAACCGCGGTTTTGATCGAGGGGAACTGGCTGATCCGATGCGTTCCCCGCAGGTGCGGGGATGAACCGCGTCTGCGCTCCGGCAAGGTGTGGGACAAGTTGCGTTCCCCGCAGGTGCGGGGATGAACCGGATCTGGCGGATATTCTTGGGAAGATCCGGGTGCGTTCCCCGCAGGTGCGGGGATGAACCGGATGTCGTGTGCGGGTAATGATGTACCTGCGCGCGTTCCCCGCAGGTGCGGGGATGAACCGACCTGGCCGGAGTTTTGTCAGTGGCTTGAGTCGCGTTCCCCGCAGGTGCGGGGATGAACCGCGTCCCCCTCGCCGTCCGAGTGCCAGTGGAAAGCGTTCCCCGCAGGTGCGGGGATGAACCTGACACCTACCCGGATCGTGATCACCTCGCCCGAGCGTTCCCCGCAGGTGCGGGGATGAACCGCCGACGCATTCATCCGTGAACTCGAACGCGCCGCGTTCCCCGCAGGTGCGGGGATGAACCGCTCCATCTGCATCATCGCCTGCTGCGCAGCCCGCGTTCCCCGCAGGTGCGGGGATGAACCGTGACCCTGAGCAGCGTGGAAACTATAATAAGGGCGTTCCCCGCAGGTGCGGGGATGAACCGTGGCCCGCCGATTGGCCGAGGTGGAATTGATCGCGTTCCCCGCAGGTGCGGGGATGAACCGGCTGATGAAGTGAAGCTGATTAAGCCGAAGAAGCGTTCCCCGCAGGTGCGGGGATGAACCGAATTTCTGTGCTTCATCATAAATAACAATAGAGCGTTCCCCGCAGGTGCGGGGATGAACCGCGATCGACAAGGAGGCCAAACGCCTAAAACTAGCGTTCCCCGCAGGTGCGGGGATGAACCGGTAATGTCTGGAGTCATCCTTGGAACACGCAAGCGTTCCCCGCAGGTGCGGGGATGAACCGGGCCGAGTATGTGACATTAAAAATGTATGACAGCGTTCCCCGCAGGTGCGGGGATGAACCGACCACATCGTTTTCATTCGTCCACAGCTTCAGGCGTTCCCCGCAGGTGCGGGGATGAACCGGCATCCAAGAAGCGGCTCAAGCCCGCCGCCTAGCGTTCCCCGCAGGTGCGGGGATGAACCGGTGATGATGAGGCTGGGCGGCTCGTAGAACGGGCGTTCCCCGCAGGTGCGGGGATGAACCGGAACTGTGAGTGCTGTCCAAGTTCCATGTGATGCGTTCCCCGCAGGTGCGGGGATGAACCGTGGACTTCGGGAAATAATTCCCGAAGTGCAAAGCGTTCCCCGCAGGTGCGGGGATGAACCGACCCGCCGCCGCACAGGCAACCACAATCATCAGCGTTCCCCGCAGGTGCGGGGATGAACCGCCCGGCTGGTGCCGGTCCCGGTGTCGCTCTCCGCGTTCCCCGCAGGTGCGGGGATGAACCGGGCCGGGCCGCCGCCGTGGCCGCTGGTGCCCTGCGTTCCCCGCAGGTGCGGGGATGAACCGTTTTGGCGAGGAACTTATAGCTGTCGTTAGACGCGTTCCCCGCAGGTGCGGGGATGAACCGATGGTTTGTTGATGCTCCACGACCCATGGGCCGCGTTCCCCGCAGGTGCGGGGATGAACCGTCCCTGGGCATGAGTCTAGCCCTTTTGAAAACGCGTTCCCCGCAGGTGCGGGGATGAACCGCCTTGTTGCCAACATCCAGCGCGTGGCAGATCGCGTTCCCCGCAGGTGCGGGGATGAACCGGTTAAAGAGGCCTACGCCAACTACCAGGAAGCGCGTTCCCCGCAGGTACGGGGATGAACCGACTGATATGGCAATCCAAGAACAAAACATCGTGCGTTCCCCGCAGGTGCGGGGATGAACCGGCCGTCCACCGGATCGTCTGGGAAGCCCACCAGCGTTCCCCGCAGGTGCGGGGATGAACCGGACTCCCGGCCGGCCCGGTTCGAATCGTGCTGGCGTTCCCCGCAGGTGCGGGGATGAACCGAAGGTGCAGGAGCTGACCGATACGGAAGTCATGCGTTCCCCGCAGGTGCGGGGATGAACCGCATCACGAAAAGAAGGGCTGGGATTCGACGCGAGCGTTCCCCGCAGGTGCGGGGATGAACCGATCATGCATATCACAATCAGAGACGAACACGGGCGTTCCCCGCAGGTGCGGGGATGAACCGAACGACCAGATTGTCCGCGCCATTGTTCGTGCGCGTTCCCCGCAGGTGCGGGGATGAACCGCTCGTGGACGCCCACAACCACGCCATCGATGCGCGTTCCCCGCAGGTGCGGGGATGAACCGACCCGCACCTTCGCATTGATGACCGCCGTTTAGCGTTCCCCGCAGGTGCGGGGATGAACCGTATTCAGGCGTGAAGTGCGCGATGCCTGCTCGGCGTTCCCCGCAGGTGCGGGGATGAACCGCGACGAGTTCAGCCATGACACCGAAACCCGTTGCGTTCCCCGCAGGTGCGGGGATGAACCGGCGTCAACGATCAGGCTGGCCCTGCGGACCTGGCGTTCCCCGCAGGTGCGGGGATGAACCGGATCTTTCCCCAGACGAACTGGATCACCTCAGGCGTTCCCCGCAGGTGCGGGGATGAACCGAACGTGATCACCCGCCTGCCCACGGACGACGCGCGTTCCCCGCAGGTGCGGGGATGAACCGTGGGACGAGATCGCCACCGACTTCATGCGCGAGCGTTCCCCGCAGGTGCGGGGATGAACCGCCGGTCGCAGAAGGCTGATAGGGGCGCGGGTTGCGTTCCCCGCAGGTGCGGGGATGAACCGGGTCAGTTCCACGTCAGTCATGCTTGTGCCTCGCGTTCCCCGCAGGTGCGGGGATGAACCGCTGGGGGGCTGGATGCTGGATGCCGCCGATGGGCGTTCCCCGCAGGTGCGGGGATGAACCGCTCATGCCAGCCAGGTCACGGGCCGCCGGGTGGCGTTCCCCGCAGGTGCGGGGATGAACCGCCGTACAGATCCCGGTCCCGGGCGCTGGTCTGGCGTTCCCCGCAGGTGCGGGGATGAACCGTGCTGAACATGCGCAACCCGGGTGCCTTTGCTGCGTTCCCCGCAGGTGCGGGGATGAACCGACATACCATGTCCCCCTTTTTGTCCGTACAAAGCGTTCCCCGCAGGTGCGGGGATGAACCGCATGTTATTGTCGCTGGTGAGGCACAGCTCACGCGTTCCCCGCAGGTGCGGGGATGAACAGGGAGAAGAGGGACAGGCGCTCTTGACTGTTTAGGTCGGGTATTGGCGGTGGCTTGCATAATGCGCATTATGGGAAGCGTGTTTTCCCCTGTTTTCGCGGCGATCCGAGCCGTCAATCCGGCATTTTCCCCTGATATTGGCCCTGGCAAACAAACCGCAGACAGAGTTCATCCTCGGCATATCACCGCAGCGAGGAACCGCCGTGAGGGAAGGGGTCAGGCTGCTGATCGTCGTCGCCGTGGCCGGTAAAGGGCCTCGAACTGCGTGCTCTGTGCCAGCCATTGATCCGGGGTGAGTCCCAGCCGTTCCAGGATCGGAGGCAGGGTATTGGCGATGGCGCCTTTCTTTCTCGGGTCGATGGCCCGACCTGTATAGTCCACCAGGGCGAGATAATCCTCGAAGCCAAACGGAATGCCGGGCTGTTCCCGTTCGGCGCATGCGCCTTCAAACGGCAGCAGCGGCTTCACCGGTCCGTCGAACCGCATCAGGGCCTCCATCCGCATCTGTTCCCGCACAGCCTGGGCCAGGTCGAACCTCGGCGTGATCCGTTCCCGGATACTGGTGTGTTCCGAAGCCTCCGGGGTGGCGGCCATCCCGGCCCGCACCGGATTGAGATCCACATAGGCCATGCAACTGAGCAGGGCCGCTTCGGTGCGCAGGGCCTGGGATTTGAACCGGGCCTCCCAGAAGTGTCCGGTACAGCCGTCCTCCTGATTGGCCTGCCGGGCGATGGGTTCATTGAGGCACTTCATGAACCAGCTCAAGCTGGCCAGCCGTTGTCGGTAGCACCGGGCGAACTCCCCCACCTGATTCAGCGCGTAGCTTTCCTGCGGGTCTCCGGCCAGATACCGCTGGACCAATAGCGGCCCCTTGAACAGACAACTCCAGCGCCGCAGCACTTCGTCATCGGACCAGGACTCGGCCTGGGTCGGGTCCAGCTTGATGACCAGGTGGTAATGGTTGGACATCACCGCATAGGCGGCGATATCCACGGCGAACAAAGACGCCAGCAGCCGGATACGATCCTCGATCCACTGCCGCCGATGTTCAAAGCTCCTGCCGGTGGCCTGATCCTGCCCACACAGGAAGGTGCGCCGCACACAGCGCGAGATGATGTGGTAGTAGGGGGTGTCGGTGAGCGAAATCTGTTGGCTGCGGGGGCGTGTCATGGTTCCTTCCAGGGCTTCCCGGCCAGATCCGTGGCCGGGGTGTGGATAGCATACGTACAGGTTACTGCAGGAAAGAATCGTTCGGGAAGAGGTCTTCGAGGTTTTCAGCGGTGAGGATGGAGACCAGCGACAATGTCTTTGCCCTGGTGGTGATGGCACAGATCAAGGCCAAGCGGGTCAATGACGGTGCCACGCGCAAGGATGTCAAAATCGCCCTGATCCGGCGACTGTACGAACGGGGCTACAGTCGGGAGCAGATCGTGCGGCTGTTCAGGATCATCGACTGGATGATCCAACTGCCCAGAGGGCTGGAAGCGGGATTTGTGCAGGCGGTCTATGCCATACAGGAGGAGAAGAAGATGCCTTATGTGAACACCATTGAGCGCGTTGAGCGCGAGAAAGCGCTTCAGCAGGGCTTGGAGCAGGGCTTGGAGCGTGGGGTTGGTCAGGGTCGTCAGCTGGAGGCCCGGCGTATTCTGCAGCGGCAGCTGAGCAAGCGCTTTGGGGAGTTGCCCGATTGGGTTTCAGAGCGGCTGGAGGCTGCGGATGTTGACCAACTGGAAGTTTGGTCGGATGAGATCCTGTTTGCTGACAGCCTGGACACGTTGTTCAAGCACTGATCCTGGCTTCTCTCCCCCATATTCGCCTTCATCCTCTTGGAGAGAGGGACAGGCGCTCTTGACTGTACTTCGTCATCGGACCAGAACTCGGCCTGGGTCGGGGCCAGCTTGATGACCAGGTGGCAATTAATCCGGTCACTGTGGGTGCCGCGCAGGTTCTCGTCGATGAAGGAGCCATTGACCTTCTTGCCACCTTATAATGAGTGGCACCATAGGGTGCCCGATCACGAGCTGCTACACTCAGGCAGAATAATTTATACGTCACGCCAGAATCGTGCCCGGCTCAAACAGTGGCCCTTTGACCCATGTTGCGCGAGAAACCCCCGGCTTCAGCCGTGGGGAGGGTATCGAATTAATTTGAGGTTTTTTATGCTGAACGGCCAGTCCATTTTGATTGTTGATGACCAGCTAGAAAATCTCAAGCTGTTGTCTGATGTACTCAAGCCGCTGTATCGGGTGCAGGCGGTGACCAACGGTGCGCAGGCGCTGGATTTGCTGGCACAGGGTACCCCGCCGGACTTGCTGTTGCTGGACATCATGATGCCGGAGATGGATGGCTATACGCTGTGCCAGCGGATCAAGACATGTTCTGCAACGGCAGATATCCCGATCATTTTTCTCACGGCCAAGACCGACAGCGACAGCGAAGCCAGAGGGTTTGCGGTGGGAGCGGTGGATTATGTGACCAAGCCAATCCATCCCCCAGCCTTGCTCGCCCGCGTGGCGGCGCATCTGGCCTTGGCGGCGCAACGCAAAAAACTTTCCGCAGAGCGCGATGAAATCCAGCGCCTGGTACAAAAACTCACCCATGAGATTGCCGAACGTGAGCGCGCAGAGGCGCAGTTGCGTATCCTGGCCAAGGCAGTTGAAAAGGCCCCGGCTTCGATTTTGATTACAGATCGTGATGGCACAATCACCTATGTCAATCCCTATTTTTCACAGATTACCGGCTACACACAGGAAGAAGCCATTGGCCAGAATCCTCGGATATTGAAATCCGACCAACAGGATAAAGCGCTATACCAATATCTGTGGGAGACCATTACCCAGGGCCAGATCTGGCGCGGGGAGCTGGCTAATCAAAACAAAGCTGGTCAGCTATTTTATGAATCGGTGGCGATTTCGCCCATTCTCGATGATCAGGGCCAGATCACCCATTATGTTGCCGTCAAGGAAGATATCGGTGATCGCAAAGAGCTGGAACGAATCAAGGAAGACGTTGAGCACATCATGCGTCATGATCTCAAATCATTACTCAATCCGGTGATTGGCTTCCCGGATTTGTTGTTGCTGGATGATAATCTAAGCGCTGAACAGCGCGAGGCACTCACCCTGATTCGAGAATCCGGGCAAAAGATGCATGATATGATCAATCTGTCGCTGGATCTGTTCAAAATGGAAACGGGCCAATATCACTACGAGTCTCAGACGGTCAATTTAATCGTGATATTACATGAGTTGCAAGGCATTGCAACGACTCAGATGCAAAGCAAAAACCTGCAGCTGCAGATGTGCTTGAATGGCGAGGTGCTGGCCCCCGAAACCATGCTGTTGGTTCGTGCGGATGCGCGTTTGCTGTTTTCGCTATTGGCAAACCTGCTGACAAATGCGGTAGAGGCCTCGCCACATGGCGCAAACATTGTCATTGAGTTGACCACCCCCGGCCCGGTGGTGCTGGCATTACGTAATCAAGGCACTGTGCCTGAGCGCATACGCCAGCATTTTTTTGCAAAATACTGCACCTACGGTAAACGCAGTGGCACCGGTCTTGGGACCTATTCTGCCAAACTGCTGGCCGACACCATGGGCATGGATTTGCGCATGGAAACCTCCGATACAGAGAACACCACCTGCATCTATCTGACCCTGTCGGTGGCGCAGTGAATCTGCAGGCGGTACGAGCGACGCCCCAATGCTGGGCGCTTTTTTGGCTGATGCTGATACTGCTCATTCCGCTAAACGGTGCTGCCTCCAGCATTGCCCTCACGCCCGAGGAACAGGCTTGGCTGAAGGCCAATCCCGAGATCCGCTTAGGTATCGGGAATTGGTTTCCTTCGGTGATTGTGCTCGATAACGGTCATGTCGTTGGTATTGAACCGGACATCATGGCGCGTATTCAGGCACTGACCGGGGCAAAAATTCAACTTGAAGTTGGCGATTGGGCAGAGATGGTCCAGCGTGCCGAGCGCGGGGAATTGCACGGTTTGGCGAATTCGATTGCCCATCCCGAACGTGCCCAACGCTTTTTATTTACCCGTAGCCTGTATTCCGCTTGGTATTATCTGTTTGTACGCAGCGCTGATACCGCACAGATCCAGCGCATGGAGGATTTGGCCGGTCAATCCGTGGGATTTTTGGCCGGTAATCTCGGTGAGCAAAAAACCCTTCAACGCTGGCCGCAGATTCATGCAACCCCCCTCGCTTCGTCTACGGAGATGCTTGCCCAATTGCTCGATGGGCAGATTGATGCCTTTGTCAGTCCTTTGAATATCTTGCAGTTGTTGCGTGAACAAACCTTGATGAATGACATCAAAACCGCTTTTGCAATTCCGGAGACGGAATCACCATTGGTGTATTCCATTGGGCGTGAACATCCTGAATTACACAGCATTATTAACAAAGCCCTGGCGGCAATTGATTTTTCCGAAGTGCAGGCAATCATGCAAGGCTGGGGGATCATCATTCAATCCGACAGCAAAATTGCCACCGGCCTGGTATTGAGCGAGGAAGAACGGCGCTGGCTGGCCGAGCATCCTGTCATTCGCGTAGGCATTGATCCACACTGGTATCCCTTGGAATTTGTCGATGATCAGGGTCGCCATGCGGGAATTTCTGCAGATTATCTGGCGCTGCTTGAGCCGCTGTTAGGGGTTCGATTTGAGGTCACGACGGATCTCTCATGGACCGAGGTGATGCGCAAAATCAAGGCGCGTGAACTTGATATGCTGGCGATGGCAGCACAAACCCCTGAGCGGGATCAGTATCTCAATTTTACCCGCCCCTATATTCGTTCGCCGATGGTCATCGTCACTCAACTTGATGTGGATTATTTGCCCGATCCTTCATGGCTGCGCGGTCAAACAGTCGCTGTTGTTGGCGGTTATGCCTCCTATGAATGGCTTAAGCATTCCTATCCTGAACTGGATTTGCAGGTGGTGGATACCACAAGCGAAGGGCTGGAGCAGGTTGCCACCGGGCATGCTTTTGCGCTGGTGGACAATCTGGCCTCGGTGAGTTTTTTGATCCGGGAGCTTGGCCTGTCAAATCTCAAGGTATCCGGTCAATTACCGATGGCCTTTGATCTGGCGTTGGCATCGCGCAATGATTGGCCATTGTTGCAGGGTATTTTTGAAAAAGCCCTGGACGCCATTCCGCAGACTGAAAAAGACACGATTTATCATCGCTGGATTCACTTGCGCTATGACATAAAAATTGATTATCAATGGCTGTGGAAGGTCTTGGTGGGCGT
Source organism: Ectothiorhodospira magna (assembly GCF_900110965.1). Taxonomy (GTDB): domain Bacteria; phylum Pseudomonadota; class Gammaproteobacteria; order Ectothiorhodospirales; family Ectothiorhodospiraceae; genus Ectothiorhodospira; species Ectothiorhodospira magna. The sequence goes on from NZ_FOFO01000001.1 coordinate 84,361, forward strand.
AGGGATTTTGTTGTTTGCCATTTTGCTGTGGAATTACAGTCTTCAGCGCCAGATCAGCAAGCGGCGACGCGCTGAAGGACAGTTACAGGAAACCAGTGAACGCCTGCGCTCGGTGCTGGCCTCCATTGATGATCTGGTCTTTGTGCTGGATACCAAACAACGCTTTATTGATTGCTATTACTCGGATGAAAGCCGTTTGCTGATGCCACCGGCGCAGTTTCTCGGCAAACATCATGAAGAAATGTTTCCAGCAGAGATTTCGGCACAATTCAAGCAAGCCATTGAGTTTGCCACCCACAACGGCACCCAGCAGTGCGAATATCCGTTGGTATTGGCCCAGGAAACACGCTGGTGGAATGCCAGTGTTTCGGCACGCTATGATGCCGAAAATCACGTGGTTGGCAGTACGGTCGTGGTGCGCGACATCACCGCCCGTAAACAGGCAGAGATAGCCCTGCAACAAACAAAAGAAGCGGCTGAGACCGCCAATCATGCCAAGAGTGCCTTTCTTGCCAACATGAGCCATGAAATCCGCACTCCGATGAATGCCGTACTGGGCATGCTCTATCTGACACTGAAAACCCATTTAAATCCGCGCCAGCGCGGCTATCTTGAACAGGCGCAGCGCTCCGCCAATGCCCTGCTGGGCCTGCTCAATGATATTCTGGATTTCTCCAAGGTCGAGGCCGGGCAGCTCAAACTTGAACACATCCCCTTCACACTTTCTGTGGTGCTCAGTGATGTGGATACCATGGTGGGCAATCAGGCACGAGACAAAGGGCTTGACTTTCATGTGCAGCGTGATGCCCAAGTCCCGGATGTCTTGCTGGGCGACCCCTTGCGGCTGGGGCAAATTCTCATCAATCTGACCAATAACGCCGTCAAATTCACCGAACAGGGACGCATCGACCTCACTGTCCACCTGGAGGGGTTTACCCATTGTGGCACGGTGGTGCAGGTGCATTTTGTGGTACGCGATACCGGGATTGGTATGGAAAAGTCGCAGCTTGCCCAACTGTTTACGCCGTTTCATCAGGCGGATAGCTCAATGACCCGCCGTTATGGAGGCACCGGGCTGGGGCTGTCGATTTGCAAGCGCCTGGTTGAGCTGATGCAGGGCAGCATTGAGGTCAGCAGTCAACCACAACAGGGCAGTGCTTTTTTCCTGACGCTCCCCTTTGTCGTGGCAACAGAGGCGCATTCCCCAGACATGCGCGCACTGTCCAGCGCACCACATCCCAGTGCGCTCAGTGGGCGACGGGTCTTGCTTGTCGAGGATAATGAGGTTAATCAAATTGTTATCCTTCGCATCCTTGAGCAAGCGGGGATGGTGGTGAGCATCGCTGAACATGGCATGGCGGCTCTGGCACATATTGAGGCCTGTGGTGTACAGTGTTGGGACTTAATCCTGATGGACATCCAGATGCCTGATCTGGATGGCCTGGAAACCACCCGACGCATCCGGGCCCGATCAGACGGGGCCGGGATTCCAATCATCGGCCTGAGCGCTCATGCCCGCGAAGACAATATCCATGACGCCCTGCTGGCCGGCATGAATAGGTACCTGGCCAAGCCCATTAACCCGCCTTTATTACTGGCGGAAATAGCCCGCTGGTTGACCCCGACCACCATGCCGCCCCAACCGCCAAAAGCGGCACCGCTGGCCTCATCGACAAACACCCCGACCGTCCTTGACCCGGCCATGGGCCCCTGGCTGTATGCACAACTGGATACCCTGTATACCCTCGCCAGCACCTGCGACACCGCACTGGAAGACCACTTCACCGCCCACCGTGCAAACCTTGAAACCCAGCTCCCCAGCGAGGACATCGCTACCCTGGCACGCCACATCGACCGCTACCAATTCACACAGGCTGCTGCTTTATTGGATCAATGGCGCACCCGCCCGCATATCTCCACCAACCGCGATTAATGCAGGAGGGGCAGGCCCTCTTGACAAACCACCCGATTCCAACATCATCCGGATCACTGCATTAAAATCATTGCCTTCGGCGGGGCGCTATTCCCACGGCCAAATCCCAGGCCAAGGACTTCCCGCGCCAATTTGGTGACTGCTGCCAGTGCTTCACATCTGGCGCCATATTGCCCTGGTACCGGGAGGTGACCGCCATGAGTAGTAACGTCGTTGTGACCCGACACAATGTATTTCAACGGCTCGGGGACTCGATCAAGGGGATCCTCCTCGGACTCTTGCTGATCGTGATCTCTTTCCCCGTCCTCTTCCTCAACGAAGGCCGTGCGGTCAAGACCGCCAAGTCGCTACAGGAAGGCGCGTCTGCCGTGGTATCGGTGAGTGCGGATATCGTGGACCCCGCCAACGAGGGTGCGCTTGTGCATGTGATCGCAACCGTGAAAGTGGAGGAGGCGCTGACGGATGGCGCCTTTGGCATCACCGCACACTCGGCGACCGGCCTTAAACGCACGGTGGAGATGTTCCAGTGGCGTGAGGAGAGCAGCACGCAGACCCATACGACCCTGGGCGGCACCGAGGAACGAGTGACCACCTACACCTACCGGCAGGAATGGTCGTCGAACCTGATCCGGTCATCCAGCTTCAACGATCCAAGCCACCGTAACCCGCCGGAGATGCCCTATCCTGACATGACCCTGCACCCCTCATCGGCGGACTTTGGTGCCTTCCAGTTGACGAGGGCGCACCTTGGCCGGTTCACGAGCTTTCAGCCGATCCATCTGACCGACGAGCACTTGAGCACATTGTCTGCGGACGTGTCTGGGAATTTCCGGGTTTACAATGGTGCTCTCTTCCGTGGCGCCGATCCGGCGAATCCCGCAATCGGCGATGTCCGCGTCAGCTTCTCGCAGGTGCCTGCTGGCGTCGCCACCGTGGTTGGGCGCCAGACCGCGGATAGCTTCACCGAATACCCCACCCAGGCCGGTCGGCAACTCCTTTTTGTGCGCAGCGGTGTTGCTACCGCAGACAAGGTCTTTAGTGATGCCATGGCCGCGAATACGTTTCTGACCTGGGTCTTGCGCTTCGCTGGGGGGTTCCTGATGTTCCTGGGCCTCACCATGATCTTCAAGCCACTCTCTGTGGTCGCAAGCGTGCTGCCCATCGCCGGCAGCATCGTGGCCACAGGTGCCGGCATCGTCGCCTTCCTCGTCTCGACTTCCGTCTCTTTGGTGGTGATCGCCACGGCATGGATCTTCTATCAGCCGCTCCTGGGCATTGCCCTGCTTGTCGTTGCGGTCGGGGTCACCCTTGGACTCAGGAAAGCCTGGAAAAAGGCGCCCGAGACCACCGCGCAAAATCCTGTGCCCCCATCAAGAGGTCCGGAGTCTCCGCCATCGGCGTAATGACCAACCCTACATGGCGGGATAGTTGGGGCCATCCCCCCCTTGGGGCACCACCCAGTCGATGTTCTGACCCGGGTCCTTGATGTCGCAGGTCTTGCAGTGCACGCAGTTCTGGGCATTGATCCGCAGTCGCGGCCCGGCACCGTTCTCCTCCACATATTCATAGACGCCCGCCGGACAGTAGCGGGTCTCGGGACCGGCAAAGCGGGCATGATTCAGTGACAGGGGCAGCGCCGGGTCCCGCAGTCGCAGGTGGACCGGCTGGCCTTCCTCGTGATGGGTGTTGGACAGAAACACCGAAGAAAGCCGGTCGAAGGTGAGCGTGCCGTCGGGCTTGGGATAGTCGATGGGGGTCGAGGATGCCGCCGGCCGCAGGGCGGCATGGTCCGGATGATGGTGCAGGGTCCAGGGCGCCCGGCCCTTGAACACATAGGTTTCCAGGGCGGCATGGGCCAGACCGCCCCACAGGCCCCAGCGGAAACCGGGACGGATGTTGCGGGCCGCATGCAGTTCCCGCATCACCCAGGTCTGATCCAGACGCTGCCGGTAATCGGTGGCCTCGCCCCGCTGCCCGGCCCCATCGGCCAGCAGATCGAATACCGCCTCGGCCGCCGTCATGCCGCTCTTCATGGCGTTGTGGCTGCCCTTGATGCGGGGCACATCCAGAAAACCGGCGGCGTCTCCGGCCAGCAGGCCGCCCGGGAAACCGAGACGGGGAATGCTCTGCCAACCGCCCTCCACCAGGGCCCTGGCCCCGTAGGCAATGCGGCGCCCGCCCTCCAGCACCTCGCGGATGGCCGGATGGGTCTTGAACCGCTGCATTTCCTCGAAGGGGCTCAGATAGGGGTTGCGATAATCCAGTCCGACGATGAAACCCACCGCCACCTGATGGTCTTCCAGGTGATAGAGGAATCCACCGCCATAGGTGCCTCGATCCAGTGGCCAGCCGATGGTGTGACGGACGGTGCCGGGACGGTGCCTTGCCGGGTCCACTTCCCAGAGTTCCTTGACCCCCAGGCCGTAGGTCTGGGGGTCGACGCCGTCCCGTAGCGCAAAACGGGCCATCAACTGCTTGGTCAGTGAACCGTGACAGCCCTCGGTGAACAGGGTCTGGCGGGCGTGGAGTTCCACCCCCGGCTCAAACTGGGGGCCTTCGCTGCCATCGGCCAGACGACCCATGTCGGCGGTGGCCACGCCCATCACCGCACCCTGGTCATCGAACAGGATCTCTGCCGCCGGGAATCCGGGCAGGACCTCCACCCCCAGATCCTCGGCCTGCCGGGCCAGCCAGCGGCAGAGATTGCCCAGACTGATGATGTAATTGCCCTGGTTGTGCATCTGGGGCGGCAGGGGCAGTGTGAACGCCCGCTGCCGCCCCAGCCACAGGAAGGCATCTTCGGTGGCCGGCGTATGCAGGGGTGCCCCCCGGGCCTGCCAGTCGGGAATGAGTTCGTTCAGGGCCCGGGGGTCGAACACGGCCCCGGAAAGGATATGGGCACCCACCTCGGAACCCTTCTCCAGGACGCAGACCGACAGTTCCCGGCCGGCGGCCTCGGCCAGCTGCCGCAGACGAATCGCCGCCGCCAGGCCGGCCGGGCCGGCGCCGACGATGACCACATCAAATTCCATGCTTTCACGTTCCGACATGGCGGGTGTCTCCGTATCAGGGTGTCGGGTCAGGCCTTCATCTGTCTGAGTCCGTCCCGCAACGACGGCAGGATCTCGAACAGATCCCCCACCAGGGCGTAGTCGGCGGTCTGCACCATGGGGCACTCCTCATCCTTGTTGATGGCCACCACCACCTTGCTGTCCTTCATACCAGCCCAGTGCTGGATGGCGCCGGAGATGCCCACGGCGATGTACAGCTCCGGGGCGACGATCTTGCCGGTCTGGCCCACCTGGTAGTCGTTGGGCACAAATCCCGCGTCCACCGCCGCCCGGGAGGCACCGATGGCGGCACCCAGTTCATCGGCCACCGCCTCCAGCAACTCAAAGCCCTCCGCACTGCCGACGCCCCGCCCACCGGAGATCACCACCCGGGCGGCGCCCAGTTTGGGCCGTTCGCTGCGGGTCATGGCATCCTCCACAAACCGGGACAGGCCCGGATCGGGGCCGGCGGCGATGGCCGTGATCTCCGCCTGTCCGTCCTCGGGGGCCGGGGCAAAGGCCGTGGTGCGGATGGTCAGCACCCGGATGGGCTCCTCGCAACAGACCCGGGCCATGACATTGCCCGCATAGATGGGACGCTGGAAGACGGTGGGGCTCTCAATCGCGGTGATGTCCGATACCTGGCCCACGTCCAGCAGGCCCGCCACCCGGGGCATGACATCCTTGCCATGACTGGTGGCGGCGGCCACCACCGCCTGATGGTCGGCGGCCAGGGCGGCGATCAGTACCGCCAGGGGCTCCGCCAGCTGATGTGCGTACAGCGGGTCATCACACAGCAGCACCTGCGTCACGCCTCGCAACCGCGCCGCGGCCTCGGCCACGGCACCGCAATGATGACCGGCCACCAGAACCCGGACGTCGCCCCCCAGGGCCGTCGCCGCCGCCACCGCCCGGCGACCGGCATCGGAAAGGATTTTATGATCGTGTTCCGCCACTACCAGGACTGTCATGGTTGTTCTCCTGTTCAAATCACCTGGGCATCATGCTTGAGCCGATGGAGCAGGTCTTCCACGCTCTCCACCCGCACCCCGGGCTTGCGTGCCGGCGGTTCCGACACGCCCAGGCAGCGGATGCCGGTGGACGTATTCACGCCCAGGCTTTCAAGCGGCTTGATGTCCAGTGGTTTTTTCTTGGCCTTCATGATGTTGGGCAGTTTCAGGTAGCGGGGTTCGTTAAGCCGCAGGTCGGTGCTGACTACCGCCGGCAACGGTAGGGCCACGGTGCGGGTCCCGCCGTCCACCTCCCGGCTGACCCGGGCCTCGCCGTCCGCCAACGCCAGCCGACAGGCAAAGGTGCCCTGCCCCCAGCCCAGACGGGCCGCCAGCATCTGGGCGGTCTGGTTGCAGTCGTCATCGATGGCCTGCTTGCCCATGAGCACCAGCCGTGGCGCTTCTTCATCCACGATGGCCTTGAGGATGCGACTGATCACCACCGGCTCCAGAGCGGCTTCCGGAGTCTGTACCAGAACCGCCCGGTCGGCACCGAAGGCCAGGGCGGTGCGCAGCACATCCTGGCAGGCATCGGTGCCGATACTCACCGCCACCACCTCGCTCACCTGCCCCGCCTCCTTCAGGCGCACGGCCGCTTCCATGGCGATCTCGTCAAAGGGGTTCATGGACATCTTCAGATTGGCCAGGTCCACGCCGGAACCATCCGAGCGGGCGCGCACCCGTACGTTGTAATCCACGACCCGTTTCACCGGTACCAGTACCTTCATGGGCATTCTCCTTCAGGATTTGTCTTCGGGACGCATCACCAGCACCGGTGAGCGGGCGGCGCGGACCACCTCGCGGGCGAAGCTCCCCATGAGCGCCCGCTGCAGACCGGCACGACCATGGGTGGTCATGGCAATCACGGCCCCCTTGATGAGGGCGGAATACTCCACCACGGCCTGGGCCACGTCCTTGCCATGAAGCACATCCCAGTTGACGGACATGCCGTGCAACTCGGGCATGTGGTCCGCCACCCGGCGCAGATAGACCCATTCCCCGGAGTCGGCGCCACCGCCCACGCCGAAGGAGGGCTTGAGCACCTGGATCAGGCGAATATCGGCACCAATGGCCCGAGCAAAGGACACGGCCTCCGGCAACATGGCCTCGGACAGCGGCGAACCATCCAGACAGACCAGCACGGTGCGGATCGGGCCGGTCCACTCCTCGGCAAACTCCGGCCCGGTGAACAGCAGGGGCCGGTGCGTATTCCGCACCATGTGACTGGCCACACTGCCGGCCACGGCCTCCCCCACCAGGCCGCGGGCATGGGTGGACATGACCACCGGCGAGTCCGGGTCCTGATTGATGAGTTCCATCACCCCGTCGGTGACCGAGGCATGGGTGATCACTTCCACCAGGGCATCATTGAGTCCCCGGGCCGCCAGGATGCTCTGCAACAGCGCCTTGCGTTCGCCGGCATCCTGATCCCGGGACACCACGGAGGCCAGACGGACCCGCAGGCCCAGCTGACCCGCCAGTGACAGCCCCGGTCGCAGGGCCGCCTGGGAACGGATGCTTGAATCCAGCGGAATGGTGACGGCAGCAGACATGACATGACTCCTTGTTGAGGACGTTGCGCGACTCAGGCAAGCCAGCGCTTGCGGCGTCGATAATGTTTCACGTTGAGGTAATCCACCTTGCCCGCGCCGCCCAGATAGAACTCCTGGACATCCGGATTCTCCCGCAGCACGGCGGCCTCGCCGCTCATGACCACATGACCGTTTTCCAGCAGGTAGGCATAGTCCACCACGGCCAGGGCGGCGGTGGCGTTCTGTTCCACCAGCAGCACGCTCATGCCCTGTTCCTCGTTGATCTTGCGGATGATCTCGAAGATCTCCTGCACCAGCAACGGAGAAAGGCCCAGGCTGGGCTCGTCCAGCATGATCAGTTCCGGCTCGGTCATCAGGGCCCGGCCGATGGCCAGCATCTGCTGTTCACCGCCGGAGAGGTAACCGGACTTGGTGCGGGCCCGCTCCTTGAGGCGGGGAAAATAGGTGAACACCTGTTCCCGCAGTTCCTGGTAGCGCTGTCGGCTGCCCCGCAGGGGGAAGGCCGCCAGCAGGTTGTCCTCCGGGGTCAGATGCTCGAAGATGCGCCGTCCCTCCAGCACGTGGACCAGACCGGCGGCCACCCGCGATGGTGGCGTCAGCGGCAGCATGTCCTGCCCCTTGAACCAGAGATTGCCACGGGTGACCAGACCCCGTTCCGGTGCCAGCAGACCGCTGATGGACTTGAGGGTGGTGCTCTTGCCGGCGCCATTGCCGCCCAGCAGGGCGATCATCTGCCCCTGCTCGATCTTCAGCGATACGCCCTTGATGGCAAGGAACACCCGGTCATACACCACTTCCACGTTGCTCAGTTCCAGCAGGGGACGGGCCGTGTCCTCCAGGGGGACGGCGGTGTTGGATGATGTCAGCATGGGAACACCGTTTTGAGTTGGGTGATGAAAGGCGTGGGTATGCCGTCCCGGCCAAGGCCGGGACGGCGGGCCGTCAATCAGCGGCCGTCACGGAAGCCCCGCGCATCCTTTTCGATCTCGTACCAGACAATATCCTGGAAGGCATTGGTCCAGTGGGTCAGCGGCTCCCAGGTCTGCCCGTTCCACTGGGACACCCGACCATAGCCACCACCCTGATGGTCGGTGGCGGTAATGGTCACCGGCGGCATCAGACCCCGGGCATCGAAGCCTTCGATCATTTCGAAGCCGCGCCGCAGCTTGTCACCGGTGAGGGGCGCACCGAACTCGCCGATGGCCAGCCGGGCTGCCTCCACCGCCACCGCCATGGTGGCCACGCCGATGTTGTAGTAGCTGGACCCCACGTTGGCGGCGGGACCGGCACCCAGGCCCGGCTCGATCACATGGGTGAGGATATCCTGGATCACCGCCGGCTCCTGGCCGAAGGCCACCGCCTCAAAACGCTTGACCCCGTTCATGTGGTTGCCGCCCACGTTGCGGGCATCGGTTTCCGACAGCCACACCACGGAGAGGATGTTCTCAGGCCGGATGCCGTTGCGGATGGCCTCGCGCACGGACACCTGCTGACCACCGCCGGCACCCCAGATGATCACGTGGTCGGGCCGGTAGCGGCGCACGTCGGACCAGGTGGCAGACTGTTCGGTGCCTGGGCTGGGATAACCGAAACTGCGCAACTGAAAGCCTTTCTGCTGGGCCAGCTCCTGCAGTACCGGCAACGGTTCACGACCAAAGGGTGAGTCGATATGGACCAGGGCGATGCGCTTGTTGGCCAGGCCGCCCTGATGACGGTCGATGTAGTCCGCCAGCAGCGTGGCCTGGGACCAGTAGGTGGCCATCATGGGAAACACAAAGGGGAAGGTCTCGCCGTGGGAGGCGTCGCCGCGCCCGTGCAGGGCGGTGATCATCACCACTTCATCCCGAAGTACCCGGTTCACCGCCGCCCGGGATACCGGCGTGCTGAAGAAGTCCACCAGCACGGCGCCCTCGCGCCGGGCCCGGTTGTAGGCCTCCAGACCCCGCTGGGGTTCGTTGGCGGTGTCGCGGATGATGGTCTCGATGGGATGCCACTCGACACCACCGGTCTCGTTAATCAGGCGCAGGTAGTCCTGCTGGCCCTGGTTGTACTCGCTGGTGACGAAGGTGTAGACGGCGGTGAAGTCCTGCAACAGTGCGAACTTGATCGGTTCCTTGTCGGCACTGGCGGTCCCTCCCACCGCCAGGGCCACGGCACCAGCCACTCCGGCCAGCCCTTTGAGCAATCTCTTCATGGCATACTCCTCATTATCGTCATCTGGCCCGGGGGCCTGGTGGGTATCAGCTCTGGGTATGACGGAACGGCCAGACCAGGAAATACTTGCGGATGTTGTCGTAGATCTTGGCCAGTCCCAGGGGCTCGAACAGAATCACACCGATGATCAGTGCCCCGTAGACCATCAATGGAATGTGCGACAGCAGATTGAAGGAAATGGGAATCAGGTCGAACTGGGCCACGAAGGCCAGCAGGTTGGTGAGCACAATGGGCAGCAGCAGGACAAATCCGGCCCCCAGATAGGCACCGATGACGCTGCCAAGCCCCCCCACCAGCACCATGGCCACCAGCTGAATGGAGACGTTGAACCCGAACTGTTCCGGGGTCACCGCCTGGTAGTAGCAGAACGCCAGCACCGCGCCGGTCACACCGCCCAGGAAGGAACTGGCGAAGAAGGCCAGCAACTTGTACTTGAGCGGGTTGACGCCGATCACCGAGGCGGCGAAATCCTTGTCCCGCACCGCCACCAGGGCACGCCCGAAGCTGCTGCGCTTGATGTTCATGATCAACAGCGTCACCACCACCGTCCACAGCAAGGCCGTGTAGTAGAGGGCGCCGTCACTCTGGAGCGGGACGAACAGGAAGGTCACGTCCGGGGTGCTCAGGGTGGCCTGGGCACCACCGGAGATGGCCGGCACGTTGATGATGGTCCACTCCACCAGGTACTGCATGGCCAGGGTGGCCATCACCAGGTAGAGCCCCTTCACCCGCAGGGCCGCCGCGCCGAACAGGCAACCGATCAGGGCCGCCATCAGGCCGGCCCCCAGCAGGGCCAGTTCGAAGGGCACCCCGGCCCGAGTCAGATGGATACTGGTATAGGCCCCGATGGCCATGACCGCGGCAAAGCCGAAGTGAAGCTGGCCGGCAATGCCCATCAGCAAGGTCAGGGACAGGGCCGCCGCGGTCCAGATCAGCCAGGGCAGCATGTAGCTGGTCAGATACAGGTCGGAGAGCAGGAACGGGGCCGCCAATGCCAGCAACAATAGTCCCAGGATGATCCGCCGGTCGGCGGTCACGGGCCAGAGGGCACGGGCCGACTCGTAACGGGTATGGTGAATGCCGGACAGTCGATAGAACATGACGTTTAGACCCTCTCGATGTCTTCACGGCCGAAGATGCCGTGGGGACGGAACATGATGGTGAGCAGGATGATCAGGGAAGTGACCACGTCGCGGGTGCCGCCACCCACCAGTGGGTCCACGTAACCGGGGATCACGCTGCCCAGGATGCCGACGATGAGACCGGCGATGAGAACGCCGTAGATGCTGTCCAGGCCGCCCAGGATGACCACGGCCACGGCCGGGAACAACAGGGCCGTCAGGGTCCAGTCCACCCCCTGTACCGAGCCCCACATGGCCCCCGCGGCCACCGCGGAGATCCCCGCCAGCCCCCAGGAGATGGCCACTGCCCGCTCCACGGAAATGCCCACGGACCAGCTGGAGATGTGGTTGTCGGACACCGCCCGCAACTTGGTGCCCAGGCGGGTGCGGAAGAACAGCAGGGACAGGCCCACCATGGCCGCGCCGATGAGGCCGCCCACCAGATATTCCCGGTTGATGAACACGTCACCGATGATGATGGGCATCATGTCCAGCCCCAGGTCCAGGCTCTTGGGGGCCGCCCCCAGCAGGCCGGGGCCGATGCCCCGCAACAGGCTCTCCAGGCCCAGGGTGAGCATGACCACCATGATGATGGGCTGCCCCACCATCTTGCGCAGCAGGAAGCGCTCGGTGAACATGCCGAACAGAAACATGCCCACCAGGGCCATGAAAACGGCCACCAGGATGGGCGTGCCCAGCAGGCCGGCGAAGATCCAGACGATGTAGGCGGCGAGCATCACCATCGCCCCCTGGGCCAGGTTGGGCACCCCCGAGGATTTGTAGATGAGCACGATGCCCAGGGCCACCAGGCTGTACATGAGCCCGGTCAGCGCCCCGTTGATGGTCAATTCGATCAGGAACTGGAAATCCATGGGTCATACCTCCTCTGCCAACTGGGCACCGGTCACGTCCGCCACCGCCAGGTGGCGCTTGAGGGTGCCGGACTCGCCGGTTTCGTAACTGATTTTTGCCTCGAACTCGATGCTGCCGCGGCCGTCGTAAAGGGACTCGATGATGGGAGCGTAGTGGGCATCGATGACCTTGCGCCGCAGCTTGCGGGTGCGGGTCACCTCCCCATCATCCGGATCAAATTCCTTGTGCAGATTGACAAAGCGCTGGATTGCCAGGGCCTCGGGCAGCACACCGTTCACATGGGCCACCTCCTTGCGCACCAGTTCGTAGACCTGGGGCTTCTGGGACAGGTCGGCAAAGGAGGTGTAGGCCACCCCGTTTTCCTCCGCCCAGTGCCCCACCGCGTCGATGTCGATGACGATCAGGGCGGCCAGATAGTCCCGATCCTTGCCCAAGATGCAGGCATCCTTGATGTAGTGACTGAACTTGAGCCGGTTCTCCACGTAGGTGGGGATGAACCGCTCGCCACCCCGGGTGTATACCACCTCGGACACCCGGCCCAGTACCACCAGTTGGCCATCCTCCTCCAGATAGCCCGCGTCCCCGGTATGCATCCAGCCGTCCTGGAGGGTCTCGGCGGTGGCCTCGGGATTGTTGAAGTAACCGTCGAAGATGTTGTCGGAACGCACCAGGATCTCGCCATCGTCGCTGATCTTCAGTTCCACTCCGGGGAAGGGTCGCCCCGCGGTGTGCAGGCTGATGGAATCCGGGGGCTGGGCCACGCACAGGGCACAGTTCTCGGTCTGACCGTAGAACTGGCGCAGGTTGAGGCCCAGGGCGCGGAAGAACAGGAACACATCCTCCCCCATGGCCTCGCCGGCGGTATAGGGCCGCTCCACCCGGGCCAGTCCCAGCTGATCCTTGAGGGGGCCGAAGATCAGGATTTCTCCCACGGCGCGCCAGGCCCGTTCCACGGGGGTAGGTATCTGACCGGCCAGCCGCCGCCGTTCCAGTTCCACCGCAAAGGGCATGAAATGGTGATAGAGGCGGCGCTTGAAACCGGTGGATTCACTGATCCCCACCTGGATGCGGGTGAGCATGTTGGACCAGGCCCGGGGCGAACCGAAGTACAGGGTGGGGGCGATTTCCCGCAGATCATGCAGGGCGGTTTCCTGACGCTCGGGAATATTGACGCAGAAACGCAGTACCAGGGCGGCGCCGATGGTGAAGATGAAGTCACCCACCCAGGCCATGGGCAGGTAGGCCATGTGTACCTCGCCTTCGCGGAAATATCCGGCCTGGGAGGCATTGCGCACCCCCGAGAGGATGTGCCCATGCTTGAGGGGAATGCCCTTGGGGGCGCCGGTGGTTCCCGAGGAATGCAGCAGCACCGCCGTGTCATGGACCGAGGGTCGGGACTGCAGGTCCTGGGCCAGGTTCGGCTCCCGCTCCAGCCGGTCACGCCCCCGGGCCAGCAGGTCTTCCAGGGCCAGCGCCCCAGGGGGTTCCTTGCCCTTGAGACCCCGTGGGTCATCGAACAGGATGTGATCCAGATGGCCGTAGCCGGCGGCACGGATGCCCAGCAGCTTGTCCACCTGCTCCTGGTCTTCCACCAGGGCACAGCGGATGGACTCCGTCTCCATCTGGGACTGGATTTCCTGGGGATTGGTGTCCGGGTAGGCCGGGGACGGCACGGCCCGCAGGGTCACCGCCGCCAGCATGCCGAAATACAGTGCCGGCCGGTTGTCTCCCACCACCAGGACCCGGTCCCCCGGACCGATCCCCAATGTCTCCAGACCGGCTGCCAGGGCCATGACCCGTTCCAGGTAATCCTGCCAGGTATATTCCTGCCAGATGCCCCGGTCCCGCTCCCGCAGGGCGACCTGATCACCATGGTCACGGGCATTGTTCACCAGCTGCCGGATCAGATGGTCCTGATCCTGCCAGCCAGGGTGCATGGCCCTGGAGCTCTCCAGATTCTGATGTATCTTTTCAGGCAGCATCTTTGACCTTCCCGATATAGGCCGTGACGACGGCAGGATCATTGATGGCTTCGCGGGTGGGGCCTTCGGCGATCTTCTCACCGTTGTTGAGTACCACGGCCCGGTTGCAGATGGCGGTGACCACGTCCATGTGATGCTCGATCAGCAACATGGTGGTCCCCATGGCCTCCCTGGCATCCAGGATGAAGCGCACCATGTACTCCTTTTCTTCCTGGTTCATGCCGGCCATGGGTTCGTCCAGCACCAGGAAGCGGGGCTCGGCACAGAGGGCACGGGCCAGCTCCACCCGTTTCTGCATCCCCAGGGGGATCACATCCACGGGTTCATCCCGCACGCTTTCCAGCTGCAGCAGATCGATGATTTCCTCCACCTTGACCCGGTGCGCCACTTCCTCCTTCTGCGCCCACCACCAGTAGAACAGGGAGGCCATGATGCTGGGGCGCATGAAGATGTGACGGCCCAACAGGATGTTGTCCAGCACGCTCAGGCCCCGGAACAGGGCCACGTTCTGAAAGGTGCGGGCGATGCCCTTCTGGGCAATGCAATGGGGCTTCAAGCCATTGATGGGTTCGCCCATGAACCGGATCTGGCCCTGCTGGGGTGGATAGAAGCCGGTAATGGCATTGACCAGGGTGGTCTTGCCCGAGCCATTGGGGCCAACCAGTCCGAAGATCTCTCCCTTGCGTACCGACAGGGAGATGCCCTTGAGTGCCTGAAGACCGCCGAACCAGCGATTCACCTGGTCGCATTCCAGTACGATGTCCTGGTCGGCGTCATGCTGAGTCTGTGTCACGCCTTCACCCTCCCGATGCCTGGTGATCTTGACTGCCGGCGGCCAGGCTGCCGGCGGTGTGTGTTGTGTTGATGGGTCGCAGCTGGCCCGTGGCCGCCGGGGCGGCTGGGTACCGGTCACGGTTTTCGGATCAGCCCCCTTGCATGCTCGCGGCGGGGCCGGGCCGCCTTCAGGTCGCCGATGGCGCGGGGATGCCCAGCGCCGCCAGGGCCTCGTCACGCAGCATGAACTTGAGGGCGCGCCCCGTACTGCGGGGAAATGCCTCATAGAGACGTACATGCAGGGGAATCTTGAAATGGGCGATCTGCCCCTTGCAGAACGCCTTGACCTCCGCCTCCGTCAGCGACGCCTCGATCTCAAGCTCCACACAGGCACAGACCACCTCCCCCAGTCGGTCATCGGGAATGCCCACCACCACCGCATCCCGGATCCCAGGATGGGTGCGCAGGAAATCCTCGATCTCCCGGGGGTAGATGTTCTCGCCGCCGCGAATGATCATGTCCTTGACCCCGCCCACGATGCGGCAGTAACCCTCCCCATCGATCCGGGCCAGATCGCCCGTATGCAGCCAGCCGGCGGCATCCACCACCCGCCGGGTCAGCTCCGGATCGTCCCAGTACCCGCGCATCACGTTGTACCCCCGCACGCATAACTCTCCCGTTACGTCTCTGGGCACCATGCGACCCTCGCTGTCGATGACCTTGGCCTCCACGTGGGGGCGAATGGTGCCCACGGTGTTGAGGCGCCGCTCCACCGGGTCATTCACGTCGCTCATGAAGGAGATGGGAGAGGATTCGGTCATGCCGTAGCCGATGGTGACCTGATCCATGTGCATCAGGCGCATCACCTGATCCATGGTGTCCGGTGGACAGGGCGCCCCGGCCATGATCCCGGTGCGCAGGGAAGCCAGATCAAAATCGGCGAACCGTTCATGGTCGAGCATGGCCTTGAACATGGCGGGCACCCCGTAGAGGGCGGTGCATCCCTCGCCGGCCACGGCCTTGAGGGTGTCCAGCGGATCGAAGGCCTCGCCGGGATAAACCATGGTCGCGCCATGTCCCAGGCAGGCCATGTTGCCCATCACCATGCCGAAGCAGTGGAATAGGGGGACCGGGATGCAGACCCGGTCATCCGCCCCCAGGCGCAGGGTCTGCCCAACCATGTAGCCGTTATTGATGATGTTGTGGTGGGTCAGCGTGGTGCCGGCGGGCTCGCCGCCCATGGCGTTGCTGAACTGGATGTTCACCGGATCATCCATCTCCACCCGGGCGGCCAGAGCCGTCACTTCAGCCAGAACTTCCGGATCGGGGTCGGCCTCCATGAGCCTGGTGAAGTCGAGCATGCCGGGGGTACTCGCCTCCCCCACCCGGATCACGCGGCGCAGTGACGGAACGGCGACGGCGTTCAGGATGCCGCTTTCGGCCACGGTCAGTTCCGGCAGCAGAGCCTGGAGCATCTGGATGTAATCACTGGTCTTGAACGCGTCCTGAGTCACCAGTGCCCGCGCCTGCACTAGGTTCAGGAAACGCTGCAACTCCGCCTTGCGCACGCCGGGATTGATGTTCACCGAGATCATGCCCAGGCGCGCCGCGGCCAGTTGGGTCAGGGTCCATTCACTCCGGTTCATCATCCAGATGGCGATCCGGTCCCCCGGCTGCAGACCCAGCCCCAGAAAGGCGGCGGCCAGCCGGTCCACCGCCATGTCCAGCGTCTTCCAATTCAGGCGGACACCGTGGGCACAGTCCACCAGGGCCAGCCCCTCGGGATGATCCGTGGCCAGCAGGCGCAACCGTTCCCCCACGGTCACCTCCAGGAGCGGCGCCACTCCCGTGCCCTGCACATAACTGCGGTCAGGCTGAGTCATGATCTGTCCTTCCTCCGGAGTGCCGACGTTTCGGTTGACGTCGGTCTGGTTATGAAGTTATGGCTAATCTAATTTCCGTTTACGTCCACGTCAACCGTTTTTTCCCATGATTTCACCGGGGTTTCTATGTGCAGCGCACAAAACCCATGCAGCCAGGTTGGCAATTGCGTAAAATATTCCGTAAACGGAAACCTGATCGAGTCCAGCGGGTCCAAGATCAGGATCTACGGGACCATCCACAGGAAACCTCCATCACCCATGGGACAACATCGGGAAAACAGTTATGAGCGAACCTCTGCCGACCATCCGGGAACATGACCTCAATGGCACTACCTACACCATTGGTGAACTGGCAAAGGAATTCGGTATCACCACCCGCGCCATCCGCTTCTACGAGGACGAAGGTCTGCTCAGCCCGGTTCGCATCGGCTCCAAGCGCCTCTACCGTCGCCGGGACCGGGCCCGACTCAAGCTCATCCTCCGCGGCAAACGCCTGGGCTTCACCCTGGCGGAGATCCGCGAGACCTTCAATCTCTATGACGAAGCCCATGGTGAATCCCATCAATTGCGCTATTACCTCTCGGTACTGGAAGAAAAGCGCCAACACCTGATCCGTCAACGGGAAGACCTGGAAGAGACCTTGCGGGAACTGGATCAGTCCTACGCCCATTGCGAGCAGTTGCTGGCACAGCAGGAGCAACGCAAGGCAAAGGACCAGAATATCGCCGCCCGCCGCCCGCCCCGTCGTGATCCGGTCATCGCCACCCCGCAAGACACCGTGGCAAACTGACGCCGGAAAGTCCTTCCCCGCCGGCAACGCACCTCGCCCGGCGCCGGCCCTTATTTCCCCTGCCCTCACCCCAGCACAAATTAACCTTTACGTAAAATACTTACAGCTAAATATTGACGTTTACGTCAACGGAATTTAATCTCCATCACAACCACCCAACACAGAGGGACTTTCCATGAGCCATTTCCCCACCCTGGACTTTGCCCTGGGCGACGAGATCAACATGCTACGGGATGCGGTGGCCGAGTTCGCCGCCGCCGAGATTGCCCCGCGGGCGGCGGATATCGACCGGGAGAACCAGTTCCCCCAGGATCTGTGGCCCAAGCTGGGTGAAATGGGTCTGCTGGGCATCACGGTGAGCGAGGAATACGGCGGCACCGGCATGGGGTATCTGGCCCACATGGTGGCCATGGAGGAAATCTCCCGGGCCTCGGCCTCGGTGGCCCTGTCCTACGGCGCCCATTCCAACCTGTGCGTGAACCAGATCAAGCTCAACGGCACCGAGGCGCAAAAGCGCAAGTACCTGCCCAAACTGATGACCGGCGAGCATGTGGGCGCCCTGGCCATGTCCGAGCCGGGCGCCGGTTCCGACGTGGTCGGCATGCGCCTGCGGGCACGCAAGGAAGGCGACCGCTACATCCTCAACGGCAACAAGATGTGGATCACCAACGGCCCCGAGGCCAGCACCCTGGTGGTCTACGCCAAGACCGACCCCGATGCCGGCCCCCGGGGAATCACCGCCTTCATCGTGGAACGGGACATGAAGGGCTTTTCCACCGCGCAGAAACTGGACAAGCTGGGCATGCGCGGTTCCAACACCTGCGAACTGATCTTCGAGGACTGCGAGATCCCGGCGGACCACATCCTGGGCAAGGAAGGCGAAGGGGTGAAGGTACTGATGTCCGGCCTGGATTATGAACGGGCGGTGCTGGCCGCCGGCCCCCTGGGGATCATGGCCGCCTGCATGGACGTGGTCATCCCCTACGTGCACGAACGCAAGCAGTTCGGCCAGGCCATCGGCGAATTCCAGCTCATGCAGGCCAAGCTGGCGGACATGTACACCAACCTCAATGCCTCCCGGGCCTATGTCTACGCGGTGGGCCGGGCCTGCGACCGGGGCGAGACCACCCGCAAGGATGCCGCCGGCGCCATCCTCTTTGCCGCCGAAAAGGCCACCTGGATGGCCCTCGAGGCGATCCAGTGCCTGGGCGGCAACGGCTATATCAACGAATACCCCACCGGGCGCCTGCTGCGGGATGCCAAGCTCTACGAGATCGGCGCCGGCACCTCGGAGATCCGGCGCATGCTGATCGGCCGCGAACTGTTCAAGGAAACCCGCTGAACCTGCTTCAGCCCATCGTCGGGGACGCCAGCACAGGGGAGTCAGGGACCATCATGAACGTCATCAAGAGCAAGATCGACACCCGATCCGGGGAGTTTGCCGCCAACCAGGCCGCCATGGGCGCTCTGGTGGAAGATCTGCGATCCCGGGTGGCCCGCATCACCCAGGGGGGCAGCGAACGGGCCCGGGACCGGCATCTGTCCCGGGGCAAGCTGCTGCCTCGGGAACGCATCCAGGTCCTGCTGGACCCAGGCTCCCCATTCCTGGAACTATCCCAACTGGCGGCCCTGGGGATGTACGACGATGAAGTGCCGTCCGCCGGCATCATCGCCGGTATCGGCCGGGTCTGCGGCCAGGAGTGCATGATCGTGGCCAATGACGCCACGGTGAAGGGCGGCACCTACTACCCCATGACCCTCAAGAAGCATCTGCGGGCCCAGGAGATCGCCCGGCAGAACCGGTTGCCCTGCATCTATCTGGTGGACTCCGGCGGTGCCAACCTGCCCAGCCAGGACGAGGTCTTTCCGGACCGGGATCACTTCGGTCGCATCTTCTACAACCAGGCCGTGATGTCCTCCCAGGGCATTCCCCAGATCGCGGTGGTGATGGGTTCCTGTACCGCCGGCGGCGCCTACGTGCCCGCCATGGCCGAGGAAAGCATCATCGTCAAGGAACAGGGCACCATCTTCCTGGCCGGGCCACCGCTGGTGAAGGCGGCCACCGGGGAGGTGGTCAGCGCCGAGGAACTGGGCGGGGCCGATGTGCATTCCCGCGTCTCCGGGGTCACGGACCATTACGCCCTCAACGACGCCCATGCCCTGGGGCTGGCGCGCCGCGGCGTCGGTCGCCTCAATCGCTGCAAGCGGGTGGACCTGGACATTCGTCCCACCCGCCCCCCCCTGTACGATCCGGCCGAGATCGGCGGCATCATCCCCGCCGACAGCCGCAAGCCCTACGACGTGCGCGAGGTGATCGCCCGCATCGTCGACGGCTCCGAGCTGGACGAATTCAAGGCCCTCTACGGCACCACCCTGGTCTGCGGCTTTGCCCATATCCACGGTTACCCGGTGGGCATCATCGCCAACAACGGGGTGCTGTTTTCCGAATCGGCCCTCAAGGGCGCCCATTTCATCGAGCTGTGCAGCCAGCGGGGCATTCCCCTGGTATTTTTGCAGAACATCACCGGCTTCATGGTGGGACGCAAGTACGAGTCCGGCGGCATCGCCAAGGACGGCGCCAAGATGGTCACCGCCGTCGCCTGCGCCCAGGTGCCCAAGTTCACCGTCCTGATCGGCGGCAGTTTCGGCGCCGGCAACTACGGCATGTGCGGCCGCGCCTATTCGCCCCGCTTCCTGTGGATGTGGCCCAATGCCCGCATCTCCGTCATGGGCGGCGAACAGGCGGCCAACGTGATGGCCCAGGTGAAGCGGGATACCCTGGAACGTCGCGGCGAAACCTGGACCCGCGAAGAAGAGGAACGGTTCAAGACCCCCATCCGCGAGCAGTACGAACGCCAGGGCCACCCCTATTACGCCACCGCCCGGCTCTGGGATGACGGCGTCATTGATCCGGCGGATACCCGCATGGTGCTGGGACTGGGTATTTCCGCCAGCCTGAATGCCCCCATCCGCGAGACCCGCTTCGGCCTGTTCCGCATGTAGTCGCAAGGAGCCCTTTCATGCCCGACACCTCAGCCCTGACCTGCGAGATCCGGGACGACATCGCCTGGATCACCCTCAACCGTCCCGAGCGGCACAACGCCTTCGACGACGCCCTGATCCGGGACCTCACCGAGGCCCTGCGCCGGGTATCGGCGTCGCCGGCGGTACGCGCCGTGGTGCTGGCAGGCGCCGGCAAAAGTTTTTCCGCCGGCGCCGACATCGGCTGGATGAAGCGCATGGCCCACTACACCAAGGCGGAAAACCTGGCGGATGCCCAGGCCCTGGGGGATCTCATGGATACCCTCTATCGCATGGACCCGCCGACCATCGCCCGGGTCCATGGCGCCGCCCTGGGCGGCGGCGTGGGCCTGGTGGCCGCCTGCGATCTGGCCCTGGCCACGGAGCAGGCCCATTTCTGCCTCTCGGAGGTTCGCCTCGGCCTGATCCCGGCCACCATTTCCCCCTACGTGATCGAGGCCATGGGGGCACGCCAGGCCCGGCGCTACTTCACCACCGCGGAGCGCATCGATGCCCGGGAGGCCGCGCGCATCGGCCTGATCCATCAGGTGCTGGCGGACGAGGCCGCCCTGGATGCACAGATCCTCCAGACCCTGAACCAGATCCGTCGCAACGGCCCCGAGGCCATGGCCGCCGCCAAGGCCTTGGTCCGGGACGTGAGCCATCGCCCCATCGACGCCGCCCTGGTGAGCGAGACCGCCGGGCGCATCGCCCGCATCCGGGCCGGTCGGGAAGCCCAGGAGGGCCTGGGTGCCTTCCTGGAAAAACGGCAGCCCGCCTGGTGCCCCTCCGACCCGGCCTGATGGCCCCCAACCGCAGGGAATCGAGCATGTTCCACAAGATACTGATTGCCAACCGGGGCGAGATCGCCTGCCGCATTGCCCGTACCTGCCGCGAGCTGGGGATTCGTACCGTGGCCGTCTATTCCGAGGCGGACAGGGAGGCCATGCACGTCAAGGCCTGTGACGAGGCATGGCCCATCGGCCCGGCACCGGCCCGGGATAGCTACCTGAACATCCCCCGCATCCTGGAGGCGGCCCGACGCAGCGGCGCCCAGGCGATCCACCCCGGCTATGGGTTTTTGTCCGAGAACGCCGATTTTGCCCGCGCCTGCGACGAGGCCGGCATCGTTTTCATCGGTCCCCCGGTGGGGGCCATCGAGGCCATGGGCTCCAAGAGTGCCGCCAAGGCGATCATGGAAGCCGCCGGCGTGCCCCTGGTGCCGGGGTACCACGGCGACGATCAGTCCCCTGCCCTGCTGGCCGACGTGGCCGCCCGGATCGGCTATCCGGTCCTGATCAAGGCCTCCGCCGGCGGCGGCGGCAAGGGGATGCGACGGGTGGATGATCCGGACCGGTTTCGCGAGGCCCTGGAAGCGGCCCGGCGCGAAGCCCGCTCCGCCTTCGGCGATGACCGGGTGCTGGTGGAAAAATACCTGCTCCAACCCCGCCACGTGGAAGTCCAGGTCTTTGCGGACAGCCAGGGCCGGGTGGTCCACCTGTTCGAACGGGACTGCTCGGTGCAACGGCGACATCAGAAAGTCATCGAGGAAGCGCCCGCCCCCGGCCTGGATCAGGCGCGTCGGCACCAGCTGGGCGAAGCGGCCATTGCCGCCGCCCGCGCCATCGGCTACGTGGGCGCCGGCACCGTGGAATTCATCATGGACAGTCGCGGCGAATTCTATTTCATGGAAATGAACACCCGCCTGCAGGTGGAGCACCCGGTCACCGAGATGATCACCGGCCAGGACCTGGTGGCCTGGCAACTGCGGGTGGCCGCCGGTCACCCTCTGCCCTGCGAACAGGCCGACCTGGCCATCCGGGGACATGCCTTCGAGGCCCGCATCTATGCCGAGGACGCAGATCGGGATTTCCTGCCCGCCACCGGCACCATCGGCCACCTGCGCACCCCGCCGTCGAGCCGGCACGTGCGCATCGATACCGGCGTACAGGAAGGCGACGAGATCAGCGTTCACTACGACCCCATGATCGCCAAGCTGGTGGTCTGGGATCAGGACCGGGAGACCGCCCTGCGCCGCCTGGCCACGGCCCTGGAGTCCTTCATCGTCGTGGGCACCACCACCAATGTGGGTTTTTTGTCCCGCCTGGCCCGCCATCCGGCCTTTGCCGAGGCACGGATCGATACCGGCTTCATCGACACCCACCGGGCCGACCTGCTGCCGCCGGTACCACCGATCAATGACGGACAGCTCTGTGCCGCCACCCTGCATGAACTGCTTCGAGTGGAGCAGGCGGCCCGGGAGCGAGCGCGTCAGTCCGGCGACATCACCTCCCCATGGCATGCCACCACCGGCTGGCGCCTGAACACCGACAGCCACCGCACCCTGCACTTTTTCGACTCGGCCCGAGACCGGGATCTCAAGGTGGTGGCCCATTATCTGGACACGGGCTTTCGCCTGGACCTGGGACAGGGTGAACACTGGGTCCAGGGCAATCTGCAGCCCGATGGTCGCCTGCGCATGCAGGTGGACGGCGTGCATCAGGATGCCTGGGTGTTGCAGGAAGGACGCCGTCTGAGTGTCTGCATGGCGGGTCACACCCGTGACCTGGTGATCCATGATCCCCTGGCGGCGGGCATGGACGACGAGATCCAGGAAGGCAGCCTGATGGCCCCCATGCCGGGCCTGGTGGTTGCCGTCCATGTGAAGCCGGGTGACGTGGTGCAAGAAGGCGATCCCCTCATGGTGCTGGAGGCCATGAAGATGGAGTATCAGATCAGCGCCCTCACCGACGGCATCGTCGACAGCGTGAACTACAGCGAAGGCGAACAGGTGACCGAAGGCGCCCAGCTCCTGACCATTCGCCAGGGAGAATGACCCATGGCACCCGTCACGACCCCCTACTATCTGGAAGACCTGAGTCCCGGCATGTGCTTCGAGACCGAGGCCACCACCATGACCGAGGCGGACATCATCCGCTTCGGTCGGGAATTCGACCCCCAGCCCCACCACGTGGACCCGGAGGCCGCCCGTCACACCCTGTTCGGCGGTCTGGTGGCCAGTGGCTGGCACACCATCGGCGTGATGACCGCCCTGGCGGTGCGCTCCGGCATGCCCCTGGCGGAAGGCCAGATCGGCGTGGGGGTGGAAGGCATTCGCTTCGCCAAGCCGGTTCGCCCCGGTGATCGCATCCGACTGCATCTGAAGATCCTGGAGGCCCGCCCGCGGGAATCCCGGCCCGGCTGGGGGGTGGTGCGGGTGCAGTGGACCGGCATCAACCAGCATGACGAAGTGGTGGTGGAACTCCAGCCCAGCGTGCTGGTGCGCGCCCGCGACGGGGAGATCGCCCGATGAACCTGCCCGGATCGTCAGTGCGTCTGGTGGAGGTCGGTCCCCGGGACGGCCTGCAGAACGAACCGGGCACCATTCCCACGGCCGTCAAACTGAGCCTCATCGAGCGCCTGGCCGACGCGGGCCTGACCTGGATCGAGGCCACCGCCTTCGTTTCCCCAAAATGGGTGCCCCAGATGGCGGACCATGGAGAGATCATGACCGCCCTGGCACCCCGACCCGGGGTGCGCTATCCGGTCCTCGCGCCGAACCTCAAGGGTCTGGAGGCCGCCGTGGCCGCGGGCGCCAGGGACGTGGCGGTCTTTGCCGCGGCCTCGGAAAGTTTTTCCCGCAAGAACATCAACTGCGGCATCGACGACAGTCTGGACCGTTTTGCCCCGGTGATGGAACGGGCCAGGGCGCTGGACATCCCGGTACGGGGCTACGTCTCCTGCACCCTGGGCTGTCCCTATGAGGGCGAGATCCCGCCGGAGGCCGTGGCCCGGGTGGCGGCGCGCCTCCATGCCATGGGTTGCCATGAGATCTCTCTGGGAGACACCATCGGCACCGGCACCCCCCTCAAGGCCCGTCGCATGGTGGAGCGGGTGGCCGAGGTGGTGCCCATGGCGCAGCTGGCGGCCCATTTCCATGACACCTACGGCCAGGCCCTGGCCAATCTCTACGCCGTCATGGAACTGGGCATCCGCACCATCGACGCCTCGGTGGCGGGCCTGGGGGGCTGCCCCTATGCCCGGGGCGCCTCGGGCAATGTGGCCACCGAGGACGTGGTCTACATGCTGCACGGCATGGGTATCGACACCGGCGTGGACCTGGCGGCCCTGGTGGAAACAGCCCACTGGATCTGCGGACAGCTGGGACGGCCCGTGAACTCCCGGGTGGCCCGGGCCATGGCGCCTTGCGATGCCTGAAAACCGTCAGCCGGCGCGCTCCCACCCGCCCTGAATGATCCGGATCCGACCGGCCGCCAGGTTCTCCATCACGTTGCGACCCATCACGAAAAAGCGTTCGCCGAAGATCAATGACGGGTTCAGCGCCCCGGACTCGCCCCGGGCCTCACGGCCCGTGTGCTTGCGGCGCCATTGCAGCGCCTGCTCGCTGATATCCTCCATGAACAGGGGACGCAGTCCGATGGTCTCCAGCCGCGCTTTCAGGGTTGCCAGGTCCGGCAGATGGCTGTGCCGGGGCAGGTCCGCCCAGGGCACGGGTAACTGCAACGCCCCCTCCCCCGACCCTGCCACCACTTCATGGATCAGCAGTCGCCCGCCGGGACGCAGCACCCGGACGATCTCATCCAGTGCTTGCGGCAGGTCCGGCACGTTCAGGAACACATGCTGTGCCCAGACCGCATCAAAGGAGGCCATGGCAAAGGGCAGGCATTGGGCATCGCCGTGAACAAAATCAGTCCTGGCGGCCAGCCCGGTGGCGCGACTGAGCCACCGGCCGGTGGACACGAAATCCGGCGTGATATCCAGACCGGTGACCCGCAGACCATGGTCATGGGCCAGCAGACGGGTGGTGCCCCCGGTGCCGCAGCCCAGATCCAGCACCCGCTCAGCCTGGGAAAAATCCGCCCGGTCCGCCAGCCGACGGCTGGCCGCCCGTCCGCCCACATGAAGTTGATCGATGGCGGCGACATCATCGCAGGCGAGTCGATCCGGGTTCAGCCCAGCCTGGATCAGGGCTTGACGCAGGATCTGTTCAAGCCCCGACGGGGCGTAGCGTGAGGCAAGAGAGCCGGCGGAGTCCACGGGATTACCGTCCATCCTGATCAGGGTCGATGGTGCAAGGCGAAAAAAAGGGGAGCACTCCGGCTCCCCCAGGCACCGCACGCGATCAGAATCGCGTTTGCAGATTGAGACTCACCGCGTTGAGGCTATCCCGGTCGGGCAGCAGATCAGCAGTATCAGCAAAGCCATAGGTGGCCCAAAGACGGGTGGATTGGGTGACGTGGTAGTGGAACTGGATATCACCGAACGCCACATTCTCGGATTGACTCAGATCCCGCGCCAGACCGTCATACTGCACCCAGCCGGCGGCCAGCTTGAGCTGCCAGCTTTCGTCCGGGCTAAACGTGCCCCGCACCGCGATCAGATGACGGTCGAAATCCTGGCGAACCCCCTCGAACTCCCTGGCACCCTTGCCCAGTCCCGACATGCTCAGGGCATTCATCCGGGTGGCGGTGGCATCGTGGCGGGGGCTGCTGTGGATCAGGCTGGAAAAGCTGTCAAACCCCGGTTCGATCAAGGAGCCATTGAGGTTGAAGAAATATTGACCTTCCAGCTTGAAGCTGGGGGTGATGTCAAAACCGCCGCGCACAAACCCGGCATAGGTATCATTGGTGAACAGGGCATCCCCGCCACCCAGATAATGACCACCGGCCGTCAGTTGCACCTCGCCTACCTTGCCCTGAACCCAGGGGGAAATCAGGGTGCCGCCGCGCACGTTGTAAAAACGGTTTGATTCATAATCACCCACGGCGTCCTTCTCATCATCCCCCAGGTAATATCCCAGCAACGCCCCCCAGGCCCAGCCGCTGTTGCGTCCAGTCAGACCGGCATAGAGCAGGTAGCCATCGTCCTTGTTGTCATTCAAGGAAATCTTGCGGCGCTGATCCCCGCCCACCAGGAAGGTCACCCCGTCGGCCACCGGACCCATCAGGATGATGCGGTCACGGCGGTCGTCGGCCACCGTCATGCCGAAGTTCCAGTTGGCAATCTGCCGTCCCACCCGGAGCTGCCAGCCCTCACCCATGGGCACGCTGACATAGCCGTAATCCAGGGTGACGGTGCGGTGATCCCGGCCATCGGTAAAGGGCTGGTTCTGCTGCAGTCCGTTCAGATCACCCGAGGCATCCCCACGCCAGGTATCGTTGATCAGGTTGACGCCCGCATGGACGCTCACCCCGTCCTCGATGCGGATGTCCGTGCGCAGGCGCAGACGTTGTTCAAAGCCGTTTTCGCTACCGCCGGCAGCCATGCTGCGGTCAAAACCGCGCACATCAATATCGCCGCTGAACTTGTATTCCACGGCCTGGGCGCCGGGCACGGCAAGAAGGCCGGCCAACGCAAGGTGGCTGGGTCTGATACCCATATTGACTCCTCCCATCACTTAATCTGGTGGTGATTCTTGTCTTGGTGCGCCGCTGGGAATCATCCGGGCACTGGTTAAAATTAGATTACGTTTACGATAACGTCAATGTTTATTTTCCTTAACGTAAACGGTAACCTTGGCCTACGCTATCAATATATCATCCAACAAAGTCCGTGGAGAGACATCATGGCGACTCAGGCTCAAATGCTCTGGCAACCGGGAACACGGGAACTCAAAGAGAGTGGCATGGCCCGGTATCAGGCCTGGCTGGTGCAGTCGGGCCAGGGCCATTTCCCGGACTACCCGGCCTTGCATCGTTGGTCGGTGGAACACCCGGAGTCCTTCTGGGAGAGCATCTGGCATTTCACCCAGGTCCGCGCCAGCCGGTCTTATACCCATGTTCTTGAACATCCGGCCATGCCCGGTACCCGCTGGTTTCCGGGGGCACGACTGAATTTTGCCCAGAACCTGCTGCGCCATGTCATCGACCAGCCCGATGATCGGGAAGTGATCACGGAAGTCAGCGAATCCCGCCCGGCCCTGGGTCTGAGCCGGGCCGAATTGCTGGCACGGGTGGCCGCCCTGCAGGCCGCGCTCAAATCCCTGGGGGTGGAACCGGGGGACCGGGTGGCCGGCGTGGTGGCCAATACCCATGAGGCCCTGGTGGGGATGCTGGCCACCACCGGCATGGGGGCCATCTGGAGTTCCGCTTCTCCCGACTTCGGCACCGCGGCGATTCTGGATCGCTTCGGTCAGATCGAACCCAAGGTGCTCCTGGCCGCCAACGGCTACCGGTACAACGGCAAGTGCTTTGATCGCAGGCAGCAGAACCTGGAGCTGGCCGCGGGCCTGCCAACCCTGGCTGGGGTGATTTCCCTGCCCATCGTGCCGGAGCTGGGCCACCCGGAGGATGAGCGTTTCCTGAGCTGGGAGAAGATCATGACCGTCCATGCCGACGCCGAACCGGTGTTCGTGCAGGGGCCGCCGGATCAACCGGTCTATATCCTGTATTCATCCGGCACCACCGGCGTGCCCAAGTGCATCGTTCACGGCGCTGCCGGCATGCTGCTCAACCACAGCAAGGAACTGCTGCTGCACGGGGACATCGGTCCCGATGACTGCTTTTTCTACTTCACCACCACGGGCTGGATGATGTGGAACTGGCTCGCTTCCGGCCTGCTGACCGGCGCCAGGCTGGTGCTGTTCGACGGTTCCCCCGGCCACCCCGACATGAACCGGCTGTGGGATCTGGTGGCCGAGGAAGGCGTCACCCACTTCGGCACCAGCGCCCGGTTCCTGGGCAACTGCCGCAAGCTGGCACTCACCCCCGGCAAAAGCCATGACCTGTCCGCCCTGCGGGTGATCTTCTCCACCGGCTCGCCCCTGCTGGCGGAAGATTTCGATTGGGTCTATCAGCAGGTGAAACGGGATCTGATGCTGGCTTCCATCTCCGGTGGCACCGACATCTGCGGCTGCTTTGTTGGCGGCAGCCCCTTGCTGCCGGTCCATCGGGGGGAAATCCAGTGCGCCCAACTGGGAGTGGATGCCCGGGCCTTTCTCCCGGACGGCAGTGATGCCGGCCTGGAACGGGGGGAACTGGTCTGCCTCCAGCCCCTGCCCTGCATGCCGGTGGGATTCTGGAACGACCCCGACGGCAGTCGTTACCGGAGCGCCTATTTCGAGCAGTTCCCCGGCGTCTGGGCCCACGGGGACTTCATCCAGTTCACCGCCCACGGCGGCGCCATCATTCACGGCCGCTCCGATGCCACCCTCAACCCCGGCGGCGTCCGGATCGGCACTGCGGAGATCTACCGCCAGGTGGAGACCATTCCGGAGATCCTGGACAGCCTGGTGGTGGGGGCGCCGGACCAGGAGGGAGACGTGCAAGTCATCCTGTTCGTGGTCATGGCACCGGATCAGCCCCTGACAGCGGAGCTGGAACGGACCATCCGCACCCGCATCCGCACCAATGCCAGCCCTCGCCACGTCCCGGCACGGATTCTGGCGGTGCCCCAGATCCCCTACACACGCAGCGGCAAGAAGGTGGAACTGGCGGTGGCCAGGATGTTTCAGGGTGCCGGCGGGTCGGAAAACACCGGCGCCCTGGCCAACCCGGAGGCGCTGGAGCAGATGGCAGACGTGCTGCGGGAAGCCCGGTTACTGGCCTGACCCTCGAATCACATGGACTCACCCACCGATGAGGACGTTCAAATATGTACCGGACAACCCGCTGAAACTAGGAACCGGCCGGCAATTCATGCACACTTATGTCGTGTTATTGTGCCCAAGCATCTCCAACTGACGGGGATGTCCCGGGGCCAGTTCCGACTTATCCACCCATTCCCGGAGAGACCATGCCTGCCAGAACACGTATGATCCTGATCGCCGCGGCGGCCTTCGTGGCCATCGTTTTCTTCCAGCCCCTGCTCACCTTCCTCGGTGGGATACTTGTGATCGCGGTGGCGGCCACCTTGATCTTCCGTGATTTGCCCCAGGATACCCAGGACATGATCGAAGGCCATCTCAATGGCTGGATCCGTCGCGCCCGTAGTGGTTTCTGGCCTGCCGAAGACAGTGCTTCCGAGCACAGAGGCACTTCGGCCCGCGCCCGGGTGATCGAGGCTGAACTGGATGATGAGGAGGAGGACGACGAAGCCCCCGCACCCAAGCCCAAGCCGCGTACTCGTCGTCCCCGTACCAAGAAAACCACCTCGGCCTCCAGCGGCAGTAGCAGCAGTACATCGTCCTGATGCTGTCCATCCCCTGTGGAATCAGGTCGACCGGCGCCGGCAAAACCGGTTCCACAGGGGAGCGCTCAGACCGTACCTGACCGGCTTTTGGGTTGACTCTGTCGAGTATTGTGCGTTTCTTCCATCACCAGCAAACCGGTATTTCCCCCGGTGGCAGCCGTGTTGACGGTCAATACCCGCTCGGTGGCAAACCGTAGCAGATAATGGGGACCACCCGCCTTGAAACCGGTTCCCGACAGCCCCTCGCCACCAAAGGGCTGGCTGCCCACCATCGCGCCCACCATGTCCCGATTGACATAGGTATTCCCGACCCGCACCTGACGGGTCAGCCGATGGACAACGGCATCAATCCGGCTGTGAATCCCCAGCGTCAGGCCATAGCCAGAGGCATTGATCTGGCGGATCAATCGGTCCAGTTCACCAGTACGCCAGGGCAACAGATGCAGCATGGGGCCGAATACTTCTCCCGGCAACTCATCCAGCCGCTCCAGCCGATACAGGCTCGGAACCATAAAACTGCCCCGTTCACAGCCTCCCGACAGTGGGGCGCGATGGAGCACTCGATCCTTGCGCCTCATCTCCTCGTCATGGGCCTGCAGGGCCGCCAGAGCCCGGTCATTGATCACCGGACCCACATCGGTGGAGAGCCAGTGAGGGTCTCCCACCACCAGGGTGTCCATGGCCCCCTTGAGCATGTCCAGCAAGGGTTCGGCCACCGTATCCTGTACGCATAACACCCGTAACGCTGAGCAGCGCTGCCCGGCACTGAAAAATGCCGAATGTAGAATGTCCATCACGACCTGTTCGTGCAGGGCAGTGGCATCCACCACCATGACATTGACACCACCAGTTTCCGCGATCAGGGGAATGAGGGGACCATGATCCCGGGCGGCCAGTCCCCGCTGAATCAGACGGGCGGTTTCGGTGGCGCCGGTGAAGGCCACCCCGACAATGCGTGGATCAGCCACCAGACGGGGACCGATATCCTCACCCCGGCCAGGCAGGCAGTGCAGCACGTCCACCGGTACACCGGCCTGATGCATGAGCTGGGTGGCTCGAATCGCCACCAAACTGGTCTGCTCTGCCGGTTTTGCGATCACTCCGTTCCCTGCCGCCAGGGCGGCAGCCACCTGACCGACGAAGATGGCCAGGGGAGCATTCCAGGGGCTGATACACAAAAATAATCCCCGGCCTCCCAGGGTGAGCGTGTTGCGTTCTCCCGTCACCCCAGGCAGGGTCAAAGGCTGGACGAACTGCGTCCGGACCTGGGCGGCATAATAACGGCAGAAATCCACCGCTTCCCGCACCTCGGCCTGGGCATCCCGCAGGGTTTTGCCCGCCTCCTCCACACATAGGGCCATGAGTGCTGCCCTGTGTTGCTCCAGCAGATCGGCCACCTGATCCAGAATTGCCGCCCGCTGGGCCGGTGGACGTTCATCCCAGGCGACCCAGGACCGGTCAGCGGCGGCCAGGGCTGTTTCCAGATCTTCTTCACGGGTCCAGGTCATGCGACCAATCTCCCGTCCACGATCTGAAGGGGCATAAACCCCCTGGCCGCCATCGGTCCTGAGTTGACCACAACACAAGGGGCCTCCCTGCCAGGGGATATGGGTCTTGCTGCGATTCATCTCCGCGGCCAGGGTTTGCAGGGCTTTGCGGTCGGCAAAGTCCAGACCCTGGCTGTTACGCCTGAAGGGGGCGTAGAGGTCGGCAGGCCGTGGAATGCCTGGGTGGCGCCAGGTATCGTAACCTTTGAGGGTGGTCACAGGATCGGTAACCAGTTGTTCCAGATGTTCCTCGTGCAGGCGATGTACAAAGGAGGCGTTGGCACCGTTTTCCAGGATGCGCCGCACCAGGTAGGGCAACAGGGTTTGATAACGCCCCACCGGGGCATAGATTCGGCATTGGCGACGAAGCGGGTCGGCACGTTCTACCAGTTGCCCATAGAGTCCTTCCCCCATACCGTGAAGACGCTGGAATTCGTATGCCCTGTCGCCGGCCATCTCCATGACCGCCGCCACGGTCTGGGCATTGTGGGTGGCAAACTGGGGATAAAGATGGGGACTGTCCTGGAGCAGACGGCGGGCGCAGGCCAGATAGGACACGTCCGTGGCCGCCTTGCGGGTAAAGACCGGATAATCCGACAGTCCCTGCTGCTGGGCATCCTTGATCTCGGTGTCCCAGTAGGCTCCCTTCACCAGACGCACCATGACGGTACGACGATATCGGGCGGCCTGTCGCTCCAGCCACCCCAGTACGGCCCAGGCCCGTTTCTGATAAGCCTGCACCGCCATGCCCAGACCTTCCCAGGTATTGAGGTCCACATCGGCAATCAGCACTTCCATCACATCCAGGGAGAGATCCAGACGCCAGGATTCTTCGGCATCAATGCACAGGGGGATACCCTGATCCCGGGCCAGCCGGCAAAGTTCCAGGATGCGAGGCAAAAGCCGGCATTGCAGACGGCTTTCCTGACCGGGTTCGTAGCGGGCATCCAGGGCGGAGAGTTTTACCGAAATACCTGACCGATCCCGCAGAGGGAGGCGTGGGTCCACCGCTTCACCAATACGCTCAATAGCCTGCCGGTAGGCTTCAAAATAGCGTTGGGCATCGGCCTCGGTGCGGGCTGACTCTCCCAGCATGTCGTAGGAATAGCAGTACCCGGCCTGTTCTATGGGACGGCCCCGTTTTATCGCCTGCTCGATGGTGCGCCCCAGCAGAAAGGTGTCCCCCAGCAGGGTCATCATCCGGCGCACGGCGGCCCGGACCAACGGGGCGCCCGCCCGGGCCAGCACATGCTGGACTGTCCTCCCCAGCCAGTGACGACGATCCTCGGTATCGAGGATGCGCTCGCTGATCCACAGCCCCCAGGTGGCTGCATTGACGAAAAAGGGCCGATCCCGGCCCAGGTGAGCATCCCACTGGGCAACGGTAAGCTTGTCATGAATCAACTGGTTTGCAGTGGCCTTGTCCGGCACCCGCAACAGGGCCTCGGCCAGACACATCAGGGCTATACCCTCTTCCGAGGAAAGGTCGTATTCATGCAACAGTGCTCCGATGCCGGACTGCTGTTCCTGGGCCTTGATCATGCCCCGCACCAGCCCCCGGGCCAGGAAACGTACCCGGGTGGCGGTTTCCTCATCGTGAGCGGCATGGGGTAACAGGAGTTTGATCGCTTCTGCTTCATCCATGCGACAGGCCCGCACGATGGGGTCACGGTCCTGGAGAAAAACCATGGCAAGGTCCGGGTACACATATTGGCTCATAAGTATTTTATCCTGTGGCAAATGCATGCTAGACCCGCAGGGTGTCCATCGCTGGCCCCAACGACCTGTCCTGCTTAGAATATCCGGAACTGGGCACATCCAGCACCATGGAGCAGGATATGGCAAAAACATTCCTTTTTTCAGATAACGGACGGACCCTGATCCGCTGGGGCGTGGCGTGGCTGTCCCTGGTGGCCATAGTAACCGCCCTTTGGCAACTCCATGGTGGAACCCAGGGGATCGAGATACGCCAGACCCAGGTGGATGGCGTACCCATGACCCTGTACCTGCCGGCTCAGGAGACTCCGGCTCCGGTGGCGGTCATTGCCCACGGCTTTGCCGGCTCACGGCAGATGATGCAACCCCTGGCCATCACCCTGGCCCGTAACGGATACATCGCCCTGACCTTCGACTTCCCCGGTCACGGGGCCAATCGCCAACCCTTTGTTGCCAACCTGATGGATGAGGACCGGCGGCGCGCTCTGCTGGGTGGGGCACTGGAGACTGCGGTCACCACGGGCCTGGCCCTGCCCGGCGCCGATGGGCGTTTGGCGCTGCTGGGGCATTCCATGGCCGGGGATATCCTGTTGATGCACATGCATGAACATCCCCGGCAGGTCCAGGCCGCGGTACTGCTCTCTCCCTATATTTCCGGTGCCTTTTCCCTGGAGACGCTCAATAATCTGCTGTTTGTGTTCGGCAGCCTGGAACCGACGGAGCTGCATGATCCGGCCCTGAATGCCTTTGGCCCGTTGACCCCCACTCCTGAGGTGGGCATCACCTACGGGCACCCCGCCGATGGCTCGGCCCGGCGTCTGGCCCTGGCGGGTGGTGTGGAACATATCGGCGTACTTTACGCCCAGGATGCGCTGCGGGAATCCCTGGCCTGGCTGGATGCCAGTATCGGGCCGCCAGGGGCAGGCCATGACGGAGATGTGGAGCGGCGTGGTCCCTGGCTGGGTCTATTGTTTTTGGGCATCATCACCCTGGCCTGGCCCCTCTCCCGTCTGCTGCCCCGGCTGGCAGTCCCGCCACTGGGTCTGGGGTTGTCCCGATGGTCATTGCTAAAAATGCTCTGGATACCCGCCCTGCTCACGCCATTGCTGCTCTGGGCCGTCCCCGTGGGGCTGCTGCCCCTGTTGCTGGTGGATTATCTGGCCCTGCACTTTGCCGTTTATGGTCTGCTCTGCTGGGTCTTGCTGAGCTGGTGGGGTCGACGTCACCGGCATGATCAATCCCCGTTGGCCACCATCCGCTGGCAGGCCCTGGGACCGGTTACGGTACTGGTAGCCGGCTACCTCACCCTGGCCATTGGCATTCCGGTGCACCTGTATGTCACTGGCTATCTGCCCGGAGTGGAACGGGCGCTGATCCTGCCGCTGGTATTTTTGGGTATGCTCCTGTTTTTCTCTGCCGATGAGTGGATGACCCGGGGGGCTGAGGCCGCTGGTGGCGCCTATGCCCTGACCAAGGTTTTTTTATTCCTGTCCCTGATCCTGGCCGTGACCCTGCGACTGGAGACCCTGTTCTTTTTGATCATCATCCTGCCGGCAATTCTGGTCTGTCTTACCGTCTACGGCCTGCTCAGCGGCTGGATATACCGGGCCACCGGGCATCCCTGGGTGGGCACGGTGGCGGTGGCCCTGGCCCTGGCCTGGGGCATGAGCGTAACCTTCCCCCTGGTGAGAGCATAAGATGGGCGGGACAACCACGAGGATAACTGAATGACCAAGAGAATCGTCACCCTGACCCTGAATCCCGCGGTGGATGCCTCCTGTGCTGCCTACAAGGTCAAACCGGTCCATAAAATCCGCACCAGCAACGAGCGTATGGACCCCGGCGGTGGCGGCATCAATGTGGCACGGGTGATCAACGAACTGGGGGGGCAGAGCTTTGCCGTCTACCTGGCCGGTGGCCGATCCGGTGATGTCCTCGACGAACTGGTGACCGATGCCGGTGTCATGGCCCATCGGGTCCATACCCGGGAAAACACCCGGGTGAGCCATGTGGTCTACGAACACAGTTCAGGGCAGGAATTTCGCTTTACCCCGGAAGGCCCCACGGTACAAGCAGCGGAATGGAAGGCCGCCCTGGATTTCATTGAACTGCTGGATTTTGACTATGTCATTGCCAGTGGCAGCATCCCCAGGGGAGTGCCCGAGGATGTCTATGCCCGTTTGTCGGTCATGACCAAGCGACGAGGTGCCCGGATGGTGCTGGACACCTCTGGACCGGCGCTGGCCGCGGCCCTTGATGAAGGGGTCTATCTGGCCAAACCCAGCCGGGGGGAATTTGCTGCCCTGATGGGACGGGATCTGGAAGACCCCCAGGCATTGGAGGCGGCGGCTTTGGAGATGGTGGCCGCTGGCAATGTGGATATTCTGGCAGTCACATTGGGCCATGACGGCGCCCTGCTGGCCACCCGGGATGGCATCAGCGCATTGCAGACCCCCAAGGTCACCGCCAAAAGTGCCGTCGGGGCTGGCGATAGCTTCGTGGCGGGTATCACCTATGGCCTGTCCACCGGAGAATCCATCCAGCGGGCCTTTGCCCTGGGTGTGGCGGCAGGTACCGCCACGGTGCTGACATCGGGTACGGAACTGTGTCACAAGTCTGACGTGATGCATTTCTGGGGGCCACTGGTGCAACAGTTGCAGTCGTGAAAGTCGCCCGGATGGCTTAGTCCTGCATCAGCACCGCATCCACCAGCGCTTCCAGGGCTGAAGGGTCCGGTAATGCCAGATAGTCCAACAGTCGCTCGTTGCAGGCATTCCATTCAGCAAAGGTCATAAGGGAAGCATCCACCGCTGCGGTGGCCCTCAGGGCCAGTTTGAGGATCACCACCAGATCAGGGGTATCGACATGCAGGGCATCCAGTCGGGAGAGATGCTCTACTGCATATTGCTGATCAATGGCATGGACCACTGCCGGGTGGACATGCCAGCGCTGGGTGATCAACGCCCCGACCCGTGGGTGGGTGATGCCAAACAGCCGCGCTTCCTGGGGCGGCAACATGGACCAGCCCGTGGTCAACACCCGATCGAGCAGGGGGTCGTAGGCTTCCCCCACCACACTACGCAGGGCAGGAATACCCACCATATGAAACAGACCGATGAGATGGGCCTCGTCCAATAAATCTGGCCGCTTGATGAGTTTGGCGGCCCGGGCAGTGG
Organism: Ectothiorhodospira magna; assembly: GCF_900110965.1. Lineage (GTDB taxonomy): Bacteria > Pseudomonadota > Gammaproteobacteria > Ectothiorhodospirales > Ectothiorhodospiraceae > Ectothiorhodospira > Ectothiorhodospira magna. Next base: position 120,154 of record NZ_FOFO01000001.1, read on the forward strand.
CTTCGGCCACATGGACCCCCCGCTTCCAGAATTCATCCACGCCAGGATAGTCAGCCATGGCATTACGCAGGGCAACGGTACGAACAAGGGCATATACCCGCTTGAACCCCAACAGGTTGACCGCATGGGGGATGGAACTGATCTCCCGGCGACACCGGAACAAAGGAGAATTGATGACCTGCAACACCCCCCCGGCAACACTGGCATCCCGGGCAATATGCCGGGCCACCCGACTCAAGTCCGGCTCCGGTTTCCGGGATTCCTCCACAACAACCCGCAACACCTCCGGTTGTGGAGGTATCACCAGCTGATTGATAATCTCATGTTCTTCTATCTGCACGTGTTGTCCGCCGGGATATAGATCAATCGCTGATAGCCGATACAGCGCAAGAGGATATTTTCCTGGGTGCGATTGGGATACTTGGTGAGGTTAATCCATTCACGGCCATTTGCGTACCCTTGGAGCGCCGCAGGTGCCGATTGCAGGCCTTGGATCCACATCTGGCGCTATTGTTTCATCCAAACCGACACAGGAGGGCGCGAGTCAGAACGGGGTAACTCGCGTAAGCATCATGCTCAATGAAGGCCATCATCAGGACAATTCATCCGACAATACTCCCAGTCTGATCCGGGACCAACGGATCATCACGGCCTGTGCCCTGGAGGTCATCGATACCATTCATATCCAGCGGGGCCGCCCCCTGCAGCCCCGGGACCGGATGGCCTTGAAACTGTTGACGCCCCGCAACGCGGCCCTGATGATGAAGGAAAATCGCCGGCACCTGGGATGCCGGCAGGTGAGCTTCGAAATTCTTACCGACGACGTGGGACTGGGCAGCTATCGCCTGCTCCCGGTGGGCGTGCATGTACTCAATCCTCACCGGGGTTGGTGGCATGATGACTACGGGATTCGCCGTTTTCTGTGGAACCTGTATCTGGGAGAAGAACCCATCGAAGGGATGCAGCGCATCCTGGAGCGGCTGTTCAAGGTATCCCCCAAAGATTTGCGGGCCGTTTCCGACGGTCTGGACATGAAACAGGCAGCCCATGATATCCAGGCCAACGTCAGTGCGGATCTGAGCCTCTACATCCGCCGGCACAAGGGCAGTGTGGAAACCTCCCTGCGCCGGCTCAATCAAGCCAAGGCCCTCTACCGGACCAAGGATCTGGGTATCGATACCGGCGAAGATGGCCGCATGGCCCTGGTGTTCGGCAGCAACCGGCGCTATGCGGTGAGTTTTGCGGTGGAGAGGGCTTGATACCGGCGCCCATCAAGGGGCATCATCCCCGGTCAAACGGGTTCGTGACACCGGAGTGTCATGGACCCGGTGCACAATTCATCCACTGCAACATGATCCTGTCTCGGACCCCGGTCCGATCCGCCTTTTTTCTCACATCTTTCCCAGTTTGATTCGAGGCCTATGAGCAAAGTCCTGATTATCGGCGCCGGCGGCGTTGGCGGAGTTGTCACCCACAAATGCGCGCAGTATCCAGAGGTCTTCACGGAGATCTGTCTGGCCAGCCGCAACGAGGCCAAGTGCCGCGCCATCGCGGCCCAGCTGGACCGTCCCATCCAGACCGCCCAGGTGGACGCGGACGACGTGGAGGCCCTGGTGGCCCTGATCGAGTCCTTCAAGCCGGATGTCCTCATCCATGTGGCCCTGCCCTACCAGGACCTGACCATCATGGAAGCCTGCCTGCGCACCGGCACCCCCTACCTGGATACCGCCAACTACGAACACCCGGACGAGGCCAAGTTCGAGTACAAGGAACAATGGGCATTCCAGAACGACTACGCCCAGGCCAACCTCATGGCGACCCTGGGCTGTGGCTTCGATCCGGGGATGACCAACATCTATTGCGCCTGGGGCCAGAAGAACCTGTTTGACGAAATCCACCGCATCGACATCCTGGATGCCAACGGCGGCGACCACGGCTACCCGTTCGCCACCAACTTCAATCCCGAAATCAACATCCGCGAGATCACCGCCAATGGCCGCTACTGGGAAGAAGGCCAGTGGAAGGAAACCGCGCCCCTGGCGGAAAAGCGGGTGTTCGACTTCGACGGCATCGGTCCCAAGGATATCTACCTGCTCTACCATGAGGAGCTGGAGTCCCTGTGCCGCAACATCAAGGGTCTCAAGCGCATCCGTTTCTGGATGACCTTCTCCGAAAAGTACATCACCCACCTGAAAGTGCTGGAGAACGTGGGCATGACCTCCATCGAGCCCATCCGCTTCGAGGGCAAGGAGATCATCCCCCTGCAGTTCCTCAAGGCCATCCTGCCGGACCCGGCTTCCCTGGGACCGCGCACCAAGGGCAAGACCAACATCGGCGTGATCCTGGATGGCATCAAGGACGGCAAGCGGCGCAAAGTCTACATCTACAACATCTGCGACCACGAGGCCTGCTACCGGGAAGTGCAATCCCAGGCCATTTCCTACACCACCGGCGTGCCCGCCGTCACCGGCGCCATGCTCATGGTACAGGGCATCTGGCAGGGTGCCGGCGTGTTCAACGTGGAGCAGCTGGACCCGGATCCGTTCATGGAGCGCATCGGCGACATGGGCCTGCCCTGGCAGATGGTGGAACTGGATCCCGACAGCGATCCTTTGGCCTGATCGCCCATGGACAAGACGACCCCTCCCTTTTTTGACATCCATGCCTGCCCGTCGCCCGCCTTCGTGGTGGACGACGCCCTGCTGCGCAAGAACCTGGCCCTGCTCAAGCAGGTCCAGGCCGATAGCGGCTGTCGCATCCTGCTGGCCCTGAAGGGCTTCGCCATGTGGGACACCTTCCCCATGGTCCGGGAATACCTGGTGGGCACCACCGCCAGCGGCCAGGACGAGGCCCGCCTGGGGGCGGAGAAGTTCGGTGGGGAGGTGCATGTGTACTCCCCCGCCTTCACCGACGAGGAGATGAAGGTGGTGGTGCAATATGCCGACCACATCAGCTTCAACTCCCCCACCCAGTGGCAGCGTTTTCGCAAGCAGGTGGCCGGGGCTGGCCGGCACATCTCCTGCGGCATCCGGGTGAATCCGGAGTATTCCGAAGGCCGGGTGGCCCTCTACGACCCCTGCGCCCCCGGCTCCCGCCTGGGGACCCGGTCGGTGGATCTGGCCGGGGTGGACCTGACGGGCCTGGAAGGCCTGCATTTCCACACCCTGTGCGAGCAGAACAGTGATGCCCTGGAGCACACCCTGGAGGCTTTCGAGGCCCGGTTCGGGCCATACATCCCGGGCCGACGGTGGATCAACTTCGGCGGCGGTCATCACATCACCCGGGACGACTATGACGTGGAACGGCTGATCCACCTGATCCGGGATTTCCGTGCCCGTCATCCGGGGGTGACGGTCTACCTAGAGCCGGGCGAGGCCATCGCCCTGGGCACCGGCTACCTGGTGTGCACGGTGCTGGACATCGTGCAGAACGCCGGTCCCATTGCCATCCTGGACACCTCCGCCACCGCCCACATGCCGGACGTGCTGGAGATGCCCTATCGACCGGAGATCATCGGCGCGGGCATGCCGGGGGAGAAGACCTTCACCTATCGCCTGGGTGGCTCCACCTGTCTGGCCGGCGACATCGTCGGGGAGTATTCCTTCGACCGTCCCCTAACGATCGGACAACGCCTGGTGTTCACCGACATGGCCCACTACACCATGGTCAAGACCACCACCTTCAACGGCATCCGCCTGCCCGCCATCTGCCGGGTGGACGAAGAAAGCCGGGCAGTGACAACGGTCAAAACCTTCGGCTACGAGGATTACATGGGCCGCCTGAGCTAACGGGCTTCGGGCACCATGAGTACCATCTGCCCGTCACGGACACGGATGTCAAAATGATTCAGGAAACTCATGCCCAAAAGCGCCCGGTCGCCACCGATCTCTGGCAGGATAACCGCCCGCACCGAGCCTATCCCCAGGTGCCCCAGACGAACCTCATCCAGCACAGTGAGTTCACCCCGGACCCGGCCATTGGCGGTTTCAAACCAGGCCTGCCCGGTGGCTTCCAGGCCAAGCCGGGCGGCCAATGAGGCGGAGATGGCCACATGGGTGGCGCCGGTATCCACCAGAAAATCCACCGGCTCGCCATTGATACGACCTGCAGCCATATAATGGCCGGCGCGATTGCGCTGGAGTACGACACTGGCACCAGGTTCGGCGGCATCATCCAGCAGATGCCGGTTGGGATGGTCCCGGCGCTCCAGCACACCCTGATAGAACCAGGTTCCAGTGGCCAGGGCCAGCATCCAGAACAAGGCCAGCATGATCCAGCCGGCACGACGGGCAGACGGATCGTGGCCCATGGCATCTAATGCAAGGTTGGCGGGGAACGATCAAAGATCGCGGCCACCCCATCCCGGTCCAGCCGGTATTCCCGATTGGCCAGATCGTCACGGACAATCACTGCCCCCTGTTCCTGCAACACCGCCTCCACTTCTTCCCGTCCCAAAGACCGCAGCATGGCCCGTACCTTGTCCCAGTCTTCGGGAGTATCGTGAATCACTGCTCGACTATCGAAAACCCGAACGGTCTCTTCAGGAAACAGACGGGACAGCAAGGCCGTGGGCGTCAGGTTAATGAGTTCATCGTCGGTCACCGTGGCGGCCAGTTGCTCGATACGGTTCCAGCCATCGGGGTCACGGCTGTCCGCCGCCGGCAGTTTTTGCAGGAACAGCCCTGCCGCCCCGGTATCGCTGGCGGCCAGAAACAGCCGGGAAGGCAACTGCTCCGACAGGCTCAAATAATGCTCGAAAATCTCACCGATACCCTCCCCCTCCAGAGGCACCACACTCTGCCAGGGTGCGCGGGAGCCAGATAAATCCAGGGACAGCACCAGCCGGCCATCCCCCAGCAAGGTGCGGGCCGTGCCTGAATCCAGGTCGTCACCATACTGAGCCAGAGCGCGCAGATTGAGCCGCTGGTCACAATCCACCACCAGCAGGGAAACAGGGCCGCTCCCCCGCAGCTGAAAGGTGACCCGACCGGATTGTTTCAGGGCTTCGGTGATGAACAAGGTGGTGACACACATCTCTCCCAGCAGTCCGTTCACCGGCTCGGGATAATGGCGATCGGCAATGATCTGTTGCCATACCGGTCCCAGGCGGACCACGGCCCCGCGAATATCCAGATCATCCAGCAAAAAACGCTGCAACACGTCAGAACTCATCAAATTTCTCCAGGAGACATCCTGCCCTGTATTCTAACGGGACCAGGATCGTCTGTGGTGGCACTGGACACTTGCATGAACCATCGCAAACGATCAAGGTTTGCATTGTACCCTGATCCTGCCCTATCTTTTAGACTCTTTCCAAAAAAATACCCCAAATACAGCCACACGGAGAAATTCATGACACACCAACTGCCCGAACTGCCTTACGCCAAGAACGCCCTGGAACCCCATGTCTCCGCCGAAACCCTGGAGTTCCACCATGACAAGCATCATGCGACCTATGTCACCAACCTGAACAAGCTGATCAGCGGCACCGAGTTCGAAAACCTGTCCCTGGAAGAGATCATCCAAAAGGCCCCCGCCGGTGGCATCTTCAACAATGCCGCCCAGGTGTGGAACCACACGTTCTACTTCAATGGCCTAAGCCCCCAGGGTGGCGGCGAACCCACCGGCGCCCTGGCCGAAGCCATCAATGCAGCCTTTGGCTCCTTTGCCCAATTCAAGGAAAAGTTTGCCGCTGCAGGGGCAGGCAATTTTGGTTCCGGCTGGACCTGGCTGGTGAAAAATGCCGACGGCAGTCTGGAGATCGTCAACACCAGCAATGCCGCCACTCCGATCACCGAAGCCGGCAAGACCCCGCTGCTGACCATGGATGTCTGGGAACACGCCTATTACATCGACTATCGCAATGCCCGCCCCAAATACATCGAGGGCTTTTTCAATGTAGTGAACTGGGATTTTGTAGCGAAAAACTTCGGCTGAATCCCCAACGGCCCCCGGATAAAGACCTTGATCCCGGCAGGGCTTTGCGCCCTGCCTCGGGTCATCGTATGATGTCCGTTTTTGACAGCCGGCAGCCTCGGGCTGCCTTTTTTCGTTTTTGGAGGGAAACCGCCGCATGTCAGATGCCCTCATGCAGAACTACAAGCGCCAACCCGTCAGTTTTGTGCGGGGAGAGGGCCCCTGGTTGTGGGACCATCAGGGCCGCCGCTATCTGGATGCCCTGTCCGGCATCGCTGTCTGTGGCCTGGGCCATGCCCATCCGGCGGTAACCCAGGCCCTGTGCCAACAGGCCGGGCAACTTATTCATACCTCCAATCTCTACGAGATTCCCCAGCAGACCCAACTGGCCGAGCGTCTGACCGGGCTGGCCGGCATGGATCGGGCCTTCTTTTGCAATTCCGGCGCCGAGGCCAACGAGGCCGCCATCAAGCTGGCCCGGCTGCATGGCCATCACAAGGGTATCGCCCGCCCCACAGTGATTGTCATGGAAGGCAGTTTTCATGGCCGCACCCTGGCCACCCTGACCGCCACCGGCAATGCCCGCATCCAGGCCGGTTTTGCCCCCTTGGTGGAAGGTTTCATCCGTGTGCCCCACGGTGATCTGGCGGCGGTGGACGCCCTGGCGGATCACCCGGACGTGGTGGCCATCCTGGTGGAGCCGATCACCGGGGAAGGGGGGATCTGCATTCCCCCAAAAGGATATCTCAAGGGGCTGCGGACCCTCTGCGACCGGGCCGGCTGGCTGTTGATGCTGGACGAGATCCAGGCCGGCATTGGCCGTACCGGAACCTGGTTTGCCTTCCAGCACGAAGGCATCACCCCGGATGTGCTGAGTCTGGCCAAGGGTCTGGGCAACGGTGTCCCCATCGGCGCCACCCTGGCGGCGGGGGAGGCTGCCAATCTGTTCACCCCCGGCACCCACGGCACCACCTTTGGCGGCAATCCCCTGGTCTGTCGTGCGGCCCTGGCGGTGCTGGACACCCTGGCCCAGGATGACCTGCCGGCCCACGCCGACACCATGGGGCAGTATCTGATGGCTGCCTTCCAGGATCGCCTTGGCCAGCATCCCGCCGTGGAGGATATTCGGGGCAGGGGCCTGATGCTGGGCATCGAACTGGATCGGCCCTGTGCCGAACTGGTGGGCCTGGCCCTGGAAGCCGGCCTGCTCATCAATGTCACCGCGGAGCGGGTCATTCGTCTGCTGCCGCCCCTGATCATCCACCGGACCGAGGCGGACCAGATCGTGGCGATCGTCTCCGATCTGGTGGAACGGTTCGCGGCTCAAACCGCTTGAGGAAATACCCCATGGCTGTGCGTCATTTTCTGTCCCTGCTGGACCTGTCCACCGAGGAACTGCGTCACCTGATCCACCGCGCCATGCAGATGAAGGCGCAACTGCGGCAGGGGGACATTCACGAACCCCTCCGGGGCAAGACCCTGGCGATGATTTTCGAAAAATCATCCACCCGCACCCGGGTCTCCTTCGAGGTGGGCATGCAACAACTGGGCGGCCATGCCATCTTCCTGTCCCCCAAGGATACCCAGCTGGGTCGGGGCGAACCCATCGAGGACTCGGCCCGGGTGCTGTCTCGCATGGTGGACATGGTCATGATCCGCACTTTCGAGCATGAAAAAGTGGAGCGGTTCGCTGCCAATGCCAGGGTACCCGTGATCAATGGTCTCACCGACCTGGAACATCCCTGTCAATTGCTGGCGGATCTGCAGACCTGGTTCGAACTGCGGGGTGACATTGCCGGGCGCACGGTGGTCTGGGTAGGAGACGGCAACAACATGTGCCATAGCTACATCCATGCTGCTGAACGTCTGGGCTTTGAACTGCGCATTGCCTGTCCGGAAGGCTACGACCCGGACCCCTTGATCCTGGCTGCCGCCGGTCGCAGCGCTGCCATCGTTCGAGACCCCATGGCAGCGGCCCAAGGGGCCGATCTGATCGTCACGGATGTCTGGGCCAGTATGGGACAGGAACAGGAACAGGCCGCCCGCCGCCGGGCCTTTGGGGATTATCAGGTCAATGCCGCCCTGATGGCCCAGGCGGCGCCGGATGCCCTGTTCATGCACTGCCTGCCTGCCCATCGGGAAGAGGAAGTCTCCACCGAGGTGCTGGAAGGCCCGCAAAGCGTGGTCTGGGACGAGGCGGAAAACCGCCTGCACGCCCAGAAAGCCCTGATGGAATTCCTGCTGGTGGGCCATGGCCGGCAACAGGGGCCGTCACCGGAGTGACATGCCGGTCCCGTAGACTGCCCTATCCGAATCTCTTTTCCTCAACCCTAGGGATGCCATGACCGAGATCGACCTGACCAACCCAGAACTCTATCTCAACCGCGAACTGAGCCTGCTGGCCTTCAACCAGCGGGTGCTGGAACTGGCCAGGCAGGACACCATCCCGCTGCTGGAGCGGCTGCGCTTTTTGTGCATCTCCTCCACCAACCTGGATGAGTTCTTCGAGGTCCGGGTGGCAGGGCTCAAGCAACAGTTGCAACTGGGGGTGAACACGCCAGGACCGGACGGGCTCAGCGCCGCCGAGCAACTGGCCCGGGTGGGACAACTGGCCCATGCCCTGGTGGATGATCAGTACACCACCCTTAACGACATCCTGATCCCGGCCCTGGCGGAGCAGAACATCCATTTCGTGCGCCGCACCCACTGGAGCGACGAGCAGGCAGCATGGGTCAAGGACTTTTTTGATCGGGAACTGCTGCCGGTACTGTCCCCCCTGGGACTGGACCCGGCCCATCCATTCCCCCGCATCCTCAACAAGAGCCTCAACTTCATCGTCACCCTGGAGGGCAAGGATGCCTTCGGTCGGGAAAGCCGCATGGCCGTGGTCCAGGCCCCGCGCTCCCTGCCCCGCCTGGCCCGCCTGCCCCGGGAAATCGCCAAGGGGGACTATGATTTCGTCTTTTTGTCCTCCATCCTCCACGCCCACGTGGGCGAGCTGTTCCAGGGCATGACGGTCACCGGCTGCTACCAGTTCCGGCTCACCCGCAACTCGGATCTGTTTGTCCACGAGGAGGAGATCGACGACCTGCTGATGGCCCTGGAAGGGGAACTGCCCCAGCGTAATTACGGCGAAGCGGTACGGCTGGAAGTGGCGGACAACTGTCCGACCAAGGTGGCGGAGTTCCTGCTGCGCCAGTTCAAGCTGGGGCAGGATGACCTGTACCAGGTCAATGGCCTGGTAAACCTGAACCGGCTCATGGCCGTGCATGAACTGGTGGAACGCCCGGATCTGAAATTCCCCCCCTTCGTGCCCGCCCTGCCCCCGGCCCTGACCGGGGCCTCGGATCTCTTTCACACCATCCGGCGCGGCGATGTGCTGCTGCACCATCCCTATCAGTCCTTCGTGCCGGTGGTGGAATTCATGCGCCAGGCCGCCCGGGACCCGGATGTGCTGGCCATCAAGCAGACCCTGTACCGCACCGGCGTGCGCTCCCAGTTGGTGGACATCCTGGTGCAGGCGGCCCAGGCGGGCAAGGAGGTCACGGTGGTGATCGAGCTGCGTGCCCGGTTCGACGAGGAGGCCAACATCCAGCTGGCCAATCGACTGCAGGATGCCGGCGCCCACGTGACCTACGGGGTGGTGGGCTACAAGACCCACGCCAAGCTGGCCATGGTGGTACGCCGGGAAAAGGACCGGATCCGGCGCTATGTGCATCTGGGCACCGGCAACTATCACGCGGGGACCGCCCGGGCCTACACGGACTTTGGCCTGCTCACCGTCAACAAGGTGATCGGCGAGGACGTACACAAGGTCTTCCAGCAGCTGACAGGGCTGGGCAAGGTATCCAAGCTGAAAAAACTCCTGCAGGCCCCGTTCACCCTGCATTCGGGGATGCTGGAACGGATCGAGCGGGAGATCGAGCATGTGCGCTCGGGCAAGCCGGGGCAGGTGCTGGCGCGGATGAATTCCCTGATCGAACCCAAACTGATCCAGGCCATGTACCGGGCCTCCCAGGCGGGGGTGCGGATTGACCTGGTGGTGCGAGGGGTCTGCTGCCTGCGGCCCGGAGTCCCGGGGATTTCGGACAATATCCGGGTACGCTCGGTGATGGGGCGGTTTCTGGAACATTCCCGGGTGTTCTATTTCCAGAACGGCGGTGAACCGGAGATCTTCCTGTCCAGCGCCGACTGGATGCCCCGCAATTTCTTCCGCCGGGTGGAGGTGGCCTTTCCGGTGGAGGTGCCGGAATTGCGGGATCGGGTGCTGCAGGAATCCCTGCTGGCCTATACCTCGGACAACACCCAGGCCTGGGCGCTGCAACAGGATGGCAGTTACCGGCGTCTCAAGGCGGCCTCCAACCATAAGCGCCGCTCGGCCCAGGATGAACTGCTGGGCAAGCTCACCAGCTGAGTTTTACTCCACCTTGAGTTTGAAATGGGCCGCCTTGAGGTGGCCTGACTCCCGCTCCAGATCCGCCCGGGTCAGGGGGTTGGCCTCCAGCCAACCGGGGGCAAACCGCAGCTTGAGGCCCTGATCCTTCGCCTTGAGTCCCTCCAGGGCCGGTACCGTGTCCGTGCGGGATCGGTGCAGCAATACCGCCAGACGCAGCAACACCGCCAGGCGCAGCAGGGGACGACGCTCCAGGATGGGCAGATCATCAAACAGCTTGACGGGAAACTTGCGCCGGTGGGCACGCACCAGCAGGGCGATCCGCCGCTGCCCCTCCAGGGTGAAGCCGGACAAGTCCGCATTCTCCACCATATAGGCCCCATGCTTGTGAAACTGGCTGTGGGAGATGGACAGTCCCAGTTCATGCAGGCGGGCTGCCCAGCCCAGGGTATCCCCGTGATCCTGGTCCAGTTGCCAGCTGTCTCCCACCTGCTCCAGCAGCTGCAGGGCCGTCTGCTCCACCCGCCGGGCATGATCCGGCTCCACCTGAAACCGTTTCATGAGGCCATCAATGGTGCGGGTGCGTACATCCTCGTGGCTGATGCGCCCCAGCAGGTCATAGACCAGCCCTTCCCGCAGGGCGCCATCGGACACCCGCATCTGCCCGATGCCCAGGGCCTCGAAGACCGAGATCAGCACCACCACCCCGCCGGGCAGCACCGGGCGACGCTCATCGCTCAGCCCCTTGAGTTCCACCTTGGCCATGTCCCCGGCCTTGATCAGGGTCTGACGCAGCAAATGCAGCCCTTCCAGGGTGATACCTTCCCGGGTCCACCCCTGCTCCCGCATGATCCGGTCCACCGCCAGCAGGGTGCCCGAAGCCCCCAGGGCCTCCTGCCAGCCCACCCGCCGGTAGGTTTCCTCAATGGGCTGCAACTCCAGCCGGGCACCGATCTCGGCCGCGCGCCAGGCGGTCTCGGTGATGATGCCCTTGGGAAAATAGAGCCGCCCCATGCTCACACACCCCATGTGCAGGCTTTCGGTATGACTGGGTTCAAAGCGCTCCCCCAGGATCAGTTCCGTGCTGCCACCGCCGATGTCCACCACCAACCGCCGGCCACCGTCATCCGCCAGGCTGTGGGCCACCCCCAGATAGATCAGACGGGCCTCTTCGCGGCCACCGATCACTTCAATGGGATGCCCCAGGGCCCGGGTGGCCAGTTCCAGAAACTCCTCGGCGTTGCGGGCCTTGCGCAGGGTATTGGTGCCCACGGCGCGCACGCTGCCCAGAGGCAGATCCCGGACCCGCTGGCCAAACTGCTGCAGACAGCCCAAGGCCCGGGTCACCGCTTCGGGACTGATAAAGCCCCGGTTATCCAGACCGCTGGCCAGACGCACGGACTCCCGCAGGCGGTCGAGCATGTGCACGTCGCCGTCCCGTACCCGGGCCACGATCATGTGAAAGCTGTTGGAACCCAGATCGACGGCGGCGACGGTCTCGGGGGGCTTGCGGCGTCGGAACATGACAATCTCCCTTATTCTGCAGGGTCTTGATGACGACCCTCAGGGGACGAGTCTAGCAGGGGAACATGTCGGGAGGATAACAGCCGGGCGAGCCGGTCAGGCCAGCTTGCGCAACTGCCCCTGGGTCAGCAGCCAATGGACTCTGGCCTGACCCGGCCCCAGACCACCGGCCAGGCTCAGACAGCAGGCCCCGCCCTTTTTCATACGCACCAGGGATCGCCGTTCCCCGGTCAATAGCCAACCGGCCAACAGGGACAGATGGGGTTCGTGTCCCACCGCCAGCAGGGTCGGCGGCCAGGATAATTCCTGCAGCCATTGGGTGAACAACGCCGGATCCGCCTCTGGAACCAGGGTGGGTGTGGACAGCATCTCCACGCCGGAAAACACTTCCGTCAGAATGTGGGCGGTCTGGGTGGCCCGGACATAGGGGCTGGTGACGATGGCCAACGGGCCTTCCAGCAAACGATCCAGTCCGCTGGCGGCCTTCATCATCCGGGTGATGCCCTCCGGCGTCAGGGGGCGCAGATGGTCCTCCTGGCCGGTGACGGCAAATTCACCCGCATCCCCGGCATGGCCGTGGCGCACCAGCACCAGATGGCGCAGTGCATGGTCTGTTTTCAGCGGCATGACCTGATCCCTTTGGCAGATATGGGCCACACGCCTAGCTCAGGGCGGCCCGGATGATGAAGAAGAAAATGATGGACAACAAGGCGCCCGCCGGCAGGGTGATGACCCAGGACATGAAAATGGCCCGCACCACGCCCAGGTTAATGGCGGCGATGCCCCGGGCCAGACCCACCCCCAGGATTGCCCCCACCAGGGTGTGGGTGGTGGAGATGGGCAGTCCGGTGCCGGAGGCCAGCACCACGGTCATGGCCGCCGCCAGGGTGGCGGCAAAGCCACGGCTGGGGGTGAGCTGGGTGATGCCCGTACCCACGGTGGCAATCACCCGATGGCCATACGTCACCAGCCCCAGCACAATACCAAACCCACCCAGCAGAAGAATCCATACCGGCATGGCCGTCTGTACCGATACCTCGCCGGTCTGCACCACGCTGATCACCGCCGCCAGCGGCCCCACCGCGTTGGCCACATCATTGGAACCATGGGCAAAGGCCATGGCGCAGGCGGTCACCAGCATCAGGACACCGAAGACCTTTTCCACGTTGCTGAAATGAAAATCCCGATCATCGGCAGGATCGAACCGCAAGCGCCGGATGGCCACCACCCCCAAGGCGGACACCATCAGGCCAATAATAGCGGCAATGCCATAGCTCTGGGCCGTGGAAAGATCCATGCCCAGATGGGTCAGCCCCTTGAGCAGGGTGATAAGGGCGGTGAAGAAGGCGGCAAGGAAAATGTAGTAGGGAACGTAGCGCTTGGCATTCTCCAGAGGATTGGGGGTGTCCAGAATCAGCACCTGAACACTGCGGAAGAGGACGAAGGCCACCACCCCCGATAAGGCCGGTGACAGCACCCAGCTGATGGCGATGGCCCCCACCTTGCCCCATTGTACTGCTTCCATGCCGATGGCCACGATGGCAAAACCGATGATGGCACCGACGATGGAATGGGTGGTGGATACTGGCCAGCCGAAGATGGAAGCCACCAGCAGCCAGGTGCCCGCCGCCAGCAAGGACGCCAGCATGCCAAACACCAGGATTTCCGGAGTCCCCGAGAGCAGGTTGGCATCCAGCATCCCCGAGCGGATGGTCTGGGTCACCGCCCCACCTGCCAGCCAGGCACCGGCAAACTCAAAGATGGCGGCAATAATCACCGCCTGTTTGATGGTCAAGGCCCGGGACCCCACTGAGGTACCCATGGCATTGGCTACGTCGTTTGCACCGATGCCCCAGGCCATAAAAAAGCCAAACAGGCACGCCAGGACGATAAGCAGCGTCGCGTATTCCATAGGATTGTCAGTTCAGGTCTGTGGATCAGTGGGCCAGCATGAGTCGCAAACGACTGCCAACCCGTTGGGACAGATTGGCCAGGTCGCCGATTTCGTCAATGATCCGGTACATGAAGATCACATCCACCGGCGGCAATGTTCGTTCCATGGCAAAGAGTTCGGCACGCACCTTCACCTGAATCCGGTCGGTATCGTGCTCGATGGCATCCAGTTCGTTGAGCAGGGATTCCATGACATCCACTTCATGGCCCCGAAATCCGGTTTCCACCAGATCTTCCAGTTCATGCACTGCCCGCGAGGCCTGAGTGGTGGCCTCGGTGCAGCGGGTGATGAAGTCATGCAGCAGGGGATGCAGCACATCGGGAAAAAGCATGCGCCGCCCCAGGATCAGGCCGGCGATATCCTTGGTGGTATTGGCAATGCCGTCCTGGATGGTGAGGGCTTCCAGCACATCCCGACGGGACATGGCCAGCATCATGCCCTTGGGCAGATGTCGGCGCAGATCCTTTTTGAGCAGGTCCGCCTCGTGCTCCAGTTCGGCGATACGATTGCGCCGGGCTTCGGCCTGCGCCCAGTCCTGGGCAAACACTGCCGCCATGAAACCGGGCAGCTCCGCCACGCAGGTCTGCACCTTTTCCGCGTGCAGTTGCAGGGGGCGGACCGGCGACTTTCCGAACAGATCGAAGAAATAGCTTTTTGGAGGCATGGGGTGACCAGACCTGGAAAACAGCGATTGTAACGGAATTATGACGCCGGACGGGAGCTTCAGATCCCGCATTCACATCGCTGTCATGAAATATTCACATTGATTCGTACGATACCTCCTTGGCCCCCTCTGCCCGGGCGGCCTCACTGCCGCGCCGCACGATCCGATCAGGCCCGAAATGACAGCTGAAGGTGCTTCCCTCCCCCGGCGTGCTCTCGATCTGCAACCGGGCGCCGTGACGCTGCAGCACATGCTTGACGATGGCCAGACCCAGCCCGGTGCCGCCACTGTTGCGGCTGCGGTCCGAATCCACCCGGTAGAAACGCTCCGTCAGACGATGGACATGCTGGGGTGGGATGCCAATACCCGTATCCCGAACCTGGAAGTGAGCACCCTGATCGTCTTCGTGCCAGTGCACGGTAATGGTGCCACCATCGGGCGTATAGTGGATGGCATTGGTCACCAAATTGGAAAAGGCACTGTGCAACTCCGTATTGGCCCCCCGCAACCAGAGCCCCTCGTCCAACGCCAGGGTCAGATGCTGCCCCCGCTCCCCGATGAGCATGCGCGCCTCTTCCTCGATGCCGTGAATCAGGGCGGGCACGCTCACCGGTGACTGCCCCATGGCCGCGGTGTCACGGGTCTCCAGTCGGGACAGGGTCAGCAAATCCTCGATGATGCGCCGCATGCGAACCGACTGGGACTCCATGGATCGCAGGGAGCGCCGGATCTCCGGCTCCAGTGTATCCTCATCCGCCAGCGCTTCCAGATAACCGGCGATGACCGTCAGGGGCGTGCGCAATTCATGGGAGACGTTGGCGACAAAATCACGCCGCATGGATTCGAGCATGTGCAGACGGGTGACATCCCGCACCGACAGCAGGAACTGCTTGTCGCCGTAGGGCACGATGCGGGCGGAGAGCATGACCCGCTCGTCGGGGCCACGGGGAAACTCCACCGCGTCGCTGTAATCGCCGGAGTACATGTAGCGGACAAACTCGGGATGACGCAGCAAATTCGTGACACGCCGCCCGATGTCCCTGGGGGACTCCAGTTCCAGCAAGCTGATGGCGGCGCCGTTGAACCATTCAATGTCAAAGCGGCTACCCAGGATCACCGTGGCATCCGGCATGGCGGCACTGGATTCGTGAAAGCGGTTGAGCAGCTTGGCGATTTTTTTCTTGCGCCGCCGGTTGCGCTGGTAAAGCCGGTACTGCTCGTAAATCAGATCCCCCCAGACCCCGCTGGCATGGGGCGGCTCGGATCGCTTGCCCACCTGGATCCAGCGATGAAAACGGTATAACTGACGCAACTGCCAGCCCGTATAGGCGGACAAGGCGAGCACCAGCATCCAGGCCAGATGACCGAACAGGGCACCCAGCACCAGGCCGGCAAGGATGAAACCGGACAGGCGCCAGAATTCCACCTTCC
Source organism: Ectothiorhodospira magna (assembly GCF_900110965.1). Taxonomy (GTDB): domain Bacteria; phylum Pseudomonadota; class Gammaproteobacteria; order Ectothiorhodospirales; family Ectothiorhodospiraceae; genus Ectothiorhodospira; species Ectothiorhodospira magna. The sequence continues at coordinate 136,036 of NZ_FOFO01000001.1, forward strand.
AGGGACTGCCTGAACGGGAATCCAGGAGCATGGGGCCTACGCCTGCAGGGAAAAACGGTAGCCGGCGCCGCGCACCGTCTGCACGAAACGGTCGCAGCCGGACGGGGCCAGCACCTTGCGCAGGCGCAGGATATGCACATCCACAGTGCGCTCCTCCACATAGGTGTTCCGTCCCCAGACCCGGTCCAGCAACTGGGAACGGGAATAGACCCGCTCGGGATGGGTCATGAAGAAATGCAGCAGGCGAAATTCCGTCGGTCCCATCTCCAGAGCCGCGCCGTCCACGGTCACCCGGTGACTGGACGGGTCCAGGGTCAGGGTGTCCACGGTGATGGGTCTGGACTGTTCCTCCGGGATACTGCGCCGCAATACCGCCTTGATCCGGGCCACCAGTTCCCTGGGGGAAAAGGGCTTGGTGATGTAGTCGTCCACGCCGGCCTCCAGGGCACCCACCTTGTCATCCTCCTCGCCCCGGGCGGTGAGCATGATGATGGGCAACTCGGCGGTGTATTCTTCCCGCTTGAGACGTCGAGCCAGATCAATGCCGCTGGTGCCGGGCAGCATCCAGTCCACCACCACCAGATCTGGCAACCGCTCCGCCAACCGGGTATGGGCTTCGTTGGCATCACCGGCCTCCACCATGCAAAATCCGGCCCGTGACAGGGCAAAACCCACCATCTCGCGAATGGCCGGCTCATCCTCGACCAGCAATATGGTCTTTTCGGTCATATCTTTTCCTTCAGCCTGTCTTTGACGCGGCTATTACAACGAGAAATTATGACATGGCGGTGACATTGCAATCACCGCGGCCATCGTCCGCCTTTTCGGGATGTCATGCCACAGACACATTGCAGGATTAAAGTAAAGCGGGAGCCTGGGGTTTTCATTCCGGCACAAAAAGACCAGACCCTCAAGAGAACGCCATGCGTATCCTGCTTTTGACCCTGTTGCTGCTGTCGATCAGCGCCACTTCGGCAAATCCGGCACCAGCGGACCCCGAGACACAGGCCCATCAGTACCTGTCACAGAACCCGCCGGCTTATGACCAGGCCAAAATCCTGTTCATGCAGGCCGCCAAGCAGGGTTCATCCACCGCCATGGCCTACCTGGGATGGCTGTTCGAACACGGTCACGGAACCACAGCCGACGGTGAGCAGGCGGTGTACTGGTATGACCAGGCCGCCCAGGCCGGCGCCCTGCCCTATGCCATGCATCTGGGCTGGCTCTATCTCAGGGGGGAAGTGGTGCCAAGGGATCGGGAGACCTCGGAACACTGGTTCTGGTATGCCATCGACCGGGGACATGCACCCGCCCGGGTGGCGCTGGCCTCCATCTGGATTGCCGATGCCCTCGGAGGACGGGATCCGGACCTGGCCCTGGCGGCAGAGGCCCTGCTGTTACCGGCCATGGAGGCCGGTGAAGTGCTGGCCCTGTATTTCCTGGCCCGACTCTATATCGAGGGCATCGGCAGCGTGACGGCGGATGACGACAAGGCCCTCCACTACACCCGCGAGGGTGCCCAACAGGGACATCCCCGCATGCAGGCCTGGCTGGCCATGATGCATGCACAGGGTCGGGGCGTGAGGGTCGATCCCGTGGCGGCCATCCAGTGGTCCAATCTGGCGGCGGCCGGGGGGGATGAACTGGGGCTGGAATTGCGCCGGGCGCTGGAATCCCAGGCCACGCCGGAACAGATCCAGGAGGGCCGGGGCCGGGCGGTGACCTGGGCCCTGTCCCAGGAACAGCCGGATTGACGGTCCTCGACCCAAGAGGCACCTTTGTCTAAACTGCCCCACCAACTGAGGCATGGACACCCTGTCCGTGCGCCATTTTGGTTGGGAGCAGTCAGATGAGACGCGTGATCTTCAATCAGAAAGGGGGTGTGGGCAAGTCCACCATCACCTGCAACCTGGCGGCCATCAGCGCCAGTCACGGCCTGCGGACCCTGGTCATCGACCTGGACCCCCAGGGCAATTCCAGCCACTACCTGATGGGACAGGCCGCCGATACCTGCCAGCACACCATGGCGGACTTCTTTGCCTCCACCCTGGGCCTGATGCGGCTCACCGGACGCACCGCCTCCCTGGCCTCGTTCGTCAGCCCCACCCCGTTTGAGCACCTGAGCATCCTGCCCGCCAACCGGGAACTGGAAAACCTGCAAACCAAGCTGGAGTCCCGCTACAAGATCTACAAGCTGCGCGATGCCCTGGACGCCATCGCCGGGGACTATGACTGTGTTTACATGGATACCCCGCCGGCACTGAACTTCTTTACCCGTTCCGCCCTGATCGCCTCGGAACGCTGCCTGATTCCCTTCGACTGCGACGATTTTTCCCGTCGCGCCCTGTACGAGCTACTGGACAATGTGCGGGAAATCCAGGAGGACCACAACCAGAAGCTGCAGGTGGAGGGCATCATTGTCAATCAGTTTCAGGCGGGGGCCAAATTGCCCCGCACCCTGGTGAATGAATTGATCCGGGAACATCTGCCGGTACTGGCTACCCATCTGTCAACCTCGGTGAAAATCCGCGAATCCCACCAGCATGCCTGTCCCCTGATCCATCTGGCGCCCAATCACAAGCTGACCGCCGAGTATCAGGCCCTGTACCGACTGCTCAACGGCCATACCTGAACACGGGTGTGGATTATTTGCGGGATTCCTTCAGGAAGAAGGCCCCCAGGCCAATGAAGATGCCGCCCACCACCAGGGCGGCGGTTCCACCGATACCCTGACCTTCCCCAACGGTCAGGCGGCTGACCCAGATTTCGCCACCCACCAGACTGAACACACCCACGGCTATGAGCAGCAAACCCACCAGAACCAGCCCCATGTCGGTCTTTTTCCGGTGACCCGGCTGTGATGCCCCACGGCGGCGTTTGAAAGAAGAGGGCATAATCCGTTCAACCCTGCTGTCGGAGCACGGTCACGGTCTCGCCGCCGATGCCCCAGTTGTCGGTATCCACTTCATCGATGACCACCACCGTGGTCCTGGGGTTCTTGCCCAGCACATCCACCAGCAATTGGGTGGTGCCGCGGATCAACTCGGCCTTTTGCTCCGGGGTGGCCCCTTCACGGGTAATCTTGATATTGACGTAGGGCATGGGCTGGACTCCGCTGTGTGATGAACCAAACGCCGGTCACCGGCGAGGATACCGGCATCAAGGCCATGATGCCAACGGCGGACTGCTCTGGCCAGCGCCACCGGGTCCGGGTATGGTGACAGGAAGACCCCTTTTTTCATTCAGACGGAGGACGTCATTGTGGGTATTGAAGTGTCTGGTCTTTTGAGTCTGATCCTGCTGATCGCCATCATCTGGGCCATCGTGAGCACCATTCAGAGCCGGGCGGACACCGGAGCCAAGGTGCTCTGGATCGTCCTGTTGCTGCTGTTGCCGGTGCTCGGCTTTATCTTGTGGCTGCTGCTGGGACCCAAAGCAGGGCGCTAACGACGCTTGCGGGTACGGGATCCGGCCACCGTGCCACGATGGGGCGCCGGACCGCGGGGATGTTTGCGCCGATGCCCCTCTCCCGTGGTGCCGGTGCCCGCCGGCTGGAACCGGGGCACCAGATGGCGCTTGCCATTGCCAATCAGATCGGCCCGCCCCATGCGCTGCAGGGCCTCCCGCAACAGCGGCCAGTTTTCAGGGTCGTGGTAGCGCAAAAATGCCTTGTGCAACCGACGCTGACGCAATCCCTTGGCGGTAAACACCCGTTCGGTGCTCCGGGTTACCGGCTTGAGCGGGTCTCGCTCGGCGTGATACATGGCGGTGGCCAGAGCCATGGGGCCAGGCAGAAACGCCTGGACCTGATCCAGACGAAAACCGTTATGCTTGAGCCACAGGGCCAGATGCACCATGTCCTCATCGGTGGTGCCCGGATGGGCGGCGATGAAATACGGCACCAGATACTGTTCCTTGCCCGCCTCCCGGCTAAAACGCTCGAACAGTTCCCGAAACCGCTCGTAGACCTCGATGCCCGGCTTCATCATCCGTGACAGGGGGCCGGGCTGGGTATGCTCCGGGGCGATCTTCAGATACCCGCCCACATGGTGGGTGACCAGTTCGCGGATGTATTCCTTCGATGCCAGGGCCAGGTCGTAACGCAACCCCGAGGCGATCAGCACCTTCTTCACGCCAGGACGCTGGCGGATACGGCGATACAGCCGGATCAGCGGCCCGTGGTCCGTATTCAGATTGCGGCAGATGCGGGGATGCACGCAGGACAGACGGCGGCAATGGGCTTCGATGGCCTTGTCCTTGCATCCGAGCTGGTACATGTTGGCCGTCGGCCCGCCCAGATCCGAGATGATCCCGGTGAATCCCTCCACCTTGTCCCGGATCTCGTCCACTTCCCGTTCGATGGAGTCCTCGGAACGGGACTGGATGATGCGCCCCTCATGTTCGGTGATGGAACAGAAGGTACAGCCGCCGAAGCAGCCACGCATGATGTTCACCGAGAACCGGATCATTTCCCAGGCCGGGATGCGCGCCCTCCCATAGGCGGGATGGGGGGCGCGGGCAAAGGGCAGGTCAAACAGCTGATCCAGCTCAATGGTGCTCAGGGGAATCGGCGGCGGATTGATCCACAGGTCCTTGTCCCCATGTCCCTGCACCAAGGCACGGGCATTGCCCGGATTGGTTTCCAGATGGATCAGGCGCGAGGCGTGGGCATAGAGCACCGGGTCATCCTGCACCGTGTCGCAGTCGGGCAGGCGGATGACGGTCCGTTCCCGGGGGTGGGCCGTCAGGGCACGCCGCTGGACCCGAATCACCTGGGCACCCGCGGCCTTGCCCCAGGCCACGGCCTGCCCTGGGCCGCACTGCTCCGGAATCTCCTCGCAGTAAGGGTCCCGATGTCGCTGCACCGGCCCGGGCCGGTCCACCAGGGTGGAGTCCAGCACATGCCAGTCTCCCGGTGGAGTATCCAGCAAGAAGGCGGTACCGCGCAGATCCTTCATGTCCCTGGGGTGTTCCCCCCTGGCGATACGATGGGCCGCCTCCACCAGGGCACGCTCCCCGTTGCCGTAGATGAGCAGATCGGCCCGGGAGTCCAGCAATACGGAGCGGCGGACCTTGTCGGACCAGTAATCATAATGGGCCACCCGTCGCAGACTGGCCTCGATCCCGCCAATGATCACGGGCACATCCCGAAAAGCCTCCCGCACCCGCTGGCTGTAAACGATCACCGCCCGGTCTGGCCGTCGGCCACCCTCATCGTCGGGGCTGTAGGCATCGTTGCTGCGCAGGCGGCGGTCGGCGGTATAGCGGTTCACCATGGAATCCATGTTGCCCGCGGTCACGCCGAAGAACAGATTGGGCCGGCCCAGGGCCTGAAAAGGCTCAGAGGAACGCCAATCAGGCTGGGCAATCACCCCCACCCGGAAACCCTGGGCCTCCAGCAGGCGACCGATGATGGCCACCCCGAAACTGGGATGATCGATATAGGCATCACCGGTCACCAGAATCACATCACAGCTGTCCCAGCCCAGCTGATCCATCTCGTGCCGGGACATGGGCAGGAAGGGCGCCACGCCAAAGCGAACCGCCCAATAGGGGCGGTAGGAAAAAAGAGGCCTGAAGATGGCGCTGGAATTCATGGAACATCCGCAAGGAAACCCGCGATTTCAATCGCGGGCAGTGTTGGGGCAGCGGCTCACCGCCGTTCTGTAGCTGCCTTGAGTGCCGCTGCCAGCGCCCCTTCAGGCTGAGGTTCGGCACGGGCCGCGCCCTTGGCCCCGGAACGATGCCTGGGGCCATGATGTCCCGGTGCTGGACGGCGAGGGGCCTCCCGACCCGGATCATCATCCAGACGCATGGTCAGCGCAATCCGTTTGCGTTCCAGATCCACTTCCATCACCTTCACCTTGACCACATCACCGGCCCGCACCACATCCCGAGGATCTTTGATGAAACGATCCGACAGGGCGGAAATATGCACCAGCCCGTCCTGATGCACGCCAATATCCACGAAAGCACCAAAGTTGGCCACGTTGGTCACCGTACCCTCCAGCACCATGCCCGGCTGCAGATCCTGCAGACGCTCCACCCCTTCCTTGAAGGCGGCAGTACGAAACTCCGGGCGCGGGTCCCGTCCAGGCTTGGCCAACTCGGTGAGGATATCCCGCACCGTAGGCTCACCAAAGGTCTCATCGGTGAACCGGGCCGGGTCCAGTCGCTGGAGAAAGGCCTCGTCGCCGATCAGTTCGCGTACATCCCGGCCAGTATCAGCCACAATCCGCCGAACGACGGGATAAGCCTCGGGATGTACTGCCGAGGCATCCAGTGGATCCTTCCCCTGGGGGATACGCAAAAAGCCTGCGGCCTGCTCAAAGGCCTTGGGCCCCAGACGAGGCACCTGCTTGAGGGCAGCACGGCTGGCAAAAGGCCCCTGTTCAGTACGAAAGGCGACGATATTTTCCGCCAGGGTGGTGCCCAGCCCCGACACCCTGGCCAACAGAGGCGCCGAGGCAGTGTTCACATCCACCCCCACCGCGTTTACGCAATCTTCCACCACGGCGTCCAGCTTACGGGCCAGTTGGGTCTGATTGACATCATGCTGGTACTGACCCACACCAATGGCCTTGGGTTCGATTTTCACCAGTTCAGCCAGGGGGTCTTGTAGACGGCGGGCGATGGACACCGCCCCACGCAGGGACACATCCAGCTCCGGCAACTCCGCCGACGCCAGGGCCGAGGCGGAATAGACCGAAGCACCAGCCTCGGAAATCACCACCTTGGTCAGTCCCAGTTGGGGGTTGAGCCTCATCAACTCCCCCACCAGGGCATCTGTCTCCCGGGAATAGGTGCCGTTGCCAATGGCCACCAGGTCCACCTGATGTTTGCGGGCCAGGGCAGAGAGGGTTTCCAGGGTATCCTGCACCCGTTTTTGCGGGGGGAACGGATATACCGTGGCGGTATCCACCACCGCCCCCTGACCATTGATCACCGCCACCTTCACTCCGGTACGCACTCCGGGGTCCAGCCCCATGGTGGTACGGGAACCCGCCGGAGCAGCCAGCAGCACATCCTGCAGATTGGCGCCAAACACCCGGATGGCCTCCGCATCCGCCAGATCCCGCAACTGGCGCTTGAGGGCCACATCCAGATGAATGGACAGCTTGGCCCGCCAGGCCAGACGGGCGTACCGGGCCAACCAGGCATCCGCTGGCCGCCCCTGATCTGACAGTTGAAAATGGCGGGCAATGGCCGCCTCTCCGGGGGAGGTGGTGGTGTCCTCCTCACCCCGGGCCTGGGCCTGGGTCCAGGCCACTTCCAGTCGCAGACATTCTTCCGCCTGTCCCCGAAACATGGCCAAGGCCCGATGGGAAGGCACCTTGCTCAAAGGTTCCACATGATCAAAATAATCCCGGAATCGGGCGCCTTCCTGGGCCTTTTCCGGTATTACCTTGCTGACCAGAAACCCCTGCTCCCAGCCATAATTACGTAACGCCTCGATCAGGTCCGCTTCCTCGGCGATGCGCTCCATGAAGATGTGCCCCGCCCCTTCCAGAGCGGCCTCCACGGTGATTTCCTCGGTGGTGTAACCGGCGGCCACCGCCTCCGGTATCTGACCGGGGTCGGCCAGCAGGGTATCCAGCAAGGGTTCCAGGCCATTTTCCCGGGCGATCTGGGCCTTGGTACGGCGTTTTTTCACGTAGGGGCGGTACAGATCCTCCAGACGCGTCTTGGTATCTGCCTCGAAAATGGCTGCCGCCAGGGCATCGGTCAGTTTGCCTTGCGCCTCGATGGCCTTGAGCACCACATCCCTGCGGGCGTCCAGCTCCCGCAGATAGCCCAGACGTTCCTCCAGACTGCGCAGTTGCGCGTCATCCAGGCCACCGGTGGCCTCTTTGCGGTAACGGGCTACAAATGGCACGGTAGCGCCGCTATCCAGCAGTGCCACAGTGGCCTTGACCTGTTCGGGATGGATGCCCAGTTCCTGGGCGATACGGCGAGGAATATCGGTCATCAATGTTGCGCGAAAAACCCCGTTTTTGGGTTCGGGGAGGTGCAACGCATCGTGCCCGGCACGATCAGGCGCTCCTGTTTCGCGCCCTCCTGTATGGATGTGGGCTGACGTTTGCAAAAAAATACAGTATATGCCATGACTTCACCGGTGCAAATACTCAAACCGGCCGGCTCACCCGCAGTGAAGCAAGGGGCATGTGTTCGCCCTGGCGAAAGCCTGCGTGGGGGTTTCTCGCGGAGGAACTGATGAACCGGTGTTTAGCCCATCGAGGCCCAGGCGGCACCCTTCCGGGCATTCTGTCAGCGCTCGTACCAGGCGACACGGCACTTGGTCGAGCAGGCGAGCGAGCACCAGGCGAGGCGCAATCGCAGACACAATGGTGGGGATGGGGCTTGACCGCACCGGACCCTGCGTCAGCGCAAGGATGGCCGGGGCCGGATCTGCTAGGGTGGCGGGCGCCATTGGAACAAGAGGGTCTGTGTCGTGCGTATCGGTATTGGAATCCTGGTCTTTCTCGCCGGCCTGGCCGGCATCTTCTACGCCCTGCCCAGGGTACCCCCGGAGCTGGGCATGTTCGGGGTGCTGTGGCAGCTGTCTCCCTACCTGGGGGTGATGATCGTGGGCCTGGGCATCTTTGCCTATGGCCGCGGCGACGACGCGCCCATCGAGCGGCAGTAACCATCGCTGAACGGCTCCCCTTTCCCGGAGAGAGGGGGGCATCGGCTCAAAGGATCTCGCCAAGCCAGTCTCCAATCCGCCGCTCCGGCCAGTAACGGCCCACACCTTCAACGAAACCCACATGCCCGCCGGCCCGGCTCAGTTCCAGGCGGATGCTCGGGGACAGTTCATCGGGGGTGGGCACCGTCTCCGGCGTCATGAACGGGTCATCACGGGCATGCAGGATCAGGGTCGGGCGCTGGATGCGCCGCAGATAGGGTCGGCAACTGCAGCGGCTGTAGTAATCATCCACTCCGGCAAAGCCGTGCAGGGGGGCGGTGACGGCATCGTCGAACTCCCGGAAGGTCCGCAGTCGGGGCAGGGCGGCGCAGTCCAGGGGCATGGGCATGAGCCGGCACTTTCTCAGGGCCGAGCGCTTCAGGCGCCCCACCAGATACCATTGATAAAATCGGGACAGGCCCTGCTCCATGCGTCGCGCCGAGCGGTCAAGATCGAAGGGAACGGAGATGGCGACGGCGGCGGCCAGCGGGTTGTCCGGGCCGGTTTCCCCCAGCCATTTGAGCAGGGCATTGCCGCCCAGGGAGACGCCGATGGCGGCGACGGGCCGTGTCGGTTCCTGCCGCAGCAGATGATCCACCAGCCAGGCCATGTCTCCGGTGTCGCCGGCAAAATAGCTACGGGGCAGGCGATTGGGTTCGCCGCTGCAGCCCCGAAAGTGCATGGTCAGGGCCTGAAATCCCTGGTCGTGCAGCCGTCGCATGAGTCCGCCGGCATAAGGGGAGCGGCTTGAGCCTTCCAGTCCGTGGAACAGGATCACCCGGGGGCCGGGCTGGGGCGGCGCCCAGTCAAGGTCTATAAAATCCCCGTCGGGCAGTTCCAGCCGCTGCCGTCCCAGGGGGATCGGCGGCCGGCGCCGCATCAGGGTGGGGGCCAGGGTCTGCAGGTGGGCACCCGGCAACCACCAGGCGGGGCGAAAGTCACCGTCGATCAGCATCGGTCCGGAATCCTTGGCAGGTGTCACATGGGATCAACAGCGCCATGTTACTTCTTTGCATTGTCTTCTCTTGCATCGTCTTCTCCCATCTTCGGGCTTCCCAACACCAACCGGGAACGGATACATAGTATCCTGACTTGAATCCATCGCCCTGACTCGTTAAAACAGGCCCACACTCCAAAAGTGATCAGACCCCATGGACCTTTCCTCGATCCGCAGTGCCTATCGCCGCTATGCTCGCTACTATGATCGAATGTTCGGGCCGATCTTTGCCGGAGGCCGGCGCATGGCCGTGCATCTGGTGAACAACGGCCCCGGTCAACGCATTCTGGAAGTGGGCGTCGGCACCGGTCTGTCGTTGCCGGAATATCGCCAGGATGCCCGCGTGGTCGGCATCGACATCAGCCCCGACATGCTGCAGCTGGCCCGGGAACGGGCCCGGGACGGGGCGCTGCCCCAGGTGGAGGCCCTGCTGGAGATGGACGCGGAGGCGCTGGCGTTTCCGGACAACAGCTTTGACGGGGTGGTGGCCATGTACGTGGCCTCGGTGGTGCCCAATCCGGACAAGCTGATGGCGGAGATGCGGCGGGTCTGCGTGCCCGGCGGGGATGTGGTGGTGATCAACCATTTCGCCTCCCGCCATCCCTTCCTGCGGCGGCTGGAGCAGATGTTGCGTCCTCTGTCCCGCCTCATGGGGTTTCGTCCCGACATGGAACTGGACAGCCTGCCGGAGTGGCCGGACCTGCGTCGCGTGGCGGTCCACAAGACCAATCTGTTCGGTTACTGGAAGCTGGTCCATTACCGCTGCAGCGATGCGCCGGTGCCGCTGGAGGGCGGCAGCGGAGAGACGGTCGCGGTCAAGGCAACCGCCGATCAGCCCGGCTGAGGCGCGCCCGTTACCAGCGGGTCCCACCCTGGAACCACGGAACACTTCATGACCATCGACTGGAAATCCTACGACCCGGCCGAATTCTATGATGAACTCATCGCCGCCCCTGGGCAGGCTCGCGAGACCGCGCTCACCCTGACCAATTATCTGCGCTCCCTGAGCGATGAAGAGCTGCACGAACGCAAGGCGGCGGCCGAGCACGCCATTGTGGAAATGGGGATTACCTTCACGGTCTACACCGAAGGCGGCAATATCGACCGGGCCTGGCCCTTTGACATCATTCCCCGCATCATCCCCCGCCACGAATGGGCAAAAGTGGAAGCGGGACTGACTCAGCGCCTCACCGCCCTGAACCTGTTCATCAACGATCTCTACAACGAACAGCGCATCATCAAGGACAAGGTTTTCCCCAAGTCGATCCTGGCCAAATCCAAGAACTTTCGCGAGCAGTGCATGGGCATCCAGCCCACCCATGGGGTCTGGGCCCATATCTGTGGTTCCGACCTGGTGCGGGATGCCGACGGCACCTTCTACGTGCTGGAGGACAACCTGCGGGTACCATCGGGGGTGTCCTACATGCTGGAAAACCGGCAGGTCACCAAGCGGGTCTTTCCCGAGCTGTTCGACAACTACAGCATCCGCCCGGTGGATGAGTACCCCTCCCAGCTCTTTGACATGCTGGCAGCCCTCTCCCCGCGCCCGCTGGATTATCCTGAGGTGGTGGTGCTGACGCCGGGTATCTACAACTCCGCCTATTTCGAGCATGCCTATCTGGCCCAGCGCATGGGGGCGGAACTGGTGGAGGGGGCCGACCTGATGGTGGGGGATGATGACTGTGTCTACATGCGCACGGTGGCGGGCCTGGAGCGGGTGGACGTGATCTATCGGCGGATTGATGATCTGTTTCTGGATCCGGAGGCCTTCAATCCCGATTCCCTGCTGGGGGTGAGGGGGCTGATGCGGGCCTGGCGCAAGGGCAACGTGGCCCTGGTGAACGCCCCCGGTGCCGGCGTGGCGGACGACAAGGTGGTCTATGCCTTCGTGCCGAAGATGATCCGTTACTATCTGGACCAGGACCCGATCATTCCCAACGTGCCCACCCATCTGTGCATGGACCCCAAGGAACGGGAGTACGTGCTGGCCAACCTGGAGCATCTGGTGGTCAAGCCCGCCAACGAGTCCGGTGGCTACGGCATGATCGTCGGTCCCCATGCCACCCGCAAGCACCGCCAGGAGTTCGCCGAGCTGATCCGCAAGGATCCGCGCAACTACATTGCCCAACCCACCCTGAAGCTGTCCACCTCGCCCACCCTGTGCGATGGCCGGCTCGAACCCCGGCATCTGGACCTTCGTCCCTTCATCCTGCAGGGGGTGCGCACCGATGTGACTGCCGGTGGGCTGACCCGGGTGGCCCTGCGTAAGGGTTCTCTGGTGGTCAACTCCTCCCAGGGCGGGGGGAGCAAGGACACCTGGATCGTGGATACGGACACGGATTGAACCCGCTTCTTATCAACCTACAGGGCTGACACCATGCTTTCACGTGTTGCCGAACGTCTTTACTGGATGGCCCGTTACATCGAGCGGGCGGAGAATGCCGCGCGCATGGTCACGGCCTTCAATCACCTGGCCCTGGACATGCCCCGTAGCGTGCGCCTGTCCTGGCGGGGCATGGTGTCCATCACCGGCAATGAATCGATCTACGAAAAGAATTACCGCAAGTACGACGAGCGTAACGTGGTGAAGTTCCTGCTGGCGGACAACGATAATCCCGGGGCCATCCTCAATGCCCTGCGGGCGGCCCGGGAAAACGTGCGCACCACCCGGGATCTGGTCCCCAGCGAGATCTGGGAGGCGGTGAACGAGTTGTATCACTATGCCAACGCCAATGTGGATACAGGACTGGGCAAACGGGGACGTTATCAGTATCTGGCCAGAATCATCAGCCATTGCCAGCAGCTGACCGGCATGCTGGCGGGCACCATGAGCCATGACGCCGCCTATGACTTCATCCGCGCTGGACGTAATCTGGAGCGGGCGGACATGACCACCCGCCTGCTGGATGTGGGCGCCCTGGGGCTGTTGAGCAACGATCCCCAGGACGAGGCCGCCACGGCCCAGTTCGAGGGTCTGTTGTGGGTGAATATCCTCAAGTCCCTCAGCGCCTTCCAGATGTATCGCCAGCATGTGCGGCGTCGGGTCAGTGCCCAGGATGTGGTCAAATACATTTTCCAGGACCGTGAGTTTCCCAGGGCCGTGGTCCATGCCCTGGGCGAGGTGGAACTGAGCCTGACCAACCTGCCCCGCAACGAGACACCCTTGCGACTGGCGATTCAGGTCCGGCGTCATGTGATGGAGGCCAATGTGGACAAGCTCCTGGAGACGGACGAGCTGCACCATTTCATCGACCAGCTACAGCAGGAGATGAATGCATTGCACAACATGATCGCCGACACCTGGTTCAGTCTGGACAGGGCTGCCTGACCGGGCCTGCGCCCGGCCTGTCTCATGTCCACCCCCGCGCCCCTGTCGCTGCTGGCCCCGGAATATGCCCTGTCCGGGGACCATTTTGACGAACTGCTCACCTCCGAGGGTATCCTGCGTCCGCAATGGGAGCCGATCATGGGGGCGCTGGCCCAGTTGGGGCCGGAGGGGCTGGCGGAACGGGCCGCGGATATTGGCCGCCTGCTGCGGGAAAGCGGGGTCACCTACAACGTGTATTCCGATCCCCGGGGGGCGGAGCGGCCCTGGCCCCTGGACCCGGTGCCCATGGTGCTGGAGAGCAAGGAATGGGCCGTCATCGAGACCGGCCTGATCCAGCGGGCGGAACTGCTGAACCTGATTTTCAAGGATCTCTATGGTCCCAGGGAACTGATCCGCAAGGGGCTGCTGCCCCTGGACCTGATCTACGGTTATCCGGGTTTTTTGCGGCCCTGTGTCGGCAGCCTGCCCACCATCCCCAACCCCCTGGCCCTGTATGCCGCCGATCTGGTACGCCGTCCCGATGGGCATGTCGTGGTCCTGGCAGATCGCACCCAGGCCCCTTCCGGGGCAGGGTACGCCCTGGAGAACCGGGTGATTCTGTCCCGGGTATTCCCCAGTCTGTACCGGGATGCCCAGGCCCATCGGCTCACCCGATTTTTCCAGACCCTGCGCCGCACCCTGGGTACCCAGGGCGCCCCTGGCGCCGGACGGGATGCGCCCAGGGTGGTGTTGCTCTCCCCAGGGCCCCTTAACGAGACCTGGTTCGAGCATGTGTACCTGGCCGGCTACCTGGGGTACACCCTGGTACAGGGTCAGGATCTGATGGTTTCCGAGGGGCGGGTCTGGTTGCGTTCCCTCAATGGCCCCGAGCCGGTGGATGTGATCCTGCGCCGGGTGGATGACAGCTTCTGTGACCCGCTGGAACTGCGCCAGGATTCCTGGCTGGGGGTGGCGGGCCTGCTGGACGTGGCACGCCGGGGTCGGGTGGCCATCGTCAATCCCCTGGGCAGCGGGGTGCTGGAATGTCCTGCCCTGGCCGCCTATCTGCCCGCCATCGCCCGCCACCTGCTGGGGCAGGATCTGATTCTGCCCACGGTGGAGACCTGGTGGTGTGGTGACCCCCGGCAACGGGATCATGTCCTGTCCCGGCTGGAACAGCTGGTGATCCGTGATCTGGCGCCGGGGCAAGGGGGTGCCCTCTTCGGTGATGCCCTGTCCCGCCCGGAATTGGCGTCCCTGAAGGATCGCATCCGTGCCAACCCCGGCGGCTTTGTGGCTCAGGAGCGTCTGGCACTGTCCACCCTGCCGGCCTTCGGTCCTGGGGGCGGCCTGGAGCCTCGTCGGGGCTGGTTGCGGACTTATCTGTGCGCCCGGGACGGGGATTATGGGGTGATGCCCGGCGGTCTGTCCCGGGTGGCCGGCGCCAGGGATGCCGCCTGGGTCTCGAATCAGGCGGGCGGGGTGAGCAAGGATACCTGGGTGCTGGCCTCCGAGGCCGAGCCGTCGCCGGCCCTGGTGGGGGCCATGCCCATGGTGGGGGGACTGGGTACCCCGGTCTCGTTGTCGGGACGGGTGGCGGAAAACCTGTTCTGGATGGGGCGCTATGCGGAGCGGGCGGAGGGTACCCTGCGACTGATGCTGGTGGTGCTGATGCGCCGTCGCCTGGTCCGGGAATCCACTGGCGACAGTAGCGGGGATGCCACCCTGCGTACCCTGCTGCGGGCACTGACCCACCTGACGGCCACCTATCCCGGCTTTGTTCTGGAAGGGGCGGAGACCGCCCTGACCGATCCGGCGCCGGAGTTACTGACATTGATCCTGGACCGTGAACGCATCGGGAGCCTGAGCTTCACCCTGCAGGCCTTGCTGCGGGCCGGACATGAACTCAGGGACCGCATCTCCGGGGACAGCTGGCGGGTCATCTCGGCCCTGCGGGAGCGCAGCAATGCCCTGGGACAGCGGCAGCCCCAGGACCCGGAACATCTGGTGCATCATCTGGATGAACTCATCACCCACCTGCTGGCCATGTCCGGTCTGGCCCAGGAAAGCACGCCCCGGCATCTGAACTGGGTATTTCTGGACGCTGGCCGCCGCCTGGAACGGGGGGTGATGCTGGCCGACCTGCTACGGGCCACCCTGGTACATCCCTGCGCCCCGGATGACGAGCCGGCCTTGCTGGAAGCCATCCTCAACTATGCCGAGAACACCGCCGCCGATCCCCACGCCCTGCGTCCCGAGGCCCTGCTGGACAGTCTGCTGCTGGACGAGCGCAATCCCCGTTCCCTGGGGTTCCAGCTGGCCGCCCTGGAGAGCCATGGTGCCGCCATGCCCCGAACCGGGCGGGATGAGCGCCTGACCCCGGCGGAACGTCTGATTCTGGAGGCGCGCAATGAGCTGCGTCGCCTGCAGTTGCGGGATCTGGCCTTGCCCGATGGGTCAGATCATCGCCTGGCCCTGGATCAATGTCTGGCGCGCCAGCAGCACCTGCTCGGCAGCGCCTCCGAGGCCCTGGGCCGATCCTATTTTGATTTCACCCGCAGCCAGCATCTGCTGGCGTCCAACCTGCCTCAGCCGGGGATTTGATGAATTACTGTATCCGGCACGTCACCCGCTATCGCTATCCCAGTCCCGTGAGCCTGTGCCATAACGAGCTTCACCTGGCGCCGCGGGATACCCCGACCCAATCCCTGCGATCCCTGACCCTGCAGGTGAGTCCATGGCCGGGCTACCAGGGGGAACGGGTGGATTTCTTCGGCAACCGGGTCCATCACTTCAGTATCCAGCAGAGCCATCGGGAGCTGGAAATCACCGCCTGCAGTCAGGTGACCTTGCAGCCGTCCGGGGTGGAGCCCCTTGGTCTGCAGTCCTGGGAAACGGTGCGAGACCGGCTGGAACGGGAGGTGACGCCGGAGATCCTGGATGCCCGTCAGTATGTCCTGCCGTCGCCCCAGGTGCCCCTGTTGCCGGAGTTGCGGGACTATGGTGCGGCCTCTCTATTGCCGGGACGGCCCCTGGGGGAAGCGGTGGCGGATCTGATGGGACGAATTTTTCAGGAGTTCGAGTATCGGCCGGGATTCACTTCCGTGAGTACGGAACTGCCGGTGGTCATGGATCATCGCTGCGGTGTCTGCCAGGATTTTGCCCATCTGGCCCTGGGCTGTTTGCGTAGCCATGGGCTGGCGGCCCGCTATGTCAGCGGCTATCTGGAAACCCTGCCGCCGCCGGGACAGGACAAGCTGGAAGGGGCTGATGCCTCCCATGCCTGGTTTTCCGTCTACATACCGGGCGAGGGCTGGCTGGACCTGGACCCCACCAATAACCTGATTCCCATGGACCGGCACATCACCCTGGCCTGGGGACGGGACTACACGGATGTGACCCCGGTCAAGGGGGTGCTGTTCGGGGGCGGAGACTCCCACGACCTGGAGGTTCAGGTGGACGTGGTGCGGGAAGGATAAACGGGCACAAAAAAAGGCCCTTCTCCCGAAGGAGAAGGGCCTTGAAGGGAACGACCTTAGTGCTGCGAGGCCTTGTCGATGCCGATGCCCGTCTGGGCACGGATGTACTGGGCTTCGAACAGCTGCTTGTCCACCGCCGCCCGCTTGGACTTGTCCATCAGGGAGAAGACCCAGATGCCGACGAAGGCAATGGTCACGGTGAACAGGGCCGGGTTGCTGTAGGGCACGATGGCCTGTTCATTACCCAATACCTGCACCCACACGTTCGGGCCCAGGACCACCATCACCACCGCCGAGATCAGGCCCAGGGTACCGCCCAGGACCGCGCCCAGGGTGGTCATGCCGCCCCAGTACATGGACATGATCAGCACCGGGAAGGTGGTGGAGGCGGCAATGGTGAAGGCCAGACCCACCAGGAAGGCGATGTTCTGACTCTGGAAGGCGATCCCCAGCAGCACCGCGATCACACCCAGCACCAGGGTGGCCACGCGGGATACCCGCATTTCCTGCTGGCTGGTGGCGTTCTTGTTGATCACGTTGGCGTACAGGTCATGGGAGATGGCCGAGGCACCCGCCAGGGTCAGGCCGGCCACCACCGCCAGGATGGTGGCGAAGGCCACGGCGGAGATGAAGCCCAGGAACAGGTCGCCGCCCAGGGCATGGGACAGGTGGACCGCCGGCATGTTGGAACCGCCCAGCATGTTGCCGGCTTCATCAAAGTAGGCCGGGTTACCCATCACAAAAGCGATGGCGCCCATGCCGATGATGAAGGTCAGCACATAGAAGTAGCCGATGAAGCCGGTGGCATAGAACACGGACTTGCGGGCTTCCTTGGCGCTGGGCACGGTGAAGAAGCGCATCAGGATGTGGGGCAGGCCGGCGGTACCGAACATCAGGGCGATCCCCAGGGAGATGGCGGAGATGGGGTCATTCACCAGACCACCCACATCAAAAATGCTTTCTCCCTTCTGATGGGTTTCAGCTGCGGTGCGGAACAGGGTTTCCAGGCTGAAGTCGGACAGGTACAGGGCCATCACCGCGATGAAGGTGGCACCGGAGAGCAGCAGCACCGCCTTGATGATCTGCACCCAGGTGGTGGCCAGCATGCCGCCGAAGGTCACATAGGCGATGATCAGCATGCCCACGAGGATCACGGCCACTTCAAAGCGCAGGCCGAACAGGGTCTGGATCAGGGCGCCCGCGCCCACCATCTGGGCGATCAGGTAGAGCAGGACGATGGTGATGCCGGCAAAGGCCGAGAACACCCGGATGGGGGTGCGCTGGAAGCGGAAGGACACCACGTCGGAGAAGGTGAACTTGCCCAGATTACGCAGGCGTTCGGACATGATGAACATGATCACCGGCCAGCCCACCAAAAAGCCGATGGAATAGATCAGGCCATCGAAGCCGGAGGTGTAGACCAGCGCGGTGATCCCCAGGAAGGAGGCCGCGGACATGTAGTCACCGGCGATGGCCAGGCCGTTCTGGAAGCCAGTGATGCCGCCCCCGGCGGTGTAGAAGTCGGAGGCGGTCTTGGTGCGCTGAGCCGCCCAGTAGGTGACCCCCATGGTACCGACCACGAACACCAGGAACATGATGGTGGAGGCGTAGCTGATGCCTTCACCCGCATAGGCGTTGGCCGAGGCCATCAGCAGGGCGGCTGCTGTAAGAGCAATAAGGATCTTCATCGTGCCATCTCCCGCACCTTGTCACTGAGCTTGTCGAACTCGGTGTTGGCCTTGTAGACGTAGATGCCGGTGAGCATGAAGGCAAACACGATGATGCCCACGCCCATGGGCACCCCCAGGGTCACGATGCTGTCGCCGAAGGGGCGGATGGACAGCACGGAGGGGGCGAAGGCCACCAGCATGATGAAGGCGTAGTACACCAGCAGCATGAGTGCGCTCAGTCCCCAGGCCAGTCTTGCCCGCTTTTTGACAAGCGTCTGGAAATCGGGATCCGCCTTGATACGATCAATCGTACTTTGGTCCATGGACCTCCCCTTTATCAGGTTGATTTTGGTTATGATCAAATAACTTTTTGCTGCAACGCAAAAAGTCTGTTGCGCAGTTTACCCAGATGCGGCTGAACATGGAAAAAATGCGGAAAACAAGAATGCCGGTGGCATACCCGGAAGCATACAGGGGGAGCTGAATCAGCCCTTTTTGGTCATTTTTTGGGTGGCCTTGCGCAAAGCGGCCATTTGTGTGCCACGGCGTTTTTGACCCCGGGTGCCTTCCCAGTCGAACCGGGGCAAATCCTGAAAGGCCCGCCGGATATTGTCGTCCCAAGTCCGTTTGAGGTCGATCAGATACTCATCATCTGCATCCAGGCAAAGGTAGTGTTCAAAGGCCAGGGTGTCCTTTTCATAGACGATGACTTCGATGGGCGGACCCACGGTGACGTTGGAGCGCATGGTGGAATCGATGGACACCAGAGCGCAGCGGGCTGCATCTCCCAGCGAGGTTTCCCCGGCAATGATGCGATCCAGAATGGGTTTGCCGTACTTGCTCTCGCCGATCTGCAGGAAGCGGGTGTGGCTTGAAGTCGTGATGAAATTACCCTGGGGATAGATGAGATAAATTTCCGGGGGCTGCTGTTCAATTTGCCCGCCCAGAATGAAGGAAGCATCGACACTGAAACCGGCCTTGGTCAGGGTATCCTCGTGCTTTTCCCGCTCCTCCCGATTGATCCGTCCCAGGTAGGCAGCGGCATCGGACAGCCCCCGTACCGAGTACAGGCTTTCCTCCACCTCGTCCTCGATATCCCGCTTGATCCGGGCCAGAACCGCTTGGGAAGTGGCCAGATTACCTGCGGTCAGCAGTACAAAGACCCGTTCCTTTTCCAGTTCAAAGGTGTGGGTTTTGCTGTACATGGCCACCTGATCCGCGCCCGCATTGGTGCGCGAATCGGAAGCAAAGACCAGTCCGTCGTCAAGGGTCATGGCAAGGCAGTAGGTCATAAAGGCAGGTCATCCGGCTCGGTCATGGCAGGCATGGTAGGCCCGGTGCAGGCAGGCGTCAATGATGCCAGTTATGGTGAGTCGTGGATCACGTCTACCCGCACAAATAGTGGCATGTCCTGCCAGTCCTGTCGTCGTTGCGTGCCGCTGACGCGGGCGGCGTCTTCGCGACGGCTGGTGCCGGTCTGGGTCAGGGGAATCCATTCACCCAGCGGGCCGGACAAGGTACTTTCGGTAGCCTGCAGATCCAGGCGTCCTCCACCAGCAGGACTTTCCCGCTCATACACGGCGCGGATATCCAGATGTACCCGATCGCCGGAAAGCAGCCGGGGACGGACTAAAAATCCACGCCCCAGGTCCCGATAGGCCAAGGTGGGTTCCAGGGCCATCCCCCCTGGAACCGGCACCAGACGTGCGCTGCCCATGGGGACGGATTCGCCGCTGCGAATAAAAGCCACATGGCCTTCCAGTACCCTTAGCGCTTGATGTGCCACCTCTCGATGGGTGCTGGTGGTACGGCGAACAATGGGTGCGGCCTCATCACCGGCATCTCCCCGGCGCACGCTGATGTACAGATTACGCGGTGGGGTATCCAGATCGGCGATGACCTGACGAATCTCTGTCAGGGTCTGGGGGCGGGCGCGGAGGATGAGTGTAAAGCCGCTGCCGGTAATCACATCCTGTGGCCCCAAAAAGGGCTTGATCAGGGGCACGATCTCCTCGGCGGAACGGTGTTCCAACGGGATGACCTGGGCAGTGGGCACGGTGGCCCCGGCGATTGCGGGCAGGAGCAGGGCCAGTGTCAGGATCAGAGCTTGGTACAGTCCGGCACGGGGCAAGGTCACGGGCGGATCTCCCGAAGGGTCATGAAGCGGGAAGACCCGCACAAGGCGGGTCTTCTCCGGATGGCGGTCCGAAAGGACCGCCGACAACCGTCAGCGGTCGTGGCAGGCTCAGCCGCGAGCCACGTAGGCGGTGCACCAGCCATTGGCGGCTACCAGCTTGTTGGGGAATACGGCGCAAGCACCCCACTCGGTGGCACTGGGATCGGTGTACAGCAGGCAATTGATGCACTTCTGATCCGGGCTGTGGGCCGGGTGATCCACCTGGGTGGTGTCATGCTTGTAGTTCAAAGCCTGGGCTTCGGGGGCACTCTCGTCCAGGCGCTCGGCGGCAGCAGCGGTGCTGATACCCATGCTCACGACGGGGATGGCGGCCAGGCCGGCGGCGCCGAATTTCAGGAAGCTTCTGCGGCTGAGGTCTTGCTTCTTCATTACGGTCTTCTCCTAACGTCTCGCGATGGTTACATCATGGGGCGCAGCCGCGGGTACATGGCCCGATCCTGGTCTGTGCCTTGGGAGGTGGCGGAAATCGATCCGCCACTGAAGATCCCGACAAGAATGTGTGTCGTCATTCCTGATGGGTTTAAAAATATAACGAAATTTTAACAGCAACAGTATCCGCCATTATAGCGGGAAGAACCTGTCCAGAAGCCGACTTCCGTCAATAAAATTCCGGACGGTCATCCCCGTGGCGGTTCCGCCGTGGATCAGACCGGGTCGTGATCCCGCTTCTGGAAGAACAGGGTCACTTCCCCCAGACGGATGCCGAACTTGCTCATCACGGCCCGGTTCACCAGCACCCCGTCCTCGTGCATGAACATCCAGTCATCGAAATTGACCTTCACCACCCGGGTACCGATGGGCAGGTTGAGCACATAACGGAAATTGAACGCCTGACCATAAAGCTTGCCCACGGCCACCCCGTCCACATCGGCGGCCCGGCCTTCGTAGGTGTGTTCGTCGAGGCGTTTCAGGCGCCAGACCCGTCGGTCCTGTTCACCGTCCAGGTAGACGAAATCCTCTTCCAGCACCTGTTCACCGTCTTCTGCGTAGCCCCGGATATCCACCGTGAACTGGCGCCGAACCTTGCCAAAGCGATCCTGAAACAGTCCCCAGGCCCGCACGTTGCCGGTGAAATAGGCCTCCAGATCCAGGGCCGGTGTGGTATTTGCGTAGTCTTCGGGTTTCATGAAGCCTCCAGGACAGCGTGCATCAGGTCCGTGTTGCGGGAGCGGAATCCCGCTTCGCAATAGGCCAGGTAGAAACGCCAGGTGCGCAGGAATCGCTGGTCATAGCCGCCCAGACTCAGGATGGCCGGTGCCTGCTCGCATACCCGCTGGTACCAGTGGTGTAGGGTGTCTGCATAGTCCTGGCCGAAAAAAGCGGTTTCCCTGATGGTCAACCCCGCCTCGGTGGCATGCTGTTCAAAGGCCGGTACCGAGGGCAGCATGCCACCGGGGAAAATATAGAGCTGAATGAAATCTGCATGGGTGCGGTAGTAGTCAAAAGCCTTGACGTCGATGGTGATGACCTGAACAGCGGCCCGGCCACCGGGTCGCAGGCATTGTCGCACGGTCTGGAACCAGGTGGGCCACCAGGGTTCCCCCACCGCCTCGAACATCTCGATGGACACCACATGGTCGAACGTCTCGTTCAGGTCCCGGTAGTCCTGCAGACGCAGTTCCACCCGGTCCGACAGTCCGGCGGCCTCGATGCGTCGGCGGGCGTAGTCCAGTTGTTCCCTGGACAGGGTGATGCCGGTCACCCGGTAACCCTGGCGGGCCGCATGTTCGGCAAAGCCGCCCCAGCCGCAGCCGATCTCCAGGATATGGGCACCGGGCGCGGCCTCCAGGCGTTCCAGCAACCGGGCATACTTGCGGGTCTGGGCCGTCTCCAGGGAGGCCTCCGGCGGCTCGAACACCGCCGCGGAATAGGTCATGGTGGGGTCCAGCCACAGCTGGTAGAAGTCGTTGCCCAGATCATAGTGGAAGGCGATGTTGCGGCGACTGCCGGGACGGCTGTTGCCCCGCAGGCGATGACGCAGGTTGTCCCACAGGTGGGCCGGTCTTGAACCGTTCACCAGTTGGGGAATGTGGGGCTGGTTCACCGCGCCCATGTTGAGCAGGGCCGGCAGGTCGGGGGTGTCCCAGTCCCCCACCATGTAGCCTTCACCCAATCCCACCAGCCCCCGGGTGAGCAGGCGCCGTACCAGGGCGAAGGGGCGGTGGATGCGGATTTCTCCGCTGCCGCCGGGATGCTGGCCCTCGATGGTCCAGCGATGGCCGTCAGGTGTCTCGATGGTGAGATCCCCCTGATGCAGGTGCCGAAGATGGCGCAGCAGCAGCCGCAGGGCCAGGGACGGAGCGCGGGAGGCGAGGGTGCTGGGGCTGCCGCCTTGGGTGGGAGTCTGTTCCAGGGACATGGGGGCTTCTCCTCTATCAGGATGGCGTCGACTTGCTGTAATACTGTCCACCCTTCCACCAGATTTTCAGGGCGTGCCAGTGAATGGCGGCAATGACCTTGAGGGTCATGAAGGGAACGGCGGCCGTTGCCCTGAGCAGTTCACCGTCGGTGAGGGGACGGGCCTGACCGATCTGGGCCGCGGACAGCATCAGGCGGGCATCCTGGTATTCATGAATCAGGACATTGAGGGCCTCATCAGGCTCCGACAGCCGGAACTGATAGCGGGCATTCATCTCGATAAAGGGAGAGACATAAAACAGCTTGTCCTGGGAAGCACGCACCGGCCAGGTCATGGCGTTGCCCTGGGCATGCAGAAGGTAGTGGTGGCAGTCTCCCAGGGTATTGCTCACCTCACAGATCACGGCCCGCAGGCTGCCATCCCGGTGCCGACAGTACCACAGGCTCAGGGGATTAAAGGTATATCCCAGCACCCTGGGAAAACACAGAAGCTGTACCTGCCCCCCTTCCAGGTCAATGCCGGCCTGGGCCAGCTGATGATCCACCCAGGGACGCCAAGGGGAACCGTCCCTGGGGCCATGATCCCGAAAATTCAGGCTGAGCAGGTTGAAGCGGTTCAATGAAAACAGACGCAGGGATCGGTCCAGTGGGTCCAGCTGGTCCACGTCCACCAGCAGGCTAAACACCTTGTGGATGAAACGGTATTGCACCGGAAACAACCGACGGTGCATCACCTGGGTGCGGTAGAGGCGATGGGGCTGGGTCATCAAACGGTCCCGGTCCAGGGTGGGGTCACCCCCAGTCGCGCTGCCACCTCCAGGGCGGAACGCAGGCCATCTTCATGAAAGCCGTAGCCGGTCCAGGCACCACAGAACCACAGCCGATCGTTGCCCTGGATCGTGGGCAGCACCTGCTGGGCTTTCATGGCCTCCTGATCAAAGACCGGGTGGTGATAGGTCATTTCCCGAATGACCTTCTCCGGCAACGGTTCTTCCAGGGGATTGAGGCTGACCAGATAGTTTTCGGGTTCATCCAGAGCCTGTAGCCGGTTCATCCAGTAGGTGACGGAAACCTCATTGGCCGGGGCATCGGTGAGCCGGTGGCGGGCCATATAGTTCCAGGAGGACCAGACCTTGCGCAGCCGGGGCATCAGGCGGGTGTCCGTATGCAGGATGACCCGGTTGGGTTGATAACTGAAGGCACCCAGGATGCGGGCCTCGTCCTTGTCCGGATTATCCAGCATGGCCAGGATCTCGTCAGCATGGCAGGCCAGTACCCCCTGATCAAAGTCGGTTTCGGTGCCATCGTCGGTGATCACCCGGATATGGTCTGGCCGGCGTTGAATGGCCTTTACCCGGCGGGATGCATGGACCTGATCGGGCAGGTCCTGGAGGATTTTTTTCACATATTCCCGGCTGCCGCCAGTGACGGTATGCCATTGGGGACGATCCCGCAGATCCAGCAATCCGTGGTTGGCAAAGAAGTTCAGGAACGAACGCAGGGGAAAGTCCAGCATTTTATGGGTGGGACAGGACCAGATGGCCGCAGCCATGGGCAGCAGATAGTCATCCCGGAATCCGGGACCGTAGCCTTCCTTGAGCAGATAGCCTCCCAGGGTCATGTCCAGTTCGGGGGCGGCCTGCAACAGGCGCTTGCCGGCCCGATTAAAGCGGATGATATCCGCCAGCATGCGTAAAAATCGGGGATTGGTGAGGTTACGCCGTTGGGCAAAGAGGGTATCCAGGTCCGAGCCGGCATATTCCAGGCGGCCATGACCTACCGAGGCAGAAAAGGACATGTCGGTGGGTTGACTGGTGATGCCCAGATGGTCAAACAGGGCGGTAAGATGAGGGTAATTGCGGTGATTGAACACCATAAACCCTGTATCCACCCCTCTTTGGCCCTGGCTGCCCTGAACATCCACCGTGTGGGTATGTCCACCGATGTAATCGTTACCTTCAAACAGGGTCACGTCGTATCGACGGGACAAGAGCCAGGCGGTAGCCAGTCCGGCAATGCCGGCACCCACAATGGCGATAGATTCACGGGCCATGGATAAGCGTCCTCTGATTTGGAATTATTCTTATACCTTGTCTATGCAAGGCTTGCAAAATGCTGTACAAACGCGGCAAAGGGTTTCGACAGCCGGTATCTGCAGATCGTTCCGGTGTCTTGCGGCCTCTTGAGGCTGGGCCTGTATTGTCCTGGGTTGCACATTGCAGCCGTTATCCCTCTCCGACCTGAAGGATGGGGTTTTTTGGAGGAACGATGAAACCATTGGGACAGATTACCAGAGACGGCGCTGCAAACGCTTCACCCCGACTGATGTCAGTGGAGGCGCTGGCGGAACATTACCGCGCCATGCTGACGGGCCTGGGTGAAAATCCGGAGCGCGAAGGACTCAAGGGTACCCCCCTGCGGGCTGCCAAGGCCATGCAGTACCTGACCCAGGGATATCATCAGTCCCTGGATGAACTGGTCAACGGCGCCCTGTTTGCTTCCAGCAGTGACGAGATGGTACTGGTAAAGGACATTGAACTGTATTCCCTGTGTGAACATCATCTGCTGCCCATCATCGGCAAGTGCCATGTGGCCTATCTGCCCAATGGCAAGGTGCTGGGGTTGTCCAAGGTGGCCCGCATTGTGGACATGTTCGCCCGTCGGTTGCAGATTCAGGAAAGCATGACCCGGGAGATTGCCCAGGCCATCATGGATGTCACCCAGGCCAGGGGCGTAGCCGTGGTGGCAGAGGCCCGTCACATGTGCATGATGATGCGGGGGGTGGAGAAGCAGAACTCCAGCATGGTGACCTCGGTGATGCTGGGCGCCTTCCGTGAGGATGCCCGTACCCGTTCTGAATTCATGGAACTGATCCGCCGGGGCTGAGCCGGCTGTGTTCCTTGAGTTGCTCCCAGGCCGCCAGTGCCGTCTTGCGGCTTGCCCCCAGGTCCACTCGTGGGCGCGGATACGCTGGGGGTATCAGGCTGGCAGGGGCGGTCCAGGGGGCATGCAGGTATCGATCCGGCAGATGTTCAAGTTCTGGCACCCAGTGCCGGATGTATGCTCCCTGGCCATCAAAGCGCTCCCCCTGCAACACCGGATTGAACACCCGGAAATAGGGGGCGGCATCGGCTCCGCAACCCGCGGTCCATTGCCAGCCCAGAGTATTGGAGGCCAGATCCGCGTCGACCAGGGTGTCCCAGAACCAGCGGGCGCCCTCCTGCCAGGGGATACCGAGGTTTTTGACCAGTAGTGAGGCCGTGATCATCCGCACCCGGTTATGCATCCATCCTGTGTGCCAAAGTTCCCGCATCCCGGCATCCACCAGGGGGATGCCGGTCAGACCATGCTGCCAGGCCGCCAGATCGTCAGCATAGTCTTCCGGCTTGCGCCAGGGAAAGTGCTCAAAGCGCTGATCCAGGGGATGCTCCGGCGTTTGGGGAAAATGAAACAGCAAATGAAAAGCGAATTCCCGCCAGCCGATTTCCCGGATGAAAGCCGCCACCGAGGTGCTACCCTCAGTCCCGATACCCTGCTGTTGCAGCCGTTGGCAAGCCCGGATCAGCTGCCTTGGGCCAATTTCACCAAAATGCAGATGGGGCGACAGGCGCGAGGTGCCCGGTTGTCCTGGTAGATCCCGCCCGGTCTTATAGGTCAAAACCCCATGGGCCAAAAAGCGTTCCAGGGCATGATGGGCGCCGGCCTCTCCCGGCTGCCACCGCTGGGCCAGACCCTGATCCCAGGAAATGCGGGGCAGCAGCGCCCACTGTTTCAAATCATCACTGACGGGCCAATGTGCCGGGGCCGTGATGGATTCCGGCAAGGTGGCCACATCATCGGGCAGACCCTTGGCACAGCAGGCTTTCCAGAACGGGGTGAACACCCGGTAAGGTTCGCCGCTCTTGTTGCTGACCGTCCAGGGTTCGAACAACAGAGCGCTGTTGCAGCTTTCCACCCTCACCCCCCGATCCTTGAGGGCCGCCTTGATGCGGCGATCCCGCTGGATCAGGGCAGGTTCATAGGTCCGGTTCCAGATCACCTGCCCTGCCCCGGTCTCGTCAAGCAGTTGCAACAGGCACTCCAGGCTGCCGCCCTGACGCAGGATCAGGCGTGACCCTGCCGCCGTCAGGGCACAGGACAAGGCATTCAGGCTATGGTGCAGCCACCATCGGGAAGCCGCACCAGGAAACCAGGGGGCTTCTTCCTCCGGGGCATGAAGATACACCGGGATCACCGGTTGCCCCGTATCCAGGGCACGGGTAAGGGCCGGATTATCTGCCAGACGCAGATCCCGGCGTAGCCATAGCAGAACAGGTTGCATGGTTCGATTATACAATAGCGCCCCAGTATAATGGGCACCATAACCCTGGCTGGCAGCGACAGGTGCGGAGGCGCCATGACCCAACAGAGACAATCCCCCGAATCCATGTCGGTCGTCTGGCTGGTGGGAGCCAGCACCGGTATTGGTCAGACACTGGCCCTGCGTCTGGCCGGCAGTGGCCGGCAGGTGGCGGTGACAGCCCGCAGCAATGATCGCCTGCAGGCGCTGGCGGAGCAGTCGCCAGTGCCCGGAGCCATCCAGGTGTTTCCCGGCGATGTGACCGATGGGCCGGGTATGGCCGACGTGGCTGCCCGGATCGAATCCCGGATGGGTCCCATTGATACGGCGATCTTCAATGCCGGTGACTACGAACCCATGGGACTGGAGGACTTTGATCCGGCCCTGTTCCAACGTCTTATGGCAGTCAACTATCAGGGAGTGGTCAACGGGCTGGCGGCGGTAATGCCCGCCATGATCTCCCGGGCGGAAGGACAGATCCTGGTGACCGCCAGTCTGGCCGGATACCGAGGGCTGCCCCGGGCAGCGCCCTATGGTGCCTCCAAGGCGGCGGTGATCAATCTGGCCGAATCCCTGCAGCCGGAACTGGCCCTCAAGGGGGTGAGCCTGCGGGTCATCAACCCCGGTTTCGTCAAGACCCCCATGACCGATAAAAATCGCTTCTCCATGCCATTCCTGATGACTCCGGAGGCGGCGGTGGATGCCATCATGAAGGGGCTGGAAAGACGGGGATTTGAAATCACTTTTCCTCGCCCCTTTGCCTGGATCATGAAAACCCTCAGACTGATGCCCCATCGCCTGTTTCTGGCGTTGACCCGACGTATGGTGAATCGTGATGCCTGAAACCGTTGAACTCTGGGTGCGGCGCTATGTGGAGTTTTTCACCCGGCTCCAGGAACCGGATCTGGAACGCCTGGATACGCTGTTCACCCCCGATGCCCGGTTCAAGGATCCGTTTAATGATGTCATGGGGGTAGAGCAGATTGCTGCCGTGTTTCATCATATGTTCCAGCAATGTCCAGCGCCGCGTTTTCATGTGCATGGCTGGGCCATTCAGGGCAATACGGTCTTTTTGCACTGGCGCTTTCTGGATCGGGAAGACGATGCCGCCGGTCGCTGGCGACTGGACGTGGATGGTGTCAGCCGGGTGCTGTTCAATGAAGAAGGCAAGGTATTCAGTCACATCGACTACTGGGATCCGGCAGAACATCTCTATGAACAATTGCCCCTGGTGGGCAGTCTGCTGCGTTTTATCCGTCGCCGGATCGCCATTTAATCAGGAACATCCTGCTTGAACCCCGGTCCCAGGACATCATATCCTGCACATTGCCATGTCCCAACCCGAGGCCGGTACCATGTCCGATTCCATCCGCTTTCATGCTGCTGTTGGTGAGCGTCCATTCTGGCTCAGCAGTCTGGTACTGCTGACTGGATTGACACTGACGCTGCAGACGCCCTTGTCCCAGGATGCCACTGTGGATCTGTTCGCCGGCATGGAGCGCCCCACCCTGGCCCATACCCTGGAACTGTGGCCGGGCAATCCGCCACCCTGGATGGAAGGTGATCAGATGATGACCGAAGAAATGGAAGAACTGCCGTTGCCGGTCAGTGCTGACCGCGATGCCGCCCAGAGTGCCATGGCGTTGCGGGAGCGGATGGCCAGATAAGCATCCATGCCCTGAGTCACAACCCCGTCAAGGGGCATAAAAATGCCCGGCATGGAGCAACCGTGGCCCCCAGTAGGGATGGTCCAGTCTTTCAGTGGTCACGGGTCGGCCACTGGAAGGGGCATGGACAAAACGGCCATGGCCAATATAAATGCTCACATGACTGGGGCCTGGGCGGGTGGTGCGAAAGAACAGCAGATCCCCTGGGGTGAGCGCCCCTTGAGTCACCGGGCGTGCGCCCCGGCTTTGGGTTGCGGTGGTCCGGGGTACCGGAATACCGGCATGATGGTGTGTAAACCAGACCAGTCCACTGCAATCAAATCCCTCCTCGGGTGAAGTGCCCCCGTAACGGTAGGGTCTGCCCACCATGGACAGGGCATGAAACACCACCTGGGACCGCAGGGGGTCCAGGGCTGTGGTGTCGATGGTGCCCGTGGTATCCGTGGCGTCTGTGGTATCCGTGATCTCAGTGGTCGGTTTGGGCGGCGCAGTGCTGCAGGCGGCCAACAATATGGCCATCAGCATTGGCAGATAAATTTTCCCCATGATCAAGCCCCACTCCTCTCTGGATTGTGTGCTGTGTCTTGCAACGGCGGCATATCCAGCAGTTGTCGCATGGTATTGATGGGAAGTGGCTGCTCTGAACGGATCAGGATCGCCGGTTCATCCGGCTCCAGGGGATCATGTTGTTGCTGTTGTTTCTGGAGTACCGCCAGGTCCGCATCGGATGCATCTTCCCCCATCGCCCTGCGCTGCTGGATTCGTTGCTGCAAGCGGGCCGGGTCGGCCTGGTAATCCAGTATCCAAAATCCCACCCCCAGGGTCCTGGCCAGGATGGCAAACTGATGCCGGGCATCCCGCCGCAGGAAGGTGGCATCGACAATCACCGGATATCCAGCCTGGATCAGCCATCGGGCCAGTTCCGCCAGTCGGTCATAGGTCCGCCGGGTCAGGGTCTGCCCATACAGTTCATCCCCGCCCCGATCCGTGGCAGCCAGACCCGCCAGCCGTTTGCGTTCCACATCGGAGCGGATGCGAATGGCGCCCGTGGCTTCTATCAAGGGACGACTCAGGGTGGTTTTGCCGCTACCGGAAAAACCATGATTGATGAACAGGGCCGCCACCTCTGATCTGGTGAATCGGGTTGCCAACTGCATATAGGCCTGACAGGTGACCAAAGCCCTGTCCGCCTCCGCCGGGGGCAGTCCTGGCTGTTCCCGGCGAATGGCCGCCACCTTGGCGCGTACCATGGCCCGATATACCTGGTAAAAACGCAGCAGGGGAACCCCCTCGTAATCTCCGGAGGCTTCCAGCCAGGCATTGAGGAACCGGTGGGCATGGGCCTGTGCCCCCCGCGCCATCAGGTCCATGGTGAGAAAAGCCACTTCACTGATCATATCGATCCAGCGCAAGGCCGGATTGAATTCGATCCCATCGAACAGGGTGGGTTCTCCGGCAATCAGGGCGATGTTGCCCAGATGCAGGTCGCCATGACATTCCCGGATGTACCCCCCCTGATGTCGCTGGGCCAGCAAGGGGACAAGCTGTTGATGCTGGTTGCAAGTCCATGCCTCCAAAGCGTCCAGCATGGCAAAATCCACACCCGATGGGGCCAGTCGGCGGATATGGGCAAAATTCTCCAACATGGGTTTGACCACCTGTGCCGGATGACCATGATCGGTGGTGGCGGGAATTTGGGCATGAAAACGGGCCAGCCGGGTGGCGATGGTATCCATCAGTTCCAGGGAAAGATGCCCCCGGTCATGGAGATGATCCAGGGTATGATCAGGATCGAAACGGCGCATACGGACTGCATATTCAAAGGCAGGGCCGGGGCCGTTGAAGACGGGATGCGCCGGACTGCCGGAAAAGCTGACCACGGCATCATAAATGTCAGGGGCCAGACGCCGGTTCAGGCGCAGTTCTTCGGCACAAAAATGCTGTCTTTGTGCCAGAGTGGAAAAATCCAGAAATCCCAGGTTCACCGGTTTTTTGATCTTGTAGGCAAATTCCCCCGCCAGCAACACCGTGGAAATATGGGTCTCGATGCGTTGCACCTGGGTCACCGGATGGGGATAGGCCGCCGGATGTGTCAGGCGCTGAATGAGGGTCTGCTGCAGGGTCTGATCGCGGTGCATGCTGCCTGTCCTGCGTTGGGCGAAAGGAATGCGTGGGGCTGCAATTGGAGGTTATAGTGTAGGCCATGACTCCCAAACCCCCCAAGTCTTCATCCGCCCCTCGTCGGCCCCCCGCCGGCCCCTCCAGCCCCCGTGATCCCCGCCCCCCCCGGCGTCGGTGGCTCTGGCTGCTGGTGCTGATGGTGCTGCTGTCCCTGATCGGTACCCTGATGCTGGGCGCCCATGCGATACAACTGGATCGGCAGATTCAGGCCCAGTTCGAGGGTAAGCGCTGGGCGCTGCCGGCCCGGGTGTTTGCCCGGCCTCTGGAGTTGTATGTGGGGCTGCCTCTGGATGCAGATACCCTGGTGCAGGAATTGACCCTGCTGCACTATCGGGAAGGAGATCGGGAGGGGGAATACCAGCGCCAGGGTCATCATCTGATCCTCCGCACCCGGGGCTTTCCCTTTGCCGACGGCCATGAACCACCCCGCCAGGTTCGGGTGAGCTTTTCCGGCGGCCAGATTTCGGCCCTGGAGACGCTGGATACCGGTGAGTCCGTGTCCCTGTTGCGTCTGGAGCCGGCGCTGATTGCCAACATCTATCCTTCCCACGGTGAGGACCGGGTTTTGGTGCGCCTGGAAGATGTGCCACCGGCGTTGATCCAGGCCCTGCTGGTGGTGGAAGACCGCAAGTTCTATCAACATTTCGGCATCGACCCCATGGGCATCACCCGGGCTGCCCTGGCCAACCTGCGGGCGGGGCGCACTGTTCAGGGGGGCAGCACCCTGACCCAGCAGTTGGTGAAGAATTATTTTCTTACCCAGGATCGCACATTGGCCCGCAAGTTTGACGAGGCAATCATGGCCCTGTTGCTGGAGCGGCGCTACGACAAGGATGAGATTCTGGAAGCCTATCTCAATGAAGTCTATCTGGGACAGGATGGCGCCCGGGCTATCCATGGTTTTGGACTGGCCAGTCAGTTTTACTTCCAGCGGCGTCTCAATGAACTGGATCTGTCGGAGATGGCCCTGCTGGTGGGGATCATCCGTGGCCCCAACTTCTACGAACCACGACGCCGGGCAGAGCGGGCCATACAGCGCCGTAACCTGGTCCTGAGCCTGATGGCCCAGGCCGGCCATCTGAGTGCAGAGGACCTGGCCCAGGCCCAGGCTCAACCCCTCAATGTCAGTGCCCAGGCGCCCTCCGGTGTCAGCCCCTTCCCGGCTTATGTCCAACTGGTACGGGAGCAGTTGCGGCGGGATTATCGGGACGAAGACCTGCGGGAGGAGGGACTACTGATCTTTACCACTTTGGACCCCATGGCCCAGTTGGCGGCAGAGCGGGCCTTGACCCAGGAACTGGACCGGCTGGAACGGGAACGGCGATTGACAGGGAACAGCCTGCAGGGTGCAGTGGTGGTGACCAGTGCAGACAATGGGGAAGTGCTGGCCCTGGTGGGAGATCGGCAAATGCGTCAGGCGGCCTTCAACCGGGCCTTGCAGGCCCGGCGTCCGGTGGGGTCGGTCATCAAGCCCATGGTCTATCTGGCCGCCCTGTCCCAGCCGCAGGATTTTACCCTGGCTACCCTGCTTGATGATGACCCATTGACCGTCACGCTGGCCCACGGAGATACCTGGTCTCCACGCAATGCCAACCGACAGCATCACGGCTGGGTCACTGTTCAGGAATCCCTGGTGCATTCCTACAATGTATCTACCGTCCGGCTGGGGCTGGACCTGGGGCTTCCCGTGGTGGTGGATCAACTCCAGGCCCTGGGGCTGGAGCGGCGGGTGCCTCCATTTCCTTCACTGGTGCTAGGGGCGGTGGAGATGACTCCCCTGGAAGTCACCCGCCTGTATCAGGGGCTGGCCTCCGGTGGTTATCAGGTGCCCCTGCGGGCCATTCGGGAAGTGATGGACCGGGAGGGCCAGTTACTCCAGCGCTATCCCCTGTCCCTGCGCAGGGTTGCGGACCCAGATGGGGTTTATCTGGTGACGGCCACCCTGCATGAAGTCACGCGCAGCGGTACGGGCCGTGCCCTGCAGGGGCGGTTACCGGAAACCTTGCCGGTGGCAGGCAAAACGGGGACTACGGATGAACTGCGGGACGCCTGGTTTGCCGGCTACAGTGGCGATGTGCTGACGGTGGTATGGGTGGGACGGGATGACAATCAGCCCACCGGATTGTCCGGTGCCAGTGGGGCGCTGCCGGTTTGGGCCGAGGTGATGTCACGGGTGGCCCGTCGGGGGCTGTCCCAGGTGCCGCCAGAGAACATTGAATGGCATCTGGTGGACCCGGCCCTGGGATTACCAGCCCTGGAGCACTGTGACACCGCCCGCTGGATGCCCTTTATCCGGGGATCGGTACCCCAGGAATTTTCACCCTGCGGCATGACACTGGATTAAGGCGGGCGCCGGAACAGCTGTTGTGTCACCCCCATGCCTGCCCGCCGGGCCTGTCGCCAGACCCGCCGCCAGTCACTGCCCTGAGCGGCCTGGGCGATGCGCAGGGCTCTGGCCCGGTGGGAGCGATCCAGTTGGCTGAGCAACACCGTCCAGATGCGTTCCACCTGCCACACCTGATCCAGGCGATCCAGTCGTGCCGGTACGATCAGCGCCAGAGGAATCCCCAGATCCTGGGACACCGCCATCATCGCCCGCTTGATGGCCACGGCCTTGGGGCGATCCGGCTGTTCCAGATCATAGGGCGGCGCCCATTCCCGAGCCGGTGAAAGCCGGTCCACATGGCTAAGCACCACCAGCACCGGGGGCAGGATACGGCCCGGCATCCCCTCCAGGGTCTGACGCAGGGCAGTGAGTGCTTCCAGGTCCAGGGCCCGGTCTGCCCGGTGTGCCGGAATCACCCAGAGTATGCCATCGCTCTCTGTCAGGGTATTGGCCAGGGCATGGATCTGCGAACGGTTTTCCAGTCCAGGGGTATCGATGAGCACCAGCTCTTCTGCACCATCCCGTTGCAGCACGTAGCTACCCGGAGTGCGGGTCAGGGGCAGGGCATCCACCCCGGAAGCCCGGCTGCCCAGCAGGGCATTGACCAGACTGGACTTACCCCCATTGGTCTGGCCGGCCACCATGATGCGCACCGGCCCAAGGGATGGGGCCGGCGGCACGCCTGGTCCACGGGCCAGATCCGCTGCCTGAATATCCTCGGTGCGTTCGTCCACCCGCAGGCGCCCCGAATACAGTTCAATGGCCGCCCGTCCCACTTCCTCTACCCAGATGCGCGCCCCGCGTCGTTGCAGATAGTCACCGGCCTCGCCCAACATGGCGGCGATCATTTTTTCCCGGGCGGCGGCCAGGGCTGCAGTGGCCGGGTTGACCCAGCGCACTGTACGGTAAACCCGGCTGAGATGACCAAACCAGCGGGCGCTGGTGCGCACCGCAGGCTGTAGTTCCCACAGGCGCATCACCTGACTGGCCCGGATCATGTGGGCGCCAGGCACATGGTCCAGCATCACCCGTCGCAGCCGGGCACTGACTCGCTCTGTCAGTAGCAGGGCCTCGGGCATGGTGAACCCCCAGACGGCATGTTTTTCCTCGGGATGGTAATGCCGGGCCACCTGTTCGATGGTGTTTCGGGCCGTGGCCAGCATCTGTTGCTGATCGGAGAGGATGGCCGGTGCCGCTTCGGCAGCCAGACGCTGGACCGTTGCCCAGGCGGCCAGATCCCGGCCCGACCAGTCCTCATCGGGGGCCGATACCGGAGCCTCATCGGTGGTGCCCGCTTCTCGGCCCTGCCGGATACGCCATTGCAGCCACCAGCCGACACCGTAGACCAGCCCCCCCAGTACGGCAGCAATCCCCAGCCAGTACAGTAGCCAGCCTTGCTGCCAGAGCCACAGGGCACCAAAGGGAATCAAAGCCAGCACGGGCACCAGGGCCAACCCGAGGGCAGAGACCAGCGCACCCCAGCGTTCCCAGAGGGGGTCTTTGGGTTTCACGGTCTGGATTCCGCCTGAGATTGACCGGCGGCCTCTGCTTGTCCAGACGCTCTGAACAGGACATAGGCCTGTTTGAGTGCGCCACGGAAAGTCTCCGCCACCCCCTCGGGGGTATCGATGCCTTGTCGCCGCTGTTCCAGATAATGACAGGCCGCCCGACCCAGGGCATAGGTGACTGCGCCGCTGGCCACGCCGGCTGCCGCTGCTCCGGCCACCTGTCCATAAACCGGAATCAGCTTACCCAATTGACGGGCGGCAAATCCGGCACCGATCCCCAGGGTTGTCCCGGTTCCCAGGGAAGCAAGAAAGGTCTTGAGGGTCCGGCGGTCCCAGGGCAGGGCATAGACACGGGCAATGCTGTGGAGCATCTTGCCCTGCAGGGCCGGAACGGTGACCACCCCCATGATGGGCACCAGATCACAGACCCCGGCGGCGGTGGCATACCCCATAATATGGGGATGGATTCGGGCCTGACGACTGTCCCGGCCCTGCCGGGCCAGATCGGCAAGCAGTCCGGTGCGACCCTGGATACAGGCGGCATCCAGCGCCTCCAGCAGTTCTGGTAGCCCATAGTCCTGGTTGGAAAATCCCTCCTCCGGCAGGGTGAAGTCCACCGGTATCGCCTGAAACAGACCATCCCCAGGTAACCGGGCAAAGCACTCAGCCTGGGTCTTGAGGGCGCGATTCAGGTCCATGAGTGCCGGATCATGGCGCCAGCGCCCCCAAGGGGGATGATCCCGGTCATCCGGGTAGGCGTCATGGAGTCGGGTTTGTACCAGAATCACGGCCCAGTCGGGATGCCGTCGGCGGATCTGGGTCAGGGCGTTCAACAGGGCATCCTGCTGCGGGTCCATGGCACGGGCCACCGCAATCACCCCGTGGGCATGACCCTCCACTTCTGCCAGATCCGTTGCCGGATCATAATTGACCTCCTCCAGACCTCGGGTATCGAGAAATCGTACCACCGGCACATCCGGGGGAAAATCGTAGCGGCGGGCGCTGGGGGTACAAGGCTCAAAGGCATTGCCAACGAGGGCTGCCGGATCGCCGGTAATGGCCCGCACAATGGAGGTTTTGCCCGACTGCACCTTGCCCAAAAGCCATAGCACCGGCGCCTGGGCCCGTGCACCTGCGGCAATATCCTGTTCCAGGTCCGGTGCCGGATCGGGTCTGAGGACTGCATCCGTCAATCGACGCCAGAGGATCATGGTGCCTCACTGAGGCAACGGTGCAAAAATCCCTTCAAAATCTGGCCAAAGGGTCCAGGCGCCTGAATATGGAGCCAGTGGTCCGTATCTTTCAGGGTCATCAGTCGGGCGCGGGGAAAATGGCTGTTGATCCGGGGGCGATGGGCCTCCTGGATGTAACGGGAATGTTCGCCACGAATGAACAAGGTCGGGCCTGTGTAAGAGGACGCGGTTTCCGGGTAATCTGCCAGGGCAGGCAGGGCCTGCCGCAGAATATCCAGAGGTATCCGCCAACGCAATCCTGTTGCTCCCCGCTCCAGATTCATCAGCAAAAACCGGCGCACCGAAGCCTCGGGAATGGCCTGGGCCAGGGCGGTGTCGGCGTCTTTACGGCGGGATAACCGGGCCACGGGCAACTGTTGCAGACTGTTGAGAAGATGGGCATGGGTCCGGTCATCGAGGCTATAACTGACAGGGGCGATATCTGCCACCACCAGTGCCCGGACCCGCTCCGGGTGCTGCTGGGCCAGGGTCATGGCCACCTTGCCACCCATGCTGTGACCCACCAGCAGGGGCTGTTGCAGATTTTCCTGGTCCAACAAGGCCAGTATGTCGGCGGCCATGGAGGGATAGTCCATGGGGCTGGCATGGGGCGATTGACCATGATTGCGCAGATCCGGCAACAATACCCGGTAATGGGGGGCCAGGGATCGGGCCTGACCCTGCCAGTTGGTGCCGGAACCATACAGGCCGTGGAGCAACACCAGGGGAGGACCTTCCCCCAGGCACTTATGATGCAGTTGCAATGACATGGACATGCAAGTACCCGGATATCAGTGCCAGACCGGGCGGGCGCTAATCAATGTATGGCCACGCAACGGGAGGGCAGGACACCAGGCCGGTGATCTCCTGGCTGAGATAATCCAGAACCCAGCGAAAGGCCGCCCCATATTCGGACTCGTAAAACCGCTGGCTGCCAAACGTGACCGGAATCGGGTAAAGCACATCCCCCTTGGCTTCCCTGGATGCCCGCCGCTGTATCAACAGGTCACCGGTTTCACCATCAAAAACGTAAATTTCCACCTCCGCCCGCCGCAGGTAGGTATTGCGGATCAGGCCGATATTTTCATAACTGATGTCAATGATGACCCCAGCCAGCAGGTGAGTCACATCCCACTCCTGAGCCAGCCGCCTCACCCGTTCGCGGATGGCGGGTGCATGGGGATTGGGCAAGGTGGTAAGGGGTTCCTCCAGCAGCAGGCGATGTTCTGCCCGCCGTGGCGAGGTGTCCGTCCGTAGTGAAAAGCGATGGAGGATTTCATTGGGTACACCCAGTTCAATGCCACTCAGGCTACTGGTGACCTGCTGGTGCGAACGCAGTAACGGGAAGTGGACCGCCCCCATGCGAATCTCATCCGGGCACAGGGCATGGGCGGCATCGACCCGGATACGGACGTGATACACGTCTCCCTCTTGCCATTCTCCAACAATCTCATACCGGGAAATACGTGCCGTGGTTTCCAGCTGGGTGTCATCCTCCACCAGCACAGCCTCGCCGATTCTGGACTGGCCCCGAACCGTAACCCCCAACTGGGCCGAAGCATTCCAGAGGGCATCTTCCAGCGCATCCCTTCTGGCCTCGGTCACCGAACGCCCTGCCGAGGACGCAACGCCCTCGGCAAAGATCACATCAGCCATTGCCGCGCCGGGCAGCCAGAGCAAAGCCAGCAATAACAGCACCTTCACGGCAGAGACCTCTCAATCAGCGATGGTAATAGTAGTAAGGCGCATTGTAATGACGGGTGCCGGGCGGGCAATGGGGGGCGGCACACGCGGGCTGCCAATGATAACGGGGAGCACGATGCCGCACGGGCACACACCCCCATGCACCACATTGGGTGGGCACCACGGCAGGCTGATAAACGGGCACCGAGGGAGCCACATAGGCGGGGCTTCTGACGGGGGCGCCCACCGGAACCATACAGGTATGGGGCTGGACGACGCAACTGTAGAACTGGCGACTGATGGTCAGTTCCAAAACCGTTTCGTAAATATCATCATCGGCCAGAATCACATCCACCACCCGGGCGCCGGTGACCTTGGCGTTGACATAAGAACGGATCTGATCATGGCGGGCCGCCATGTCCCGGATCGTGGTGCTGCCTTGCAGATCGATACCGTACACGCTTTCTGCCAGATTACGGTAGGCATCCAGGCGGCTGGCCCGCATGGCGTTGAGCTTGAGCTGGGCCTGAGTCTGGTGAACACTGGGGCGGACTGCACCGTAACCACTGACCCGAATCACCCGATCTTCAAAGTGGTGGCTTTGGTAGGCCATGGCGGGTGCCGGATAATGCTGGGCGCAGGCCACGTTAAGGAACATCACGCCCATGACCACTGGCAATAGTACAATCATCTTCTTCATGGTGACTTCTCCTTGATGTAGAGCTGATCTAAAAATGTCCAGGGATGCCGTTGATCATGGCGACGCCGTGCTGCCAGTGGTCATACCCGACACCGTGGAGGATATCCGGTGGATGCTCCCCTTCCTCCCTCTTATCGACCGATAGGGGGAAACTCTTTAATACGATCAAGGAAATGCCGATTTTGGCCGACAACCTCAACGATTCGGCAGATGCCCCAAAGATATCCAAACTTCAATGGCAGTGGCCTGATTGCCACCTCGCCCGGCAGGGCATTGCCGGGGATGTGTGCGGAGAATGTTCAATGACCTGCAGCGTTTATATGATCCATCCACGCCATCATACATGGCGCCGAAAGCTGGGGGCCGGTGTATTGGGTCTGGTGCTGATGGCGTTATCCGTACCGGGCCTGGCGGAATTTTCCCTGGCATCGTCCATGCTCACCGATCAGGACCGGTTGCGGGCGGCCCAGGCGGCGTTGGAACGCCAGGATCCGTTGACGGCTCTGGGGTATCTACCGGCAGATTCTGGCCACCTTGCTCCATCCATGGCATTGCAGTCTCTCTACCTGCGTGCCCAGGCGGAGATGGCCCTGGGGCGCACCCTGGATGCCATCAGCACCTGGAATCGGCTCCATGGGCAGATGCCCGATGCCCAGTCCCGATCCCGTATCCGGCAGCAGTTGATGGCATGGCTTGAGGGATTCGATCCTGCCGATCTACGCAGCCTGAGAAGTCGTGCTTCCCATCCAGATACGGTGCAATGGCTGGATCAGGCGTTGCTGGCCAGGACTCCAGCGTCTGGCCATCTCTCCCATGAGCGCACCGCCTCCCATCCCGCCACCCTGGCCAGCGGACCACCCCGCCAGATTGCTGTCATCCTGCCTCTGACGGGCCGTTATGGTGGGGTTTCCCGAAATATCCTCCAGGGGATTCGGGCGGCCCATGAATCCGGTGGTCCCGGTCCGGCGCCCATCTTGATGGTCTATGACATGGGCGAGACGCCGGCAGGGGTTTTACGCCGTTACGACGAAGCGGTGGCCGATGGGGCGGAACTGGTCATCGGCCCCCTGTCCAGAGCGGCAGTGGACCTGCTGGCCGGTCGCGCTGCGGGTCTGCCGGTGCCGGTACTGACGCTCAACCATGGTGAAAACAGGGGCCGCTATCCAGAACAGCTTTTCCGCTACAGCCTCAATCCTGAACATGAGGCCATCCAGGTGGCCACCCGGGCCTTTGCCCAGGGGCATCGACAGGCCGTGGTGCTGGTACCCCGTACCGAATTGGGAGAGCGACTGCAGGGTGCCTTTGCGGCCCGGTTTGAAGCCTTGGGCGGAACGGTGCGTCTGGTACGGCGATTTCCTCCCCAGGGAATGAATCCAGCCGAAGTGCTTGGCCAGTGGCCCCAGAATGTGGACATGGTATTTCTCTCCGGCGAACCAGGCCACGCCCGCATGCTGGTACCTGGGTTGCAGCGCCACAGAACAGGCGCCCTGCCGGTGTACGCCACGTCCCATATCTTTTCCGGTCGTCAGAACCCGGCCCTGGACCGGGACCTGGACGGGGTATTTGTGGCCGACATGCCCTGGCTGCTGTTCCAGACTGACTCCCGCGCCGGTCTGGATCAGGTCTCCCTGGACGCCGGTTTATATCATTGGCCCCGTATGGCTGCTTTTGGCTTTGACGCCTATCAGCTGGGTCTGCGACTGGGCACCCTGCAACAGGGTGGAGGAGAGCGCCTGTACGGCTTGACGGGCACCTTGACGATAGACAATCAGGGATATGTCAGGCGTTTACCCGAATGGGGACAATTTGCACAGGGCAGACCCAGAGTGATTGCTGACTGGCGCCATTAAATGGCCCGCCCTCTATCGGAGCTATTGATCCGGTTTTTTCTGCTCCATACACTGTCACTGCCCGGCCACTGGCGGCCTGAGCGGTATTTAAAACCCAAAATCGACACAGGAGGACGCAAGACAGGATGTCTGGCGCAACATTGATGATCACCCCTGAAGCCTTTGCCACACACCGTGAAGATTTTGCCGCTTTCGTGGCCACCATCCATCGTTTTGCCTCCCTGCTGTTCATCATCAGCTTTATCGGTTACGGGGCCGCCGCCTGGATCTGGTTTCAGGGCGCGACCTGGACGGCACTGATTGTAGCCACCCTGGCCTATCTGTTTTTTCGTCAGTTTCGGCGTCTGTCCCTGAACCTGGCCCGGATCAAGTACACCCTGCAGCCCCGTTATCATCCCATGCTGCTGCTGGTGGACCAGATGCTCGAAGACCACAAGCCTGCCGTAGTGGTGGGGCAACTGGAGTCTCTGCTCAAAAAACCACAACACATCACGCCATCTGACCCGGAACCCTGACCAAAACTGACGGCTTATCGGGCAGGCGACTATCCCTTCATGCCTGCGGGCCTGATAGACTTGCCCGCTGACCCAGCAACATGGAGAAGATTATGCCTTCATTCGACGTGGTGTCCGAAGTGGACATGCAGGAACTGCGCAACGCCGTCGATCAGACCAGACGCGAAGTGGAGAACCGCTACGACTTCAAGGGCAGCCCCGCCGATGTGGAGCAGAGCGAGGCCGAACTGACCCTGTTTGGCGGCTCTGAATTTCAGGTGGATCAGGTCATGGACATCCTCACCCAGAAACTGGCCAAGCGGGGCATCGATGTGGGTTGTCTGGAATCTGGCAAGCTGGAAGAAGGAGGCGGCAAAGCCCGCCGCGTGGTGACCATTCGCCAGGGAATCGATCAGGATCTGGCCAAAAAGATTATCCGCCTGATCAAGGACAGCAAACTCAAGGTCCAGGCCGCCATCCAGGGCGAGAAGGTTCGGATTACCGGCAAGAAACGTGATGACCTGCAAGAAGCCATCGCCCTGTTGCGCAAGGCTGAACTGGATCTGCCCCTGCAGTACAATAATTTCAGAGACTAAATCGCCGGCGTGCTGATCTGATCCCAGGCGGCCGCCGGGTCATTATTTCTGGAAGGTTTCGCCTTGACCACAGAAGCATCGGATGTTCGTGTCTATTACCGGGTTGCCCTCAAGCTCCTGGCCCTGCTGGGGATACTGGCGCTGGCCTACACCATGATTGCCGGCTTTTTCAGTGAACCCCAGACCCGCCATGTCCTGACCCAGTCGGTAGACATCTCTTCACTGGCACCAGGAGAGATGCTCGAAGTGACATGGAGTGGCCGCCCCGTAGTGATACTGCGCCGCAGTGAGGCCATGATGGCTGCTGATGCAGCCTTCGTGGAATCCCTCTATGATCCAGGCTCCCGCTTCAGTCGCCAGCCCCGTGACTACCGCAACCCCCATCGCTCTGCAACGGCGGATCTCTTTGTGGCCTTTGCCGTTGGCACCGACCTGGGGTGCCGTCTGGATCTGGTGCCCCCCGAGATTGCAGCGGAGCAGGGTTGGGGAGGCGGTTTTATCGACCGGTGTCGGCAAGGGCGTTACGACTTTGCTGGCCGGGTCTACAATGGCCAGGATGCTCGGCGTAACCTGGAGGTACCCGATTATCGACTGCACCCGGATGGTCGGGTGATCCTGGAGGCCAGATAGTGGAATGGGGGAATAAATGGCCGTCTCCGTCATCCCCCCGGCAAAATCGGGGGAATGACGGAGTTTGTTCCAGCCAGACGGGTTCAGGAACCCTCGTTGACCGCCTTCATGCTCAGGCGAATGCGGCCTTGCTTGTCCACTTCCAGCACCTTGACCTTGACGATCTCGCCTTCCTTGACCCGCTCGG
The DNA here is from genome assembly GCF_900110965.1 of Ectothiorhodospira magna. Lineage (GTDB taxonomy): Bacteria > Pseudomonadota > Gammaproteobacteria > Ectothiorhodospirales > Ectothiorhodospiraceae > Ectothiorhodospira > Ectothiorhodospira magna. Next base: position 178,183 of record NZ_FOFO01000001.1, read on the forward strand.
AGACACTCTCCACGCGCTCTTCGGAAATCTGGGAGATATGCACCAGACCGTCACGACCGGGCAGGATGGTAACAAAGGCACCAAAATCCATGATCTTGGCCACACGCCCTTCATAGATCCGCCCCACTTCCACGTCAGCGGTGATTTCCTCGATCCGGCGACGGGCTTCTTCACCGGCTTCCTTGTCCACAGAAGCAATCTTGATGACGCCACTGTCGTCAATGTCGATGGTGGCCCCCGTTTCTTCCGTCAGGGCGCGAATGGTGGCGCCCCCCTTGCCGATCACGTCCCGAATCTTCTCCGGATTGATACGCAGGGTAATAAAGCGCGGCGCATAGGAAGACATTTCAACCCGCGGGGTACTGATGACCTTGTTCATCTCACCCAGGATATGCAGACGACCGTCCCGGGCCTGGGCCAGGGCAGTCTCCATGATGTCACGGGTGATGCCATCGATCTTGATGTCCATCTGCAGGGCGGTGACCCCTTCTTCCGTACCGGCCACCTTGAAGTCCATGTCACCCAGGTGATCTTCATCACCCAGGATGTCGGTCAGCACCGCAAAGCGGTCGCCGTCCTTGATCAGACCCATGGCCACACCGGCTACCGGCGCCTTCAGGGGCACACCGGCATCCATCAGGGCCAGACTGGTACCACAGACGGAAGCCATGGAACTGGAGCCGTTGGATTCGGTGATTTCGGACACCACGCGCAGCACATAGGGGAAGTCGCCTTCCGCCGGCATCACGCCCTGCACGCCCCGCTTGGCCAGACGGCCATGGCCGATCTCACGGCGCTTGGGCGAGCCCACCATGCCGGTTTCACCGGTGCAGTAGGGCGGGAAGTTGTAGTGCAGCATGAAGCGTTCGCGACGCTCACCCTCAATGGCATCGATGATCTGGGAATCCCGATCCGTGCCCAGGGTGGCGGTGACGATGGCCTGGGTCTCGCCGCGGGTGAACAGGGCGGAACCGTGGGTACGGGGCAGCACTCCGACGCGCACGTCGATGGGACGCACGGTGCGGGTGTCGCGGCCATCGATACGGGGCTGACCATCCAAAATGCGGTCGCGCACGATGCGCTTTTCCAGACTGTGGAAGATCTCCTTGACCTCTTCGGCCAGGGGGGAGCCTTCCTCGCCATCGGCAAGGCGGGCCACCACGGCTTCACGGACCTCGGCGATGCGCTGGGTGCGTTCCTGCTTTTCGGCCACCTGGTAGGCGGCGGTCAGGTCGGCATGACAGGCTTCGGCCACGCGGGTACGCAGATCGGTGTTGTCCTGCGCGGGCTGCCAGTTCCAGGCCGGCTTGCCGGCTTCGGCGGCCAGTTCCTGGATGGCCTGGATCGCCACCTGCATCTGCTCGTGACCGTAGATCACGGCACCCAGCATCACTTCTTCAGAAAGCATGGCGGCTTCGGATTCCACCATGATCACGGCATTGGCCGTACCGGCCACCACCAGATCCAGGGCGGATTCCTTGAGCTGGGACAGGTCGGGGTTGAGGACATACTGACCCTCCACATAACCCACCCGGGCGGCGCCGATGGGACCGGCAAAAGGCAGGCCGGACAGGGCCACCGCAGCGGAGGCACCCAGCAGGGCCGGGATGTCCGGATCCACTTCCGGATTCAGGGACATCACCGTGGCCACCACTTGGACTTCATTGGTGAAGCCCTTGGGGAACAGCGGGCGCAGAGGGCGGTCGATCAGGCGGGAGGTCAGGGTCTCCTTTTCCGAGGGACGACCTTCACGCTTGAAGAACCCACCCGGGATGCGGCCGGCGGCATAGGTCCGTTCCTGATAGTTTACGGTCAGGGGGAAAAAATCCCGGCCTGGCACGGCTTCCTTGCGACCGACGGCGGTGACCAGCACCACGGTGCCGGCCACATTGACCATGACGGCACCAGAGGCTTGACGGGCGATTTCGCCAGTTTCGAGGGTCACGGTATGCTGACCGTACTGGAAGGACTTGCTGATTGACGGCACGTTGAATCCCGGTTTTGAGTGGTTCTTGTTCTAAAGGCTCCGGCCGAGACTCAGCGGCGCAGGCCGAGGCTGCTCACCAGATTCTGGTAACGCTCCTGATCCTTGCCCTTGAGATAGTCCAGCAGCTTGCGGCGCTGGTTGACCATCTTCAGCAGGCCACGACGGGAGTGGTGGTCCTTCTTGTGCTTGGCAAAGTGGTCCGTCAGGTGCTGGATGCGGGCAGACAGCAGGGCCACCTGAACTTCCGGGGAACCGGTGTCGGAGGAACCGCGCTGATACTTTTCCACGATACCGGACTTGATTTCACTGCTAAGGGACATGCGCTAAGACTCCTGGCATTGATCCCGGCACCCTGTTGGCCGGAATCGTTACATTCGTTGAAGGCCCGGGATTCTATCACGCGCCCCCTGTTTGGAATAGGGCTTTAACCGGAATTGGCAGGGCCCATGATCAGTCGCCTGGGGGCCACCTTGCCATCGTCCTGAAGCTGACCCACGCCCATGAAGCGGTCGCCGGGACCATAGATCCGTAACCAGCCGGTGTGGGCAAGCCCCGGCACGAATATCGCCTGCCCCTGGGCAAGATAAAAGGCACTGTCTCCATCCAGACGCACTTCAGGCCAGTGCATCAGGGCTTCGTCAGCAGGATGCAGTAGTCCGTCCAAAGCCTGCGGGCCCTGGTTGGCCAGGGCTTCAATCTGCTCCAGTGTCACCATTCTGGGGGCGTCAAAGGGGGTCAGCCCCACCCGCCGTAGCTGGATCACATGGGCTCCACACCCCAGGGCCCGGCCAATATCTTCCACCAGGGTGCGGATGTAGGTTCCCTTGGAACAGGATACCTCCAGGGTCAGGGTATCCCCGGTCCGGGCCAGGCAATGCAATTGATGGATGGTCACCGGACGTGGTGCCCGCTCCACTTCCTGTCCCTTGCGGGCCAGATCATAGAGCCTCTGACCTTGATGTTTGAGGGCGGAATACATGGGCGGAATCTGCTCGATGGCCCCCCGGAACCGGTCAAGAACAGCCTCGATCCGTTGATCGTCCAGTTCAGGCACCGGCAGGGTTTCGATGACCTCCCCTTCCGCATCTGCCGTGGTGGTGGTCATCCCCAGGCGGCAAACCGTCTGGTACTGCTTGTCTGCATCCAGCAGAAAAGCAGATACCTTGGTGGCCTCACCAAAACACAGGGGCAAAAGACCAGTGGCCAGCGGGTCCAGGCTGCCGGTATGCCCGGCCTTTTTTGCCTTGAACAGATACTTGACCCGCTGCAGGGCCTGATTGGAGGTGTATCCCACCGGCTTGTCCAGCAGGATCAGGCCGTGTACGTCACGGCGCTGGATTCTTGGTTTGCTCATGAAGAAGGAGGGTCGTTATCGTCCCGATGGCGGGCCTTGTCTTCGGCCAGGGCCTGATCAATCAGCGCGGAGATGCGTGCCCCTTCCCGCTGGGTGTCGTCATAGTGAAAATGCAGCTCGGGCACGGAGCGGATACGCATGCGCCGCCCCAGTTCCCGACGCAAAAAACCAGCCGCCTTGCGTAGCCCCTCGGAGGTCACCTTGATGGCTTCATCGTCTCCAAGTACGGTGAAAAACACCTTGGCATGGGCCAGATCCCGACTGACCTCCACTCCGGCGATGGTGAGCATCCCCACCCGGGGGTCTTTAAGCCCCTCGCGCACCAGTTCGGCCAGCTCCCGCTGGATCTGATCTCCCACCCGTTGGGCACGGGAATAGTCTCTAGGCATGAGGCAACCTCTCCGGGTCGTGGTGTATCAGGTGCAGACGATTACAGTGTCCGCGCCACTTCTACCCGCTGATAAACCTCGATCTGATCGCCGGGCTTCACGTCATTGTAGTTCTTCACCGCAATGCCGCACTCGGTGCCGGTCCGCACTTCATTGACGTCATCCTTGAAGCGACGCAGGGATTCCAGCTCACCTTCATAGATGACCACGTTGTCACGCAGCACACGGATGGGGTTGCCCCGCCGCACCGAACCTTCGATGACCAGACAGCCCGCCACAGCACCAAACTGGGACGATTTGAACACATCCCGCACCTGGGCCAGACCCACGATTTCCTCCCGCAGTTCGGGAGAGAGCAAACCGGTCAGGGCCTGCTTGACATCGTCGATGGCCTCGTAGATCACGCTGTAGTAGCGCAGATCCACTTCCTGCTCCGCCACCGCCTTGCGGGCGCCGGAATCGGCACGCACGTTAAAGCCGATGATGATGGCATTGGAAGCCTTGGCCAGGTTGACGTCGGATTCGGTGATCCCCCCCACGCCGGCGGCCACGATCTTCACCTTGACCTCGTCGGTGGACAGCTTTTCCAGGGAATCCCGCAGGGCTTCGGCGGAACCTTGAACATCGGCCTTGAGCAGGATGTTGACCACCGAGGCGGCCCCTTCCTGCATCTGACTGAACAGGTTTTCCAGTTTGGCGGCCTGCTGGGTGGCCAGTTTGGACTCGCGGAACTTGCCCTGGCGGAACAGGGCCACTTCCCGGGCCTTGCGCTCGTCGGCCACCACCAGCATGTCGTCACCGGCATTGGGCACGCCGGACAGACCCAGCACTTCCACCGGAATGGAGGGGCCGGCTGTCTTTTCAGGTTTGCCGTTCTCGTCGAACATGGCCCGGACACGGCCAAATTCCTGCCCCGCCAGAATGACATCACCCTTGTTGAGGGTACCAGCCTGCACCAGCACAGTGGCCACGGGACCACGCCCCTTGTCCAGACGGGATTCGATGACCACCCCTCGGGCCGGGCCTTCCTTGGGTGCCTTGAGTTCCATCAGTTCCGCCTGCAGGTGAATGGCTTCCAGCAACTGGTCCATGCCTTCTCCACTCTTGGCGGAAACATGAACGAACTGGGTATCACCCCCCCATTCCTCGGAAATCACATTATGCTGGGACAGTTCATTCTTCACCCGATCCGGGTCGGCTTCGGGCTTGTCAATCTTGTTGACCGCCACCACCATGGGCACTTCACCAGCCTGGGCATGCTGAATCGCCTCCAGGGTCTGGGGCATGACGCCGTCATCGGCGGCCACCACCAGCACCACCACGTCGGTGACTTTGGCACCCCGGGCGCGCATGGCGGTAAAGGCAGCGTGACCAGGGGTGTCCAGGAAAGTGACACCGCTGCCCTTCTTGAAGGGAACATGATAGGCGCCGATATGCTGAGTAATGCCCCCGGCTTCACCCGAAGCCACCTTGGTGCGGCGGACGTAATCCAGCAGCGAGGTCTTGCCGTGGTCCACATGGCCCATGACGGTGACCACGGGAGGACGGGGCAGGGCCTCGCCCATTTCCTCGGTCTCCAGGGTCAGTTCCTCACCCACTTCAGCCTCTTGCATGGGCTTGGCCACATGCCCCATTTCCTCCACCACCAGGGTGGCGGTGTCCTGATCGATGGACTGGTTGATGGTGGCCATCACGCCCATGCCCATCAAGGTCTTGATCAGTTCGGGGGCCTTGATGGCCATTTTCTGGGCCAGCTCGCCCACGGTGAGCATTTCGGGAATGCTCACCTCACGCACCACCGGCGCGGTGGGCCGTTCAAAACCATGTTTGCCGGCAGAAGCTGGCGCAGCACGCCCGGCCTTGCCTTTGCCCCGGCGACCTCGCTTGTCGCTGGCGACGTGGAGTTCTTCCCGCTTGGACTTGCCCACATCCTCCCGGTCCTTGCCCCGCCGGCGCCGGCGAGGATTGTCCGAGGCCGGTGCAGGGGCCTCGGTGGGCGCTGCCGGCCCCGGAGCCGCCGCTGCTGCCGCCGCTGCCGCTGCCGCCCGTTCCATGGCTTCCTTGCGGGCGGCTTCTTCGGCGGCCTGCCGGGTCTGCAGTTCCGCTTCGCGGCGGGCCATGGCCTCCGCTTCCCGGATCATTTCCAGTTCCCGCTGGCGCAATGCCTCGGCAGCCCGGCGAGCTTCCTCCTCGGCGGTGCGCTGCTCCTCCTCGGCCCGACGCAATTCCGCTTCGGCGGCGGCCCGTTCGGCTTCCTTGGCCTGCAGTTCCAGTTCTTCTGGGGTAGGCTGGGGCAACTCTGGCGCCGGGGGCGGGGCAACCACCGGCTCTGATGCCACCGGTGGGGCAGATTCCGCCCGCGGCGCAGACTCGGTGGGCGCTTCGGTCAGCGCTGCATCCGCTTCACCCTGTTTGACATAGGTGCGGCGCTTGCGTACTTCCACACTGACCGTCTTGGCACGGCCCTGGGCGCTGGTGACCTTGAGTTCCGTGGTGCTCTTGCGGCGCAGGGTGATGCGCCGGGATGGCCCCGCTTCTGCAGCCTTGCCATGCACCTTGCGCAGATGTTCCAGGAGCTGCAGCTTTTGCTCCTCGGTGACGGTCTGATCGGGATCTGCAACAGGCACCCCCGCATCGGACAACTGCTCCAGCAGTCGCTCCACCGGCGTTCCCACCACTTCGGACAATTGTTTCACCGTAACGTCGGTCATGTGCCGTCACCTCCGATCTGAATGCTTCTGCGAACCCTGGCCGCGACCTGAAGCCGCGGGGCATGCGCACGGCCGGCGCACACAGGTCCAACTCTTCTTATACGTCTTTGGGCTGGTCCGCAAACCAGGGGGCACGGGCTGCCATGATCAGGCCAGCGGCCTGCTCGGCATCAATCCGTGCCAGTTCCATCAAGTCATCCACCGACTGCTCTGCCAGATCTTCCATGGTGCAAACGCCACGGGCTGCCAGCTGATAGGCCAGCTCACGATCCATGCCATCCATCCCCAACAGATCCGGCGCCGGCTCCCCGGTGGTCACCTGTTCTTCCCGGGCGATGGCGCGGGTCAACAGGGCATCCCTGGCGCGCCGCCGCAATTCATCGACCATGTCTTCGTCGAATTCCTCGATCTGCATGATCTCGGCAGTGGGCACATAGGCCACTTCGTCGATGCTGGAAAAGCCTTCCTGTACCAGGATGGCCGCCACTTCTTCGTCCACGTCCAGACTTGACATGAACATCCGCTGCAACTCGGCGGATTCATGTTCGCTTTTTGCTACCGCCTGCTTTTCACTCATCACATTGAGTTCCCAGCCGGTGAGCTGAGAGGCCAGGCGTACATTTTGTCCGCCCCGGCCAATGGCCTGGGACAGTTTTTCCTCTGCCACTGCAATATCCATGACCCGGTTGTCCTCGTCCACCACGATAGACAGCACTTCAGCAGGAGACATGGCATTAATCACGAATTGGGCAGGATTATCGTCCCAAAGGATAATATCGATGCGCTCTCCGGCCAGTTCATTGGATACGGATTGCACCCTGGAACCGCGCATCCCCACACAGGCACCCACCGGGTCCAGGCGGGGATCATGGGAACGCACGGCAATTTTGGCGCGCATGCCCGGATCACGGGCGGCGCCCATGATCTCGATCAAACCCTGCCCCACTTCAGGCACTTCCAGCTTGAACAATTCCACCAGAAACTCGGGGGCGGTACGGCTGACGAACAGTTGCGGGCCACGGATCTCGGTACGCACATCCTTGAGATAGCCACGCAGGCGATCGTTAGGACGCACCGATTCCCTGGCGATCATTTCATCTCTGGGGATGAAGGCTTCCGCGTTACCCCCCAGATCCAAAAATACCCCATTGCGCTCGGAACGCTTGACCACACCCATCACCAGTTCACCAACCCGGCTCTGGAATTCATCCACCACCTTGGCCCGTTCGGCTTCGCGCACTTTTTGCACAATCACCTGCTTGGCTGTCTGGGCAGCGATACGACCAAATTCCACCGACTCAATGGACACCTCCACATACTCACCCACCTGAACTTCGGGGTTTTTCTGCACAGCGTAGGAGTGGAGGATTTGCCGATCCGGGGATTCAAACTCAGGATCCTCGTCATCCACCACCAGCCAGCGGCGAAAGGTCTCGTAATCCCCCGTATCCCGGTGGATGCTGACCCGCACGTCGATGTCCCCGCCATGTTTTTTGCGCGTGGCAGAGGCCAGGGCTGCTTCGATGGCCTCGAAGATCACCGCTTTCTCGACGCCTTTCTCGTTGGAGACGGCGTCCACCACCAGCAGGATTTCTTTGTTCATCAGTACGTCTCCACAGGACTGTCCCGCCGTGGCCGGAACACAACAGCCCCGCCGGACAGGAACGAATTGTCTAGAATTTGGGCACCAACCGGGCCCTGGAGATGGCTTCCAGGGGCAATCGCACCACATGCCCCTCCACCTCCAGGATCAGGGCCGTATCGGCATCCATATCGCTAATCCGGCCCCGGTAGTTGCGCTGCCCTTCTACGGGCCAGTTCAGGCGTACACGCACCTCTTCGCCCTGGTAGCGACGAAACTGTTCCGGGGTGAACAGCGGTCGATCCATGCCTGGCGAGGAGACTTCCAGCCGATAGGGCACGGGAATGGGATCGTCTACATCCAGAACACCGCTGACCTGATCACTGACGGCAGCACAATCATCCAGATTGATGCCCTCGGGGCCGTCAATAAAAATGCGCAGCAAGGCACTGTTGCGCTGCACACGGTACTCCAGCCCCCAAAGCTCAAAGCCAAGGCCGGCGACAACGGGAGCAATCAACTGCTTCAGTTCCTGGGCGTCGTGACTCACGCACTCTCCACAAACAAAAAATGGGCCTGCGGCCCATTCAAGAATACTCACCGACCCGGCACCGGGGGTGCCGCCTTATCAGTGCCGTCCTGCCGGACGACCGACAAGCTTGCGGGCCAGCCAACAAAAAAACCCCATCAGGGGCCTTGAATACAGGGTCAACCCAAGACTCGAAACGGGCCAAGGTGCATGGCCATTCAGCATGGCTGACCCGCTTGACTTGCGTAACATTGCCCTCAGGCCGTGACCCGATCTGCAAGGCAATATCATCAGGATTGGGGCATCATAACCCATAAACCAGGATCAGGTAAAGGACTGCCGTATGCGCCACAACGCCCAAAGGCCCAGCACAAATACCAGCAGATAGCCTGCCAGGGCGGCATTGGCAAAGGACATTCCCAGCCATTGCGGCCCCATGTCATCACAAAGCCCGGTGGCCAGGAACAGGGTGGGCACCTGCTGTCCCAGCCATTCCACCAGATGCTCGATCGGCCCCATTTCCGGCCCCACACAGGAAAATCCGAGATCTGGCGGCTGGCGTTCAAGCCAGCTCTGATACCCCGCCACCCCCATACCCACAGCGGCCACCATCAGCACCAGCAGGCCGGAAACCCCTCCCACCAGGGATGCCCCGAACACCAGGCCGGCCAGAGCCAACACCGCCAGCACCATGAACAGCAGGCGCTGGAAAATGCACAGGTGACAGGGATACAGGCTAAACCACTCGGTCAAACCGATGCTCAGCGCCGCAGACATCGCCGCAAACAGGGCAATCAGCAACCAGATGGGACGAAACATGCATGTCTCCCGTCGACGGGCCATGAACCTTGCTTGAACCTGGGGACATGATGACCGAATCGGCAGACAAGGAAAAGAGGCATGCGCTCAACTTGCATCTGATGACGCCCCCGGAAGGCGAAAACCCGACAGGCTGCTAGAATCGGGGCAACTCGGCTTGTTTGTTGCATCATCCCGTCATCAACATTGTTGAGAATTCCGATGTCTGCTACCCCAATTCGTTTAGGGCTGATGCCCCCGTTGACCGGTCTGGTTGCGCTCTATGGCCCGGAAATCGTCTGGGCGGCCGAGATTGCCACTGCTGAGATCAACGCCGCTGGCGGGCTTCTGGGATGCCCCTTGGAACTCATTGTCGAGGACGACGGCAGTATGCCGGAAACGGCGGTCGCGGCTGCCAAGCGGCTGCGTGAGGTGCATGGTGTCAATGCCCTGATCGGCAACCTGCTCAGTAATTCGCGGATTGCGGTGGCGACCATGGTGGCGGAGCCAACCTGCACCCCGTATCTGAATTTCTCGTTTTATGAAGGCAGCATCTCGGGGCGTTATTTTTTTCATTTTGCCGCGCTACCCAATCAACAGATCGACAAGATGATCCCCTACATGGCGGAGCGGTTCGGTCTGAAAATGTTTTTCGCCGGTAACAATTACGAATGGCCGCGAGGCTCGATTGATGCCGCCAAACGGGCGCTGACCAAGCTCGGCGGCGAAGTGGTCGGTGAGCTGTATTTGCCAATTGGGATAAGCAACGAGCAGCTTGAACACCTGCTCGATGATGTCGCCAAATCCGGCGCAGATGTGTTTGTGCCCTATTTTGCCGGCAGTGATCAGATCGCCCTGTTAAATCGCTTTGCCGAACGCGGGCTCAAACAGCGCATGGCGGTGGTGATGGGCCATTATGACGAGGTGCTGGCGGGCTGTTTACCCCCTGAGGTGCGTGAGGGGCTGTTCTCCTGCAATACCTATTTTATGGCGGTGAATACCCCAACCAATCAGGCATACCTGGCACAACTGGAGCGTCATCCTGAAGTCGACGCGCTCTGGCCAGCCGGACGCGGGGTGCTGACCAATTTTGGCGAAGGCACCTATGCGTGTGTGCATGCCTATGCCAAGGCAGTCACCCAAGCAGGCACCACCGACCCCGAGGCGGTGGTTGCCGCATTGGAGCAGATTCGCTTTACATCTTGCCAGGGCGAGATCGTGATGGATCCTGTCACCCATCATGCGGCAGTCAACTGCTATCTGGCACGCGGCCATGCTGACGGCACGCTGTCCCTTGTCGAATCCTTTGGTCGCATTGCTCCGCAGATTCCTGACCGTTATCGCAACAGCTTTACAGTTCCAGCCGCCGCTGCCCCATCGCTCGCGCCACCAGCGCCAGCACCGGTGAGTGCCACCGGGCTGTTTGAGCGCATTTTTGATGCCACGGATGTGGCAGTGATTACCACCGATGAACAGGGGGTGATTCTTCAAGCCAATCGCAGCACCAGTGAAATGCTGGGCTATGATGCGGACGAACTGCCCGGAATGAGCGTGCATTTTCTGCTGCCACCCCATCAACGGGCTCGCCATGCACAGATGTTCGAGCTGTTTCGTCACAGCGCCGACACCCAGCGTCGGATGGGGCATCGGAGCGAGATCGAGGGCTATCGCAAGGATGGCACCCAGTTTCCTGCCGAGGCTTCGATCAGTAAATTCCATGACCAAGGGCGGTTGATTTTGGTCGCAATCCTGCGGGACATCACTGCCAAAAAACAGGCAGAAGAGGATTTGCTGTGGCGCGCCACCCATGATCCATTGACCCGACTGCCCAATCGGGCGCTGATCAAAGATCGCTTGACCAAAGCCTTGCAGCGTTCACAGCGCAGTCAGCAATGTGTCGCACTGCTGTTTATCGACCTCGATCACTTCAAACTGATCAACGACACCCACGGCCATGAAGCGGGTGATCAACTGTTGGTGCATGTCGCCAATCGACTGTTGGAACAGGTGCGCCCTGGGGATACCGTCGGGCGGCTCGGTGGTGATGAATTTGTAGTGTTGTGTGAAAACATCGACCAAAATCTACAGATCGAACGCTTGGCAGAACGCATCAACGATGCGCTGCGCCTTCCGTTGCAGCTTGAGCATCAAACCGTGGTTTGCACGGCCAGTATCGGGCTGGCGCTGGGACAAGGCGACATCGCCGATGCCGATGCCATGCTGCGCAATGCTGATGCCGCGATGTATCTGTCAAAAGAACAGGGGCGTGATGGCTGGCGACCGTTTTCCAATGAATTAACTGACAAGGCGCGCACCCGTCTGGAGCTGGTCAACGGGCTGCGCCATGCCATGGAGCGCGACGAGCTGACGCTGGTGTTTCAGCCCATTGTCTCGACACAAAACGGACGGATCAAGGGTGCGGAGGCACTACTGCGCTGGACACCAGAGAGCGGGCCAATCTCACCTGCAGTGTTTATCCCGATTGCTGAACAAAATGGTCTGGTCAATCCACTCGGTACTTGGGTATTTACCCGTGCTTGCGAAACCCTGGCGCGGCTGATGGCCCGCTATCCAGAAGAGCACTTTTATTTATCGGTCAACCTGTCCACCAAACAGCTTGACCAGCCGCATCTTGCCGAGGAATTTGCCGCTATTTTGCAAGCAACGGGTGCCGATCCTAAGCGGCTGGTCCTGGAGCTGACCGAGACCTCGCTGTTTTCTGATGTTGAGAAAAATCTGCGTGAACTCAATCGCCTCGCTGATTTAGGCATGCGGGTGGCGGTGGATGATTTTGGCACTGGCTATTCGTCGCTGCTGCAATTGTTGCGGCTGCCAGTGTCGCTGATAAAAATTGATCGTGAATTTGTCGATGGGCTGGACAAACGCCACGATTCGCGGCTGATCATCAATGCCGTGATCAAAATGGCACGGGCACTCGGCAAGACAGTGATCGCCGAAGGGGTCGAGAACGAAAACCAGTTATTTGAGCTAAAAGCGTTGCAGTGCGAAGCAGTGCAGGGCTTTTTATGTGCCCGCCCAATGAGCGAGGCGGCACTGATGGACAATATTGACAACCAGTGTCAGCTTGACCACGAGCAACATGCCCAGGTCTATTATGTGATCTATGTCAGCAAGGCAAGCGCCGAGGTCGATCAAATCGCGTTAAAAACCATTCTGGAGCAATCCCAGCGCAATAATCAGCGGTTAGGGATTACTGGATTTTTGATCTATCGACACGGCTATTTCCTGCAGTTGCTCGAAGGACGCCAAGAGGTGCTGAATTCGCTGGTCGAGCGCATTATCAACGATCCACGCCATCAACAGATTCAAATCGTCGGACGTGGCTATGCCCCACACCGCTTATTTAGCGACTGGTCGATGGGCTATTGGCAGATTATCGATTTTGATGACGCCACCACTGAGGTCTCTGCATGGCAAAAACGCACCCTGTCGCTGTTAGAAATCAGTGCCGATACCCGGCTGGCGTATGCTTTTTTTGAGGCGTTGAGTCATTAGCTCAGGGGCTGCCCCTTTCACCTTCTGCCATTGTTCTGGATGGCATCTTCGCAGAAATAACTCTTATTTTTCAGCATTTTCAAACCTGCGATATTGGGGGGGCAGATGAAGATGAAGTGATTGGTCCCAAAATACTTCTGTTGCGCCCCTCGGACTTGGCCTGATAGAGGGCTATGTCTGCGGCATAAAGCATGGCTTCGGCGGTATCGAACGTGCCTCTTTCCACCACAATGCCGGCGCTCAGAGTGACTCGCCCAAATACGGATGCCGGGTGCTGGAGGTTCTCCATAAATAGGGCCTGATGGATTTTTTTGGCAATGTGCCAGGCGCCCAAAGCGTCTGTATTGGGCAGCAGTATCACGAATTCTTCGCCACCGTAGCGAGCACAAAAGTCCGCCGGTCTCTCCAGTTGCGCCTGGATCAAGTTGGCTACATGGATCAGACAATTGTCTCCGGCCTGATGACCCAAGGTGTCATTGAAAGATTTAAAATAATCAATGTCCAGCATGATCAGACCCAGATGAGTTTTCTCCCGCTGATTGCGCGCCCATTCCAGAGCCAGTTGCTCATTAAAGAAACCCCGATTGGGAATATTGGTGAGGGGATCAACTTTGGCTGAAACACTGAGCAGGCGATAGGAGCGTGACAACATGCCTCCCAGAGCAATGATGATCAAACTGCCCAACAAGGCGATGGCCAGATGGCTTGCTACCAGACCAAACCAACGGCCATCCCGGCTAAAGCTGAGGCTCACAGCCAGACCACCCCGAATATCTCCTTCTTGATATCCCTGATGACCATGACAGACCAGGCACGGGGCATCAGCGAACAGGGGGGCCATATAGTTGAACTGACGCTCTCCCGCCTCTCCCTCAACAAAAAAGCCGACTTCACTAACGCCGGCTTCAAACTGCCTAAGCGCGTCGGCTTGCCAAGCATTGGGAACATTTTCTGGACGCAATGGATTCAGACTGGTAATCGTGAATATAACCCCATGATGGGTCCGAGCCAGTTCGCTGATTTGGCGGGTCATATAAGCCGGATTCACCATCGTGAGGGTATTTCCTTCAGGGCCTTCAATCTCTCGATGAGGTAAACCCTGAAGATAAGGATTAGGCTGAACTTCATCACTAACGGGCACATAGACCGGGCCGTGAGTCGCATTCCACAGCCGCGTCGAGAGAACCTGGCTATACAATGCCCGAGCACTCTCAAAAGCGATTTCCTTACGCATGTGATATGTCTGATGCAGATTCCAGCTCAGAGAGGCCATCACCACAACACACCAGACCATCACTACCAAGCCAATTCTCCGACGAATCAGACCATTATTGACAGCCCTCAGCAAGCTGAGCATCTACTTGTGCCCAGCCAATGGCATCGGCGCAACCGGATCTGGATCTTCATCATAGGCCGGTGCCCACTCACTACCTCTCCAGCGGGGATGTTCGACGTCGAACGGGTTTAATGGGTCACGGCGAGGTAGCTGGTGGTTGTAGAGCCAGAATGGCTCCCCACGCTTTCTCAGATCTTCCTGCAGCGCAAGAGCGGCAGCGGTACAGAGGCGGTATTCATCACCCAGGAACCTCCTCCCATCAGTAGGGCTATCTATCCAGAATACCCACCAGAAATATTTGTAAAACCGAGCGTTTGGATGGACAAATTTTGCGTATGAGCTGCATGCCCTACGCCCTGAATCGCGTTCCTTCTGGATCATATCAAAGTTGGGTATGAGCATGGGAATCGTTTGGCTATGTTGTACGAGGGCAGATTATCCTGAGTATCAGGATAATCTGCGCCCGACGGGAACGCTACATCTGGTGGAAATTCGAGGACCAGAGTCAAGCAACGCGACAGCATGCGACCTCACCTCAGCCGATACCCCCGTTTGATCTTTCCGATCACGGCCGCCTCCAACGCCTTCCTGGCTTGGCCCCAGTCATCGAACGGTTCCACCTTCCGCTGACCGCTGCCTCGATTCCCCAGCCGCCCCCATTCCCGGACCAGGGCCACGGTGGCGAACAGGTCCGGCTGCAGGGTGACTGCTCCCCGCCCTAAGCGCTGACGCGCCATGGGCGAGGCTTCCCACTTCTCAGGCAGCAGCCGGCGATGTGCCGGACTTACGCAAGCCTCCATGGGCAGAGACGGACAGCCCTTCCGCCTTCAGCTTTACTATGCCTTGATGCTTGATGTTCAGCGCCGCGTTGATATCCCGGTCATGCTGTGTGTGGCAGGCCGGGCATTCCCACGACCGGACGTTCAACGGCATGGCGTCCCTCTTGTGCTGGCAGACATGGCAGGTTTTGGAGCTGGCAAACCACGGGGCGATCTTGACCAGATGCTTGCCCTGCTCCTTGGCCTTGTAGTCCAGCTTGGTGGTCAAGGCATACCAGGACGCATCGCCGATGTGCTTGGCGAGTCTGGCGTTTTTCATCATATTTTTGACCTTCAGCGTCTCGACGATCACCGCTTGGTTGTCGTCAACGATCTGTCGAGAGAGCTTGTGCTGGAAGTCGTGGCGGGCATTGGCGACCCGCTCGTGGGCCTTGGCGACGAGTAACCGTGCCTTGGCCCGATTGGCGCTGCCTTTCTGGCAGCGGGAGAGGGCTTTCTGCTTGCGCTTGAGGTTCTGCTGCGCCCGCTTGAGAAAGCGAGGGTTTTCGATCTTGCGGCCGTTGGAGTCAATGGCCAGATGGGACAGCCCCATATCCAGGCCTCGGTCCAAGCTTGGGCACCTTGATCCAGTCGTCGCCGGCCTTGACGCCGACACAGTGATAGCTGGATTGTTTGCCCCGCTTGCTCTTGAAGCTCGGATAGCCGGCCTTCTGCTGGGGATCGAAGAAGCATTGGAAGGCATGATCCAGGTTCAGGCATGCCTGCTGGAGGGCCATGGAATCCGCGTCTTTGAGCCAGCCATACTTGCGCGATTTCTTGGCGACCGGCAATAGCTTCTTGATGTCGTGTTTGGC
>NZ_FOFO01000011.1 GCF_900110965.1 Ectothiorhodospira magna
GTTCAGGGGCAGAAGACACAAAAATAGGGCCGCTTGCGCGGCCCCCGCTGACCTCCCCGCCCGAGTGGGCGAGGGTTCACGCGGGTTTTTGCTGAAAAACTACGCCGGGAACCGCACCCGGTCAACCGCTGGAGCGTGCCTTAGTCCTTGCCCTTGAGCAGATCCCCCAGGGCCGCGAAGGGGTTATGGGTGGCTTCCTTGCCCGTGCCCCCGGCACCCGCCCCACCCCCATGACCGGACATGGCCTCGGTCAGGCGTTGATGCTCGTTATCGTGGCAGTACACGCACAGCAACTCCCAGTTGGAGCCATCCTGGGGATTGTTGTCGTGATTGTGATCCCGATGATGCACCGTCAACTCACGGACGTTGCCGTGATCGAAGGTACGCCCGCATCGGCCACACACCCAGGGATACATTTTCAGCGCCTTGGCCCGGTAACCCTGCTCCCGCGCCGCCTGCTCCTTGTGGCTGTTGGCCACGATTTGATCCAGACGCTGTCTGGACGATGAATTGGACACCATCTCACACCTCGAAACACGAAAATATTCTGCTCAGCGCTCCCGATCCGCGCCAATCGCTGGCTCGGGTCGCCCCATGCCCAGCATACGCCAGATCCAGCCATCCGGGCGATTGTCCCCGGTCACCAGATAGCGCAGGGCGCGGTGATCCCGCAACAGATGATACAGATGATCCGCCGCTCTGGCGCGGCCACAGAGCAGGAGCCGATCCCCGGACTTGACCAGGATGTCATCCCCCGGCGTCAACATGTCCTCACCGTCTTCCCGACACAGCATCAGGGGTACACAGTTGAGAATCGCATAACGGGCCTGACCGGCCTCCAGCAGCCGCCCCACGGTCACCGAATGGCCTTCACGGATCAGTGCGTGCAGGGCTGGCGCTCCCTTGGCCGTGACATGGACCCGCCAGACTTCGGGTACCCGATCATCCGTCACCCCGCTGATCCGGCTGAGGAGTTCATTGGCCCAGGACTCTCCCCGGCCCAGGCTCAGTTCCAGAAAACGGGCCAGCAGGGGGTTGCCCAGATGGGCCAGAATGGATTCCACGATCATCTCGCTGGGGCGCATGACCAGGGACGGCCGTGCCGCGTCGAACAGATCCTGATTGTCGCAATGATTCTGGCGGGCCACCATGAACAGGTCCGGCTTGATATCCCGGGCCGTCATGATCACCGACAGGTTGTTGGTGTCCTGCTCCGTCCCGGCCACCAGCCCCACGGCCTGCTCGATGCCCGCCAGCTTCAGGGTGTCCGCCTCGGTGCCGCGTCCCTCCACGCAGGGGCCATCGCACCCGGCCCGAGCCGGGTCGATCTCGATCACCACCGTGCCCAGTCCATGGGCCACCAGGGCCCGCCGCACCGCCTTGCCAAAACGCCCGAACCCCACCAGAACCCAGGTACCCCTGGGGGGATACACCGGTTCCCGCAGGGGGGCGCCGGGTACGCTGGTCAGCCATTCCCGCAACAGGTACAACCCCGGTGAGTACAGGGCCAGCCCGAGACGCTCACCGAAGGCATCGAAGGGGTTGATGACGTGATCGGTGCCGAAGGAGGCCATATTGTCCTCGGTGGACCGGGTATGGGCGCGACAGATCACCGGCAGTTCCGGATTGAGCAGCTTGCTGGTGATGGCGATCTTGAGATTGGCTTCCTCGTCGTCGGTCAGGGCCACCACCCCCTGGCACAGGGGATGCTGCAGCCCCGCGGCCTTGAGGTGCCGGGAGACACTGGCATCCCCCAACAGCCCCGGCACATGCAGGGTCAGGTCCGCCAGTTCCAGGTCATTGATGCGATCCGGGTCGTAGTCGATCACCACCCCATGACGCCCCCGCCGCACCATGGCCCGCACCAGCATGGAGCCGGTGTCCCCGTGGCCACAGACGATGTAGAACGGGTCCTTCATGCGCCGCACGGCCCGGTCGAGGGCCTGGGAACTCAGGGCCTGCTTGAAGGCCGGGTCCTGAACCAGGGTCAGGATCTTGCCGATGGCATAGAGCCAGGCGACGATGGTGAGATAGATGCTGAAGGTGACCCACATCCGCTGGGCATCGGTGAAGGCGTAGGGCACCTCGCCAAAACCGGTGGTGGTGGCGGTATAGCTGAGAAAGTAGAAGGCGTGAAAGATGCTCATGCGCCAGGGTTCGCCCTGGTCATCCACTCCCGGGATCAGCAGCAGACCCACGCCGGACACCGTGTACGCCCCGATCAGCACCAGCAACGGGGTGCGCATGCGCCGCAGGAACAGGAAGATGACCTTGTCCATGGGGTATCAACCTGGCGCCGGGTCAGCGGCGCAGATTCACGGTGTCGATGATGATCAGGACCACCGACACCACATTGGCCAGCAGGGCGCCCGCCGCCAGGGAAACGATGCTGGCCATCATCACCGAATCCATGCCCGTGGCGCTGACATGGGCCGCATAGGCCCACACCACCCCGGCGGCCAGCAACTGCAGCACCGCCACCAGCGAACTGGCCAGCAGCAACGCCCCGGTCTGGGTACGGTCCCCGAACTTGAGCACGGTGGCGATGAGGTTCACCACGATCACCGCCAGCAGCTCAAAGCTGTGGTGATGATCCGGGTTGTCGAACTCCCCCAGGACAAAACCGAAGTTCAGGGTCAGGGCCAGAAGGATGAAGAAGCTGAAGACGACTTTTTCCAGGGACATGGTTCACCGGTGTGGTGGGATTGGGTGCCGGAACTCGGAAATGACGTTGGTATCGAGAACGATCAATGTTCAAAACCCATCGGCTCAGCCGGGGTCTTGTCGCGAATTTGCTGGACCCCTTCGGCTTTGGCATCGCTCAGGCCGCCTGCCTCACGGGCGACGGAGGCCAGCAGGGAACCGAGCTTCACCCGCTCGGGCGGCCGGGCCACGCCTTCAAGAATGGCGCGGATTTCCGCTTCGGTGCTGCGGCCATGATGGGCGGCCCGCACGCGAATCGCACGATGCACTTCATCTGGCAGGTTTCTTACGGTCACGGTGGCCATCTCATCGCTCCTCATGTCAGGGCATCAATGACAGCATTGTCAATGAAGCTGAGAGAAGACTTCCGGGCGCTGCTCAGCAATGCGCAACAGTGCAACCGCCGGGCCTTGTGGTTCCCGTCGGCCTTGTTCCCAGTCCTGAAGCGTTCGTACACTGACACCCATGAGACCGGCAAACGCTGATTGCGACATTTTCAATTTCAGCCGAATGACCTTGGGTGGGGACGGTTGTGAAAGTTCACGAGTGCACAGACTGAGTTCACCCTTCTTGAACTGTTTGATTTCATGAATACCGTCAAGGATCTCCGCGCCCAGGTTTCTGTTACTCATTTTTAATTGCCTCCGCAATCTGCTTGAGCATATGGCCAGGAATGCTGGCTCGCTCTGACTTGCTATAAAGTGTGAGCATCCATATCTCGTGATCGGATTTTTTCCAATAATAAATTATCCTTATACCACCACTCTTTCCCGATCCCGCTTGTGCCCATCGAACCTTGCGAACGCCACCAGAGCCCTTGATGAGATCACCCGCATCCGGCTGATGTAAAAGATACGTTTGAAGACTCCCGTAATCCTCATCCGTGAGGTAGTGTGATACCAGTTTGGTGAATGTCGACGTTTCGATGAATAGCATTTCCGCAATCTACGGCAATGCCGTACTTTCGTCAAGCCACAGGGCCGGTATCCTCGCCCTCCCCGAGCTCACCGCCCGGTGTTCAGCGGGCGGAATAGACCGCCTTCCAGCCGTCATACTGGCTGACCAGGTCGTCCACCACGTCCTGTTCGAAGGGGCGCAGGCCGGAGATGACCAGTTTCTTGCGGCCGGTGCCCACCTGTTCGCCGGAGGCGGTGAGGGCAAACTCCAGCACCACGTCGCCGCGCTTGCCGTTCACCGCCATGGTGGCGTTGGTGAAGCTCAAGTTTGGTGCCTCGGCGGGCAGGCGGGTGAATTCCAGGGCCATGCTCTCGTAGAACACCAGCGGGCGCTGGGGATTGACCATGACACCCTGGGCCTTCATCAGGGGCACCATCACATGGGGGAAGTTCTGCCCGGAGAAGGCGGCGTACTGTTTTGTCAGCCCTTCCAGCAGGGCGCCGTCCCGGGATACCTCGCCGTCCCGCTCCACCCTGAGATAGACCCGCTCGCCGCCGTCGGTGATCTCCAGGGTGGCGTCGTCGGTGGCGGGGAAATGCAGGCCGACGCCGGCACCCACCATGTTGGTGAAGCTGAAGGCCATGCGGGCGCTCACTCCATAGCGGGCCAGCACCAGGCAGAACAGCAGATCACCGGGGACGCAGAAGCGCTTGGCGTCAGGGTTGTGGATCGGGTTGAAATCACCGGCCACTTCCTTGGCGAAGCGGCTGGCCTGTGCGGGCGTGACGTACACCAGACCGTTGTCGACGGCATGAAATTCATCAAGATAGCTGGGCACCGGTGATCCTCTCTGGCCTGACGGGTGTTTTTTGAGGGGACGTAGTGTACCAAGCCGGGGCGGCAAAAAGGCACGAATGGATGTGCGCAGGTATTACAGAACGGTTGTTCCACGATCCCCGTCCCTATCCGTGGCAAGATTGATCACGCTCAGGTCCACGCCGATAAAGTCGGTCGTCGGCATTTGTGTTCCATCTGGCAGATCTACGGTCACAAGCAAAAACCACTTGCCGTCCTTGCGGCGAACGAGGTCGCACTGGCCCTTGGCGTTGGTAAAGCGTTCTTTTTGATACTGACCCATGACGAAAGGCACCACGATACGTCCGGTCAGCGTCAGCAGCGACACCCGATCCACGCCCTTGAAACTCATCAGGCGCTGGTCATAGGGTATACTTGCAAACTCGCCAAAGCGTGGGCGTTTTGTCTTGTCCCGCTTATAGGCTTCGCACATCTGAGCAATACAGCGCACGGCCATTTGCGCCGACAGACCAAAGCGCGCCCTCAAAGCGTGGTAGTAAAGTTTTTGCAGGGCAATCTTGTTGGCCGTCTTCCTGGCAAACGCCTCTCCCGCCAGCCAGTCAGCCGCCGCGTTGAAGGCGCCCATCGTTGCCTCAAGCGCTTGAGCGTGTTCTGGCGTGGGCAGAAGTTGTATTTGCAAGGTCAGTTTCATGGCACTAAATATAGACAAAATATATCTATGAATCAAGTCTGGAGGCGGCGCCTCCTCCCCCGACTGAACTCAGGGGCTTCCGCGCCGGACATTCTGTCAATAGACAACCTTCATAATCCCCCCTGCCCTGAGGTCTCATCAAGCCGGGCACGACGGGTCTGGAGGGCATGACGCACCCCGGCGCCCACAGCCAGGAACAGGGCCAGCCCTACCAGCGGCACCAGCGCATCCAGGCCGAACTCTTCTGCCCCGGTACCCACTTCCACCAGGGCATGAACCGCCGCCGCATAGACCATCCACTTGACCGCCAATCCCAAAGTAGCAGCGGCCAGAAACGGCAACAGGGGCAAGCCCAACATGCCAGCCCCATAATTGATCACGGAATGGGGAAATCCCGGCACAATCCGCAGCACCAGCTGAGTGAGAAAATCCCCCCGCTCCCGAAGCAAGTTGACCACACGGCCCGTCGCCACTTCCGCTGGACGACGGCCACGCAGGTGCCGGGAAATTTCGTAGGCGCCCAAAGCCCCCAGCACACTGCCGGCAGTGAGCAGACCGGCAGCGATCAGCGGGGGATAAATCGGGGCCACCACCCAGAGTATCAGGGTGCCGGGGAGTGCCAGGGCCAGCAACAGGGCCTGTAACAGCACCAGCCCCACGGCCACCAGAGGATGGGCGCCGGCCTGATGACCAAAATCCAGCAGGGCATCCAGGGAAATGGGCTGCCAGAAAGCCAGACCCAAACCTATGATCACCGGGAGCAAGGCCAGCCAAAAACGGGGGGTGGTTTTCAACGCCAGCTCTGCAGTCGCTCGGCAGCATAGCGGCCCTGTTGGGTCTGCGTCCCCGCCATCTGGATATAACGCTGATATTGCTGCGCCGCCGCCTGACGGTTCTGCATGTTCTCGTGGGCCACGCCCTGCAGGAATACAGTGTTGGGATTACCCGGCAAAATCCGCTCATAACGCTGAAAATGACTCAGAGCCACATCCGGTCGGTTCTGGGCCAACTGGTTGATGCCACTTAGATGAATGGCCTGCCCTTCATCGGGATAGACACGACGGGCCTGCTGCAAATAGCGTTCTGCCTCCCGGTGCTGGCCCTGGGCGGTCTTGGCCTTGGACATCAGCAACAGCCCCGGATAGTCATCGGGCACCTGACGCAGGGCCGTGGCAAAATGCCGCTCTGCCTGGGGATACTGCTCCCGGGCCATACGGGCCTCCCCCGCCTGCTGTTCCTTGATGGCTGGCTTGATGCGCCGCAATGAGGCGATGTTGTCCATGTAACGCTCCCGACCCACATTACGGTTGAGATCGGCGGAATAGCGGGAACGGGCCTCCCGCTGGGCCGTGTCGAACCGTTCCTGGCTCATGGGATGGGTAGAGAACATGGTCTCCAGGGCATTGGGCTGACGATCCGACATGCCCCGCAGCATGTCCATCAGATCCACCATGCCCTGGGGATTCTGGCCCGCACTGGACATGTACTCCAGACCCAGGGCATCGGCCTCCCGCTCATTCTCCCGGCTGTAATGGGCCAGCAGGGCGGTGGCGCCCACGGCGGTGACTGCATAGATCAGGTTGCTGTAACCAGACAGGCGATCAGACTGGGCCGCGGCAATCCCCACACCCCCCAGGACCACAGCGGCGACGATACCCGTGGTCTGGCGCCGAGCGGTATGCCGGGCGTTGACATGACCGGTTTCATGGCCCAGCAGGGCCGCCAGGGCGGCTTCGTCCTCCATCTCCACCATGATGCCCCGGGTGCAGGCCATGGTGCCGCCGGGGAAGGTGTAGGCATTGATATAGTTGGCATTGACCACATTGAAGGAATAGGGCATGTGGGGACGATGGGAGACCTGGGCAACGGACTGCCCCACCTGGGTCACATAATTGTTGACGCGATTGTCCCGCAACAATCCATAGTCATTGGAAAACTGGTGAGGAGAATGCTGCCGGTCCACGGCGATCTCCTCCTGCTCGGACATGAGCATGAGTCGCTGCTGACCGGTGACAGGATCGACGGCGCACCCCTTGAGGGCGGGCAGCACCACCGCGCCTGCGGTGCTGGCGGACATCAGCCAGAGAAAATCGCGCCGGGTCATGCGGCGCTGAAAAATGCGATGACCAGGATGGCGGCCCATGGCAAGCTCCTTGGGTTTTGGGGCAACTGTTGGCAAATCAGCAACCGTGAACAGCCTCAGGGTGCCGGTGAGGCATCGGTGGATTCGGTGGCGATGGAGGGTTCCCGACGGTGGCCAATGGGGCTGGGGACTCCGGTGGCGGCCTGGGCCACTTTTCGTACCTGGGCCCAGTCTACCTGGGCCGGTGTCTCCCCCACCACGGCCATCACCCGCTCCACCGCCGGGGTGAGACTATGATCTGCCCTGAATTCTTCCAGGGGTGGATGGGCCTCCAGATACAGGGTATCCCCCTGCCAGCCCACCTTGAAGGGTTGATTGATGATGCGGACAGCAGTGCCCAGGGACACGTGTCCATAGAGGGTGCGGATATCATCATTGTCCATGCGAATACAGCCGTGGGTCGCCCGCAGGCCGATACCGGTGGCCCAGTTGGTGCCGTGGATCAGATAACTGGGACGACTCAGGCGCATGGCAAACGCCCCCAAGGGATTATCCGGCCCCGCAGGGACCACCGCCGGCAGGGTTTTGCCCTGGGCCGCGTAAGACTCCCGAACCGATTGAGGCGGAGTCCAGGTGGGATTTTCCCGTTTTTCCGTGATTCTGAGGGTGCCCAGGGGGGTATTCCAGTCCATGCGCCCAATGCTGACGGGGTAGGTCAGTACCTGCTGGCCGTCGGAAGTAAAATAGTACAGCCGCATCTCCGGCAGGTTGATAATGATGTCCCGGCGGGGAGCATCGGGTAATACAAACTGCAATGGCAGCAATACCTTGGATCCGGCACCGGGAATCCAGGTGTTCAGATGTGGATTGGCGTTACGGATGGCTTCAAATCCCACCTGATGGCTGCGGGCAATGTCGATCAGGGTATCCTCGTAGCGGGCTTCCACATGGCGTAACGCCCCCACCAGATCGGATGCCGGTTGCAGGGGCAGGGTGGTTGCCCCAAGACCAGCGGACAGGCTCCACGCCCCGATCCCCAGCAGACCCAGAATGTACCGGAGTTTGGACGGCATCACGAAGTCACCTCCAGCATCTCTTCTCGCAGACGGGCCACCTGATCCCGCAGGCGGGCGGCGTCTTCAAATTCCAGATTACGGGCATGTTCCAGCATCTGCGCCTCCAGGCGATTGATGGCTTTGAGGGCCTCCCGAGGCGATAACCGGCCATAACCGGCCTTGTCCTCAGCCACCTTGTCAACGGGGGCATGGGCCCCTTCCATAATATCGGCAATGGGTCTTTGCACCCCTCGGGGAATGATGCCATGCAGCCGGTTATAGGCCGTCTGTTTTTCCCGGCGCCGGGCCGTTTCATCCATGGCCCGCTTCATGGATCCGGTGATGGTATCTGCATACAGGATGGCCTTGCCATTGAGATTGCGGGCCGCCCGGCCAATGGTCTGGATCAGGGAACGCTCCGAACGCAGAAAGCCTTCCTTGTCCGCGTCCAGGATCGCCACCAGGGACACCTCCGGCATGTCCAGCCCTTCCCGCAACAGGTTGATCCCCACCAGCACGTCGAATGCTCCCAGACGCAGATCCCGTATGATTTCCACCCGCTCTACAGTGTCAATATCCGAGTGCAGGTAGCGCACCCGAACCTCGTGTTCCCCCAGGTACTCGGTAAGGGCCTCGGCCATGCGCTTGGTCAGGGTGGTGATCAGCACCCGCTCGTTGGCCTGCACCCGCAGGCGGATTTCTGACAGTACATCATCCACCTGGGTCGCGGCAGGACGCACCTCCACTTCCGGGTCTACCAGTCCGGTGGGGCGCACCACCTGCTCGACCACCTGGCCGGCTTTCTCCTGTTCGTAGGGGCCGGGGGTGGCGGAGACGAAAATGGTCTGGGGAGACAGGGCCTCAAACTCCTCAAAACGCAGTGGCCGGTTATCCAGGGCCGATGGCAGCCGGAAGCCGTATTGCACCAGCGTCTCCTTGCGGGAGCGGTCTCCCTTGTACATGGCCCCCAACTGGGGCACGGTAACGTGGCTTTCATCGATGACCAAAATGGCATCATCGGGCAGGTAATCCAGAAAACAGGGCGGGGGTTCCCCCGCATTGCGGCCAGACAGATAGCGGGAGTAATTTTCGATCCCCGAACAGTAGCCCAGCTCCAGCATCATCTCCAGATCAAACCGGGTGCGCTGTTCCAGACGCTGGGCCTCCAGCCGTTGATCCCCCTGGTGTAACACGTTCAGACGCTGACGCAGTTCCTCCTTGATCCGTTCGGCGGCGGCCAGCAGGGTTTCCCGAGGGGTGGCGTAGTGGGTTTTGGGATAGAGGGTCAGGCGCGGCACCCGGCGCAGCACTTCCCCGGTGAGCGGGTCAAAGTAGGAGAGTCGTTCGATTTCTTCGTCGAACAGTTCGATACGCACCGCTTCCCGGTCTGATTCTGCCGGGTGAATGTCAATCACCTCCC
This sequence comes from Ectothiorhodospira magna, assembly GCF_900110965.1. Classification (GTDB taxonomy): domain Bacteria; phylum Pseudomonadota; class Gammaproteobacteria; order Ectothiorhodospirales; family Ectothiorhodospiraceae; genus Ectothiorhodospira; species Ectothiorhodospira magna. Next base: position 9,666 of record NZ_FOFO01000011.1, read on the forward strand.
CCCGCACCCGGTAGGTGCCCCGCCGGAGGTCCAGATCGTTGCGGGTGTACTGCAACTCTGCCAGCCGACGCAGAATCTGGCGCTGGTCGATCACATCCCCCCGCTTGAGATGCAACACCATCTGCAGATAGGCCCGGGGATCTCCCAGGCCATAGATGGCGGACACACTGGCCACGATGACAACATCACGCCGCTCCAGCAGGGCACGGGTGGCAGACAGGCGCATCTGCTCGATGTGGTCGTTGATGGCCGAATCCTTTTCGATGAAGGTATCCGAGGCCGGGACATAGGCTTCTGGCTGGTAATAGTCGTAGTAGGAGACAAAATATTCCACCGCATTGTCCGGAAAAAATCCCTTCATCTCCCCGTAAAGCTGGGCCGCCAGGGTCTTGTTGGGGGCAAGAATGAGGGCCGGGCGCTGGGTGTGCTGGATGACATTGGCAATGGTGAAGGTCTTGCCCGAGCCGGTCACCCCCAACAGGGTCTGATGGGCCAGCCCGGAGGTCAGCCCCTCCAGCAAACGGTCAATGGCAGCAGGCTGGTCACCGGCGGGACGGTATGGGGTTTTGAGCTGAAAACAGGCGTCCATTGGGCTTATCTTATCAACCAGGTTTAAGTATCATCCTACATCGACTCGGCGTGTCTTTCCTGTACGCGCCCTTGCACGCCTCCACCGGGTGTGCCCATGGTGCACCCCATCCATACACCCCCATTCCCTGGACATCGCCTTGGACATCAAGCTCTCTTCCCGCGTTCAGCGCATCAAACCCTCCCCCACCCTGGCCGTGACCGCCCTGGCTGCCCAACTGCGCGCCCAGGGCCGGGACGTGATCGGCCTGGGAGCCGGCGAGCCGGATTTTCATACCCCGGACCCCATCAAGGAAGCCGGCATTGCCGCCATCCATAACAACAAGACCCGCTATACCCCGGTGGATGGCACTCCCGGCCTGAAGCAGGCCATCATTGATAAATTCAAGCGTGACAACGGACACGAATTCCAGCCTGACCAGATTCTGGTCTCCTGTGGCGGTAAACAGAGTTTCTTCAACCTGGCCCAGGCCCTGCTCAACGAAGGCGATGAAGTCATCATCCCCGCGCCCTACTGGGTTTCCTACCCGGACATGGTGCTGCTGGCCGATGGCCAGCCGGTGATCGTTTCCGCCGATCAGTCCCAGGGGTTCAAGATGACCCCCCAGCAACTGGAAGCCGCCATCACCCCCCGCACCCGCCTGGTGGTGATCAACAGCCCCTCCAACCCCACCGGCGTGGCCTACAGCCGCGAGGAACTGGCCGCCCTGGGTGAAGTGCTGTTGCGGCATCCCCATGTGCTGGTGGCCACCGACGACATGTACGAGCACATGATGTTCCGGGGCGTGCCCTTTGTGAACATCCTCATGGCCTGCCCGGCACTGTATGACCGCACCATCGTGCTCAATGGCGTCTCCAAGGCCTATGCCATGACCGGCTGGCGGATCGGCTATGCCGGCGGCCCCAAGGCCCTGATCTCCGCCATGAAGAAGATCCAGTCCCAGAGCACCTCCAACCCCACCTCCATCGCCCAGGAGGCCGCCGAGGCCGCCCTCAACGGCGACCAGAGCTGCGTGGCCGAGATGTGCAAGGCTTTCGAGCAGCGCCATGACTATCTGGTGGCAGCCCTGAACGCCATCCCCGGTGTGGAATGCCTGCCCTCCGACGGCACGTTCTATGTCTTCCCCTGCGTCAAGGGTGCGATGGAGAAGCTGGGCATGGACAGCGACGTGAAGTTCTCCGAGTACCTGCTGGACAAGGTGGGCGTGGCCCTGGTGCCCGGTTCCGCCTTCGGCACCGACGGTCACGTGCGCATTTCCTTTGCCACCAGCATGGATAATCTCAAGCAGGCGGTGGAAAGAATCGCCCGTGCGGTGGAAGGCAAATAAACTTCACAAAAGGTGTTGACGAAGCCCGGGGGAACCCGTATTATGCCGGGCTTCCAAGCAATTCCCCGGTAGCTCAGTCGGTAGAGCGGGTGACTGTTAATCACTAGGTCGGCGGTTCGAGCCCGTCCCGGGGAGCCAAAACAGAGAAAGAGGCCAGAGGTTATTCTGGCCTCTTTTTTCGTGCCCAAGGCATACCCTTCCGCTGGGTAACGCCAGCCAGATTGGGGCTTGTCGGGTATTCAGGTCGCGCTTTGCAACGGGACTCCACCCATGGAACACTCCAAGCCACCTTCTACCACGGATTGGCTCTCACAAAAGTCAGGGGTAGCCCTGTCCCTGGGACTGGCCGGAACCGCCCTGGTGGTGCTGGTGCTGGCCCTGACCCTGTGGCAAGTGAACATCACCGCCCACAGCCTCAAGGAACGACTGCTCGATCAGGCCACTCAACTGGCTGCAGCCCTGGGATGGGAAGATGCCGAAACCCTGGCCCAAACCGATCTCCAGCAGCGGGCGCCAACCCCGGATGCGGTCAAACGGCAGTTGGAAGGCTTTTCATCGTTGTATGAACATCTGCGGATTTTCACCCTCATCCCCCGGGATGGCGCGTTTTTGTTCGGCCCCGGCAGCCATGACAACACCCTGCAGGGCCAGCCCTATGAGGCCAGGACCCAGAGCCTGGATACGGTGCTCAATACCGGGCAACCCCTGTTCAGCGGCAAGCATGACAATGGCTACGGTCATCATGCCCGCGCTCTGGCACCCATTCTTCATCCCCGCACCGGAGAGGTGCTGCTGATCGTCAAGGTGGAGATTCCGGCAGCAGTCTGGAATCAGTTTCTGCGTCAGACCTTTCTGCCTGGACTGATCGCCGCAATCCTGCTGGTGGCCCTCTTTGCCGTGATCATCCTGCGGGTCCTTGGTCCCTCCCGGAATCAACAGGAGGAGCAGGGGGCCGGGATCGTGTTTCTGGTCACCTTGCTCATTGGTTTGATGCTCACGGGTCTGGGCACCCTGTTGGCGCAGCAGATTGGTCTGCAGGAACAGGAAAGAAGCTTTGAACGACAGGCGTCCCAGCATGCCCAGCGGCTACGGGAAGTGATGCAACGGGCCTCGGACGATCTGCATACCCTGGCCCGATTCATGGAAGTACACGGCGCCCAGGGGCGCATGGACTTTAGTGATTATGTCCGGCCCTTGATCCAGCGCTCGCCCCTGCAGGCCTACATGTGGGTACCGGTGGTCACCCCGGAGACCCGGCCCTTTATGGAATGGGAAGCCCAGGCGGATGGCCTCACCGGATTTCGGCTGTATGAATACGATCCGCTCGGCGGCATCCGGCTGGTGCCGGAAGATTCCCTCAAAATCCACTACCCGGCACTGTATATCGAACCGCCCGGCAAGGGCTGGTCCACCCTGGGATTTGATATGGGGTCCCAGCGACATCACCGCATTGCCCTGATGCGGGCTGTCAGCACTGGCCGGGTCATCGGTACCCCGCCTGTACCCCTGCTGTTCCAGGATCAGGCCCCTGATGACCGGGGCAGCCTGATCTTCAAGCGGGTGGAGACACGGACTGAACCCATGATGGATGGCGACCTGACGGCCAAGGGATTGGTGGCCGCTGCCCTGCTGTTTCAGGATGCCCTGGAACGGGTCATGGGCATGCACGATGTTCAAGGTGCGCAGATGCTGCTGCAACTGGTGGCCCTGGATGGAGATAACAGCCCCACGGTAGTGGCCCGTCATCCGGGTACCCACAACGGCCTGGAAGAAAGCGCCCCCGCGCCTGTCGAAACCCCCAACTTTTTGCCCCATCAAGCTGTCTCCCTGAACAGGGGCAGCGAAATGGAAAATCTGCGGATCAACCTGGTCAGCAGCCCTTTCCAGCGGGCCTATCCCCTGCTGGAGTTTGATCAGACCCATGCTCTGGTGGCCATCCCCAGAAAGGATTTCTTTGACGACCATCCTGTCTATGGTACCTGGGCCGTGGGGCTGCTGGGGTCGATCATGAGCCTGCTGGCGGCCTTCATGGCCTTCATGCTGCGCTCACGGCAACTGTCCGTGGACCGGTTGGTGGAACTGCGTACCCGTGAACTGGAAGCCAGTCGTGCCCAGGCGGAAAAGGCCAATCAGGCCAAATCCGAATTTCTTTCACGCATGAGCCATGAGCTGCGCACGCCCCTGAATGGGGTACTGGGATTTTCCCAGCTTCTGGAAGCAGACCCGGAACTCAATGAGGAACAGCGGGAGAATGTTCTGGAAATTCTCCACGCGGGACGGCATTTGCTGCGACTCATCGACGAAATTCTCGATCTGTCACGAATCGAAGCAGGCAGAATCCAGATCAGCCTGTCACCCCAGAGTCTGGACAGCCTGTTTGATGAATGTGCCGCTCTGATGGTCCCTCTGGCTGCAGAGCATCAGGTGCGGCTGCATCGAACCCAAGCGACCCGGTTGTATGTTCAGGCAGATCCCTTGCGGCTCAAGCAGGTTGTGCTGAATCTTTTGTCCAATGCCATCAAATACAACATACCGCAAGGGGAAGTCTGGCTTCACGCCGAAGCAGACCGAACCCAGGGCACCGTCCACATCAGGGTGACAGACTCCGGGCGCGGAATTCCGCCGGAACGCATCGATACCTTGTTCCAGTCCTTTATCCGGCTCCATGAAAGGGAAGCCCCCGAAATCAAGGGCACCGGCATCGGCCTGGCCATTTGCAGGCATCTGGTAGAACTGATGCACGGCCACATTGGTGCCACGCACCACAAACCCCAGGGCAGCATCTTCTGGATTGAATTGCCGATGGCCGAACCCCAGGAAGAATCAGCCCCGGAAGCAGCACGGCCCGGCGCCGTGGACAGGGCCTGAGCGCCCGTCAGTCTGCCAGCAGACGGCGCGCCCTGACCAGCCCCCGATACCAGTGACGCCGGGGGCTGGGTACCAGGGGCGGACGCAGACTGAGTAAACTGATTCGGGGCATCTCTTCCACGTGGCTTTGGGAAATCATGCCCAGTACCTGCGGGCGGGCACCGTAGGTCTCGATGAGAAAGTGACGGGCAGCGTCCGTCAGCCTGACCCGGTAATGCTTCACCAGGGCCAGGGCCAGACGTTCTGCGGCCCGACTCATGTCCTGCTCCACCTCCAGGGCCATGGCTTCCCCCAGGATACGTTTTTCCTGGGCACTCATGCCCGGCTCCAGATTGCCTAAATAACTGGCCTGGGTTGCCCCCACCCCCCGCTGTACTTCTGGTCGGGACAGACCGATATGGGGTTCCAGGGCCAGAGCCACTTCCACCGCCAGTTGTCTGGCACCATCCAGGGTCAGGGGCCGGCGACGACCATCCCTACGGGTGAAAAACCGGCGCCCCCGTTTTTCAAGATGCTCCCCGTGGAGATACTTCACCAGATGCTGACAGACGGATTCACGGGCTTCCTCGTCCAGGCTGACCACTTTTTCCACGATGCGAAGCCCTCGCCGCCCCGGTCCTACCCGCAATTGCTCGGAGGCATCCAGATCCCGGGAAGTCAGCGCCTCCCAGGCCTCCGATGCCCGCAGCAGTTCTGCATGGACACGCCCCACTTCCTGAAAAGCCTCGTGAGCGGTGCGATACAGGCGCAGGGCCGTGGCCAGATGTTCTGCCAATCGCAGCAGATCCCCACGGGACTTTGGCATGTCTCCGGTCCGGCTCAAATCATCCACCTGAGCGGCCAGGGTATCCAGCGCCAGCACCACCCGTTCCACCAGCAGATGGGAAGACAATCCTTCGGGCACCGCTTCGTAGAGCAGTAGATCCGCCTCCACCAGCCAGGACGCCAGGGCGCGAATCCGGTTACTGGCAGCCGCCTGGGCGATACGGTAACGGCTACGGGCCGCTTCCATCCGGTCCAGCGCTCCGGCCAAACGCCATTTGCCGGTATAGCTGAACATCAACATGGGGATCTCCCGCCCATTGATCAGCTCAAAGGCCAGCACCAGCATGGCCTCCACATCGGCAGTGGTCATTAACAGGAAGTTATCCTGCTCGATGGCCGCCATCACCCGTTCCAGAAAAAACTCATCCCGGGGCGCTCCCAACTGGAGCCGGGGCGCCCGACCCAGATAGCGTTCCCGCAGAATACCTGCGGCAACCGGGGCAATCTGGCGAAGATCTGCAACGATATGCTCGAATTCTTCGCCTTTTTCCTGGTGAATATCACGAATGCGGGAATACAGGCCGGCCCGGCGGAAGGTATCAATCTGGGCCAACCAGCGCCCCAGGGCCGGATTGCCGGTGAGTTCCTCACAGGCAAAAGCCACCCCTTCGGGGGATAGATCTACCCGTTGCAGCAACTGCACAGCGGCCTCACGGCGACGGACTTCCGGTTCCAATCCCTCCATGGCCAGATCCCGTACCGCCAGGATCAGATCCCCCAGTGTGTCGATGGCTTCCATGACATCCACCCGGGCCTGCTCCTTGGCGCTACCGTGGATACTGTCATAGACAATCTTGGCCACCAGACCAATCAGGCCGGAGAGTACGGTAAAGCTGACAAAATAGGTGACCAGTTCCAGGGAAGGTGGGCGACCATAGCCAATGTAGTAACCACCGGAAAGGCCCAGTACCGTCACCGGACCTGCCGTCCAGGCAATATTGAGCAGATTGCGGGAAACCCGTGTCCGCTTGACGGCCCTGGACCAGCGCTGGTAACGCTCATCATCCCGCCGTCCCAGGGAAACGGCATTTTCCCTGGGACGGCCAGACCACCCCATGAATCTAAACCAGCTCACGTCCTGACCGATGCCTGTTACGGGCGGCACTTTGTGCCGACCTGTGATGATGTGACCTGATACCTACAGTCAACTCACGCGACTGCAAACCTGTTTTAGCAGATACTCCCGGAAATCGTCCTTGAGCTCTGGATGCTTCAGAGCGTATTCCACGGTGGCCTGCAAGTAGCCAAGCTTGCTGCCGCAGTCATAGCGGATACCATTGAAGCGGTGGGCCAGCACCTGCTGCTCCTTAAGCAGATCGGAAATGGCATCGGTGAGCTGGATTTCACCCCCCGCCCCTTGAGGGGTATTCTCCAGCAGATCGAAAATGCGGGGGGTGAGAATGTAGCGCCCCACCACAGCCATATTCGACGGAGCCACTTCCGGGGCTGGTTTTTCCACAATACCCTTGACGTTCCAAAGCCGCTCTGCCAAGGGTTCTGGTGTGACCACGCCATATTTCTGGGTTTCCGTGGGAGGCACTTCCTCTACACCAAGGATGCTGCAACCATGCTGTTCATGGATATCCACCATCTGTTTGAGTGCCCCTTGTCCACCGCCGTCGATGAGGTCATCGGCCAGAATCACGGCAAAGGGTTCATCTCCCACCACTGGCCGGGCACAGCCTACCGCATGTCCCAGACCCAGGGCCTCGGCCTGACGAATGTAGATACAGGTGATCTCTGAAGGCAGGATGTTGCGGACAATCTCCAGCATTTTTTCCTTGCCGCGCTCCTGCAACTCGGTTTCCAGTTCGTAGGCTTTGTCAAAATGATCGGGAATGGAGCGCTTGTTGCGACCGGTAACAAACACCAGCACGTCGATACCGGCTTCAACTGCCTCCTCTGCAGCGTACTGGATCAGTGGCTTGTCCACCACCGGCAGCATTTCCTTGGGATTGGCCTTGGTGGCAGGCAGGAAACGTGTACCCATTCCCGCCACGGGAAAAACCGCCTTACGTATCTTCTTTTGCATAACCACGTCTTCATCGGTCGAAGTGAATGGATGACTCAGTGCCACGATCAGTATAGGCGGTGGGGATTTTGCCAAACAAACAAGGGGCGGTAATCCCGCCCCTTGCTGGTATCGGGTTCAACCCTGGGGGCTGAACCATCAGGCATGAGCAGGCGTCATTCCTGCTGCCCTTGGGCACCCACGACTATCCGGTCCAGGTTCTGTTCCACAGTGCGCGAACCGATCCCCCTGACCTGGGTCAGTTGATGGACAGAGGTGAAGGGGCCATTCTGCTCCCGATGGGCCACAATGGCCTCGGCCCTGGCCATCCCCACACCGCTCAATGCACGGGAGATGGTCTGGGCATCTGCTTCATTGACGTTCACGGTACCCATAGCCCAGGCGCTACCGGCGGTGAACAGCAGGGAGAAGAACACGATCAGGGACATGAGAGTTTTCATACCATTGCCTCCTTGAGGATATCCTTGGCATTCCATGGTTAAACGCGGGTAACATGTTCCTGCACTCCGTTGTACCCGCAGGGGTACTATGACCCAAATGTCTTGCCGATTCAAGCCGCACTGATTTCGCTATTGATCGCCGTCAAAACTGCCCCAGGATCACGGGCCTGGGTCACGGGGCGACCCATGACCAAATGGGTGGCCCCCAGTGTCAGTGCCTGGAAGGGTGTCATGACCCGTTTTTGATCCCCCAGGTCCGCCGTGGCCGGACGGATACCCGGAGTCACCCGCAGAAATTGTTCCCCTAAAGCGGCTCTGAACTCGCCCGCCTCATGGGCGGAACATACCACCCCGTCCAGACCAGCCTCATGGGTCAGGGTTGCCAGATACCGGACCTGATCAGTCACCGGGCGATTGATGCCACAACCGGCCAGATCGGCATCATCCATGGAAGTCAATACGGTCACCGCGATCAGCAAGGGCCGGGGCGCCGAGGTTGTCGCCGCTTCCAGGGCCTCCCGGGCTGTCTCCATCATTGGCCGGCCACCACTGGCATGGACATTGACCATCCATACCCCCAACCGGGCCGCTGCCCGGCAAGCACCGGCCACCGTGTTGGGAATGTCGTGAAATTTAAGGTCTAAAAAGACTTCAAAGCCCAGGGTCTGGAGGCGCTCCACCAGACCGGGACCAGCACTGACAAACAGTTCAAATCCCACCTTGAGGCGACATTGTGATGGGTCAAGACGGGAAACCAGGGCCAGGGCCGCGGCGGCATCGGGATAGTCCAGAGCAACAATCACCCGTGGACCGGCAGTAGTTGGAAACATATCCAGGCAAACCTCGTGTTAGCACATTGGACCGCGCCCCACGACCAAAGCCGGGGGCTTGAAGCACTGTTGGTTAAAACTCAAGGGGGGGTCAAACAGGTCTCGGGACGCTGTTCCACCCGACTGTCGATGGGGCGGATGGTGGCCCAACCCCGACATCCGGGACAATGCCAGAAATGGGTTCGGGACTGAAATCCACATTGAGTACAGGTGTGACAGGGGTGCCCTTCCAGATACCGTTCCACCATCTGCATCATCCCTGTCAGCGTCTCCACAGTCAGGGGGCCATGACGAATCTTGCAACGTAAATAAACCGGTACCAGACCCAGGGCGGTGGATTCCTGGGCCAGCTGATTTTGCAGCAGTGCTTCCAGGTCATCCATCCGGTCGCTGGCTTCCAGGGTTTGGGCCAGGGCCAGGGCCAGCGCCGTTGACGAGGGCTGCTGATCCTGCAATTGCATCAGCAGGGATACCAGCCCCTCATCGTGTCCTGCATCCTGAAAGGCCCTGTCCAGTCTGGAGAATACCAAGGGCAACAAGCCGGCATCCTGACGCACCACCCGGCTGTAATGGGCCACTGCCCGTGATGGATCGGCATCATCCATCGCCAAGTCTCCCATGAGGATATCGGCCCTGGCACAGCCCCGATCAAAACTCAGTGCTTTTCGGGCATGCTGTCCGGCCAGGGCCGCTTCTCCCCCGGCACGGGCCATCTCTGCCAGTTCACAATGATACTGGGCAATCCGCTGGTTCTGGGGGTCGGTGGAAAATGCACATAGCTGCTCACTGGCCCGGATGGCATTGGCCCAGTCCCGTTCCCGCTCGTAGAGCGTTCGCAGGCACCGCCAGGCTTCTGCCTGGAGAAAGCCCAGTTGAATGAGTTCCTTGAACAGGGATTCAGCCTGATCCAACAGACCGGCTTTCATGTAGTCACGCCCCAGCTCCATTAGGGCATTGGCCCGTTGGGGCGGGTCCAGGTTTTTCCGTTCCACCAGATTTTGATGGATGCGGATGGCCCGATCCACTTCTCCCCGACGCCGGAACAGACTACCAAGAATCAGATGGGTCTCTACGGTATCCGGGTCCACGTCCACCATATCGATGAACACTTCCAGCGCCCGATCCGATTGCTCGGTCAGCAGATAATTGAGACCCTTGATGTACTGATCAGGAAAGGGAACGCCCCGGGACCGCCCGACCTCATGCCGGGCGGTCCTGCGGGCCGCCAACCATCCCGAGGCTGCCGCTACCGGCAGCAGCAGCCACAGGACTTCCATCATAAAAGATCAAACCTTGTTGTTGCTGGGCAATGCGCGCAGTCTGGCGATTTCATCCTCGGCCCGCTTGCAGCGCTTGCGCAGCAGGCGTGCATCGCGGCCACGACGCATCACCAGTCCACTGCAGGCCAGTCCCCCCAGAACAGCCCCCAGCAACATGCTGACGAAGACGACGATGGACAGCGGCACCTGGAAGCTTTCCAGGTACAGATGCACATCCACCTCTCCGGCATTGAGAATCGTGAAACTGGCTCCAAGAAGAACGGCCAGGATGAGAACCAACGGAAGAATGACTCGACTCATGGGCTGCTTTTCCGATTGTGGACATGTATTGGTGTATTTTCCACGTCAGCGGATCCCGGTCTTTTCCGGCTCGTTGACCCGCTCCCGCAATTCCTTGCCAGGCTTGAAATGAGGCACATGCTTACCCGGCAGAGACACTGTCTCTCCTGTTTTGGGATTGCGCCCCACCCGTGGCGGCCGGAAGTGCAGCGAGAAACTGCCAAAACCCCGAATCTCGATCCGGTCTCCGGTGGCCAGTGCCTGGCTCATCTGTTCGAGTATGGTCTTGACGGACAACTCGACATCTTTGTACGCGAGCTGGCTCTGCTTGCGAGCCAGTATATCGATGAGTTCCGATTTCGTCATCGTCCTGCCCCCTGCATGTTACACGACCATGACTCCCGGCACACAAACATCCCCGGATGGATCCCATCCGGGGATGTCGGCGAGAACCTTACTTCTTGTCGCTATCGCTACTGCCGGCCAGCTGTTCCTTGAGCAATGCACCCAGGGAGGTGGTGGCCGCAGAAGAACCGCTGTAATCCTGCATCACTTCGGCTTCTTCGTCACTTTCCTTGGCCTTGATGGACAAGGTCACGGTGCGGTTCTTACGGTCCACACCCACGAACTTGGCTTCCACGGCCTCGCCAACGGTCAGGATGGAACGAGCATCTTCCACCCGATCACGGGACAGTTCAGAAGCCCGCAGGATACCATCAACCCCATCGCCCAGTTCCACCACGGCAGCCTTGGCGTCCACTTCCCGGACCACACCCTTGACGATGCTGCCCTTGGCATTTTCCGCCACGAAGTTGGAGAAGGGATCCTTGTCCAGCTGCTTCAGGCCCAGGGAGATGCGCTCACGCTCCGGGTCCACGGACAGGACCACGGCTTCGATTTCCTCGCCCTTGCGGAAATTGCGCACGGCTTCTTCACCGGGCATGTTCCAGGACAGGTCGGACAGGTGAACCAGACCGTCGATGCCACCGTCCAGGCCCACGAAGATGCCAAAATCGGTGATGGACTTGATCACGCCGGAGACCTTCTCGCCCTTGTTGTGCATGGCGGCGAACTCGTCCCAGGGGTTGGGCTGGCACTGCTTCATGCCCAGGGAGATGCGGCGACGCTCCTCGTCGATGTCGAGGATCATCACTTCCACTTCCTCGCCCACCACCACCACCTTGGCGGGATTCACGTTCTTGTTGGTCCAATCCATCTCGGAGACGTGCACCAGACCTTCGACGCCGTCTTCCACTTCCACGAAGCAGCCGTAGTCGGTGATGTTGGTGATCTTGCCGAACAGACGGGTGCCCACCGGATAACGGCGGGTGATGTTTTCCCACGGATCTTCGCCCAGCTGCTTGAGACCCAGGGAGACGCGGTTGCGCTCGCGGTCGAACTTGAGCACCTTGACCTGGATCTCGTCACCGATGTTGACCACTTCGGAGGGGTGCTTGACCCGCTTCCAGGCCATGTCGGTGATGTGCAGCAGGCCGTCGATACCCCCCAGATCCAGGAACGCACCGTAGTCGGTGAGGTTCTTGACGATACCGTTGAGGACCATGCCTTCCTGCAGGTTCTTGAGCAGGGCTTCGCGCTCGGCGCTGTATTCCTTCTCCACCACGGCGCGGCGGGACACCACCACGTTGTTGCGGCGACGGTCCAGCTTGATGAGCTTGAACTCCAGTTCCTTGCCTTCCAGGTACGCGGTGTCGCGCACGGGGCGGACGTCCACCAGGGAGCCCGGCAGGAAGGCGCGGATGTCGCCCAGTTCCACGGTGAAGCCGCCCTTGACCTTGCCGCTGATCATGCCGGCGATGGTCTCGTCCTTCTCCATGGCTTCTTCGAGGCGTTCCCAGGCCTTGGCACGCTTGGCCTTCTCGCGGGACATGCGGGTCTCGCCGAAGCCATCTTCGGGGGACTCCAGGGCCACTTCCACCAGATCGCCGATCTGGATTTCCAGCTCACCCTTTTCGTTGTAGAACTGCTCGATGGGGATGACGCCCTCGGACTTGAGGCCGGCATTGACCACCACCATGTCATTGGTGATGTTGATGACAGTGCCGTTCAAGATGGAGCCGGGCCGCATCTCGATGGAGGACAAGCTCTCTTCGAGCAGTTGCGCGAAACTTTCAGTCATGGGTTGGTTGAACCTGCAAAATGGTATTGGGGCCTGCACTATCCGGTGACAGACCGGTTATTCAAAAAGGATCCCGGGCTTGCCTGCCCCGGACCATAGGATCATGGTACTGCCTTCAGACCGCGTTGCGCCGCCAATGCAAGGATCTCGTTCAGGACCGCATCAATGCTCATGTGGGTGGAGTTCACCTCGATGGCATCTTCCGCGGGCCTGAGCGGGGCCACGGCCCGCTCCGCATCACGCCGATCACGTTCGGCCAGCTCTTCTATGAGGGCTGGCAGGTTAGCATTAAGGCCCTGCTCCTTCAACTGCAGGTAGCGACGCCGGGCCCTTTCTTCCGTGTCCGCAGTCAGGAAAACCTTCAATGGCGCATCGGGAAAGACCACCGTGCCCATGTCCCGGCCATCGGCCACCAGCCCCGGAGCGCTGCGAAAATCCCGCTGCCGATCCAGCAGGGCCTGCCGGACTTCGGGAATGGCGGCCACTTTTGAAGCGGCATCGCCACAGGCCTCGGTACGTAACTCGCCGCCCACCCGATCGCCGTCCAGGCGAACCGCGGGGGCGCCGGCCTCATCCAGTTCGAAGCACACATCCAGATGACGGGCCAGCCCGGACACTCCCGCCACGTCGTCCAGCGCCATCCCGCGACGCAGGGCGCCCAGGGCCACCAGACGGTACAAGGCACCGCTGTCGAGGAAGGACCAGCCCAATCGTTCGGCCAGCAGGCGGCTCACCGTCCCCTTGCCGGAACCACCGGGACCGTCCAGGGTGATCACGGGCACGAACATCAGACGCCCTCCTCCTTCACATGGATGTTCAGCCCCGCCCCACCGGCGAGCGCGGCAAAACCCGGGAAGGAGGTATTCACGTTGGCGCAGTCCTGGATGCGGATGGAACCCTGGGCCCGCAGCGCCGCCATGGCAAAGGACATGGCAATGCGATGATCGCCGTGACTGTGCACCACCCCGCCCTGCAGCCGGCCACCCTGAATCACGATACCGTCCGGCGTGGGTCGCGCCTGGATACCGCAGGCGGCCAGGCCATCGGCCATCACCTGGATCCGGTCGCTTTCCTTGACCCGCAGTTCCTCGGCACCGGTGAGCACGGTTTCCCCCTCGGCACAGGCGGCCGCCACGAAGAGGGCGGGAAATTCGTCGATGGCCAGGGGCACCAGGGCCTCGGGGATACGGATGCCCTTGAGGGGGGCGGCCCGCACCACCAGATCCGCCACCGGCTCGCCACCCACTTCACGGGGATTTTCCAGGCGGATGTCGGCCCCCATCAGTTGCAGGATGTCGATGATGCCGGTGCGGGTGGGATTGACCCCCACATGCGCCAGGGTCAGCTCGGAACCGGGGGCGATGGAGGCCCCCACCAGGAAGAAGGCCGCGGATGAGATATCCGCCGGCACGTCGATGGCAGCGGCCCGTAGACGCCCCCCACCCTGCAGGCAGACCCGCCCATGGTGACAGGCCACGTCATAGCCGAACCCGGTGAGCATGCGCTCGGTGTGGTCCCGGGTCGGTGCCGGTTCGGTCACGCAGGTCCGGCCCCGGGCATGGAGGCCCGCCAGCAGCACACTGGACTTGACCTGGGCGCTGGCCATGGGCATCTCATAGTCAATACCTTCCAGCGCCTGCCCACCCCGGATGGTCAGGGGGGGACGGCCCTCGGGGCCGGTGTCGATGCGGGCACCCATGCGTGAGAGGGGTTCGGTGACACGGCCCATGGGTCGACGGCTCAGGGAGGCATCGCCGGTGAGCACGGTATCAAACGGCTGTCCGGCCAGCAGGCCGGCCATCAGGCGCATGGACGTCCCGGAGTTACCCAGGTCCAGGGGGGCGCCGGGGGCCTTGAGACCCTGCAAGCCCACGCCGTGGATGGTCACCCGCCCGGCTTCGGGGCCGTCGATCCGCACCCCCATGGCGCGAAAAGCCTTGAGGGTGGCCAGGCAGTCCTCCCCCTCCAGAAAACCACTCACCTCGGTGGTGCCTTCCGCCAGCGCCCCCAGCATGATGGCGCGATGAGAGATGGATTTGTCACCGGGAACCCGGCAGCGGCCTTCCAGCCGACCGCCCGGTTCCACCCGAAATTCCAGCGTACTGCCATGTGTCATCAGCTCACCTGCATCCACGAAAAGAACATTCACTCACAGAACCGATCCCGGGCGGCCTTGGCGCGCTGAAAGATCTCCAGCAGCCGCTCACCGTCACCCCGGGACACCGCCTCGGTGATCAGGGTCAAATCTTCCTGATAATGGGCCATCACCGACAGGATCGCTTCCCGGTTGGACAGGCAGATATCCCGCCACATCACCGGATCGCTGGAAGCGATGCGGGTGAAGTCGCGAAAACCGCCGGCCGCATAACGGAAGATCTCGTCCCGCTCGCCCATGCGGGCCAGGCTGTCCACCAGGCCGAAGGCCAGCAGGTGAGGCAGATGACTGGTGGCCGCCAGAACCTCGTCATGGTGGGCCACGGACATGGTTTCCACCACCGCCCCGGTCAACTCCCACAGGGTACGCACCTTGGCCAGGGCGCCGATGTCCGTGGTATCCAGCGGGGTCAGAATCACCCGCCGGCCCTGAAACAGGGTCGGAAAGGCCGCCTCCACACCGCTGCGCTCGGTCCCGGCAATGGGATGACCGGGCACGAAGCCATGGGGCAGTTCGCCGAACCCTGCCCGTACCGCGTCCACCACGCTGCCCTTGGCACTGCCCACATCGGTGAGGGCCGCATCCGGTGCCAGATGGTCACGGATGGCGGCGCAGACGCCGCCCATGGCCCCCAGGGGCACCGCCAGCACCACCATGTCGGCACCCGCCACCGCCGCTGCCGGGTCCAGGGTGTAATGGTCGATCACCCCCAGTTCCACCGCCTGGCGCAGATGATTTTCGGAACGGGAACAGCCCACCACCTCCTTACAGGCGCCCGCCCGGCGCAGGGCCAGGGCCAGGGAACCGCCGATGAGGCCGACACCGAAAATGGTCAGACGACGAATCACCGGCCCAGCACCTGATCCAGAGCATCCATGAAGCGGCGATTTTCGTGGGCACGTCCCACCGTCACCCGCAGATGATGGGGCAGGCCGTAACCGCCGCCCACGGGACGCACGATCACCCCCTGGTGCAGCAGAGCCTGATACACCGGCCCGGCTTCCCGGCCCATGTCGATGCACAGGAAGTTGCCCACCGAGGGAATGAAATCCAGACCCCGCTCACGGCAGGCGGCGGTGAGAAAATCCAGACCTTCCCGGTTCACCCGGACAGATTCACGCACGTGGGCATCGTCTTCCAGGGCCGCCAGGGCACCGGCCTGGGCCAGGGTGTTGGTATTGAAGGGCTGACGCACCCGATTGAGGATGTCCGCCACCTCCGGACTGGACACCGCGTAGCCGATGCGCAGACCCGCCAGACCGTGGATCTTGGAGAAGGTCCGGGTCACCACCAGGTTGGGGAATTCCGCCAGCCAGCGGGTGGTATCCGGGTATTCGGCTTCTTCCACGTATTCGAAATAGGCCTCGTCCACCACCACCAGGGTCTCCCGGGGCTGAGCGGCGATGAAGGCCTTGAGGGAAGCCGCGTCCAGCCAGGTGCCAGTGGGATTGTTGGGGTTGGCGACGAAGATCACCCGGGTATGGGCATCCACCCGCTCCGCCATGGCGGCCAGGTCGTGGCCGTAGGGCATGGCATGATCCATGGGATTGGCCGGGGCAACGCGGGCCTCGGCATCCACCGCCTGCACCACCAGCGGATAGACGGCAAAGGCATGGGCGGAGAAGACCGCGTTGCGGCCGGGGGAGAGATAGGCCCGGCCAATGAGTTCCAGCACATCGTTGGAGCCGTTGCCCAGGGTGATGCAGGCCGGTTCCACCCCCAGCACTTCCCCCAGACGCCGGCGCAAGGCAAAACCGCCGCCATCGGGATACAGGGCCAACCCCTCCAGCAATCCCCCCAGGGATTGAATGGCACGGGGACTGGGACCTAAGGGATTTTCGTTGGAGGCCAGCTTGATGCTCTCGCGGATGCCCAGTTCCCGCTCCAGTTCCTCCACCGGCTTGCCGGGCTGGTAAGGCATCAGGCTTTGAACGCCGGCATTGGCCAGGGCACGGTAATCACAGCTCATGTTGTCTCCGGGGTTGATTCTTGGAAGCCGTCACAAAACTGCCCGGGCGCGGATGGACCGCCGCCGATACCAGGGCCTACAGAACCGCCTTGGGGTAAGACCCCAGCACCTTGACCAGTTCCGCTTCCTGCTTGAGTTCCGCCAGGGCCTTGGCCACGTGGGCATCCTGGGCATGACCCTCGATGTCCATGAAGAACACATATTCCCAGTTCACGCAGTGGGAAGGCCGGGATTCGATCCGGGTCAGGCTCACGTCATTATCGGCAAAGGGCGAGAGCAGACCATGGAGGGAACCGGGGCGATTGCGGGCCGATACCAGCAGCGAGGTCTTGTCGTTGCCGGAGGGACCGCTGGAACGGGGGCCGATCACCAGAAAGCGGGTGGTATTGTCCGGTGAGTCCTCGATATTGGCCGCCAGCACGTTGAGGCCGTAAAGCTCCGCCGCCGCCTCGCTGGCAATGGCCGCCGCCCCCGGCTCCCGGGACGCACGCCGGGCCGCATCGGCATTGCTGCTCACCGACAGGCGCTCGGCCTGGGGCAGACGGGCATCCAGCCACTCCCGGCACTGGGCCAGGGACTGCTGGTGGGAATAGATCCGCTCCACCCGGGACAGGGCGTCGGCCGTGGACAGCAGGTGGTGATGAATTCTCAGCTCCACCTCGCCGCAGATGCTCAGGGGAGACTGCATGAAGCGGTCCAGGGTATGGGTCACCACCCCTTCCGTGGAGTTCTCCACCGGCACCACCCCGTAATGGGCACTGCCGGACTCCACTTCACGGAAGACCTCGTCGATGGCATTCATGGGGACCGTATTGACCGAATGCCCGAAATGCTTGAGGGCGGCGGCCTGGGTGAAGGTCCCCTCCGGCCCCAGAAAGGCAATGGACAACTGCTGCTCCAGGGCCAGACAGGCGGACATGATCTCCCGAAACAACCGGGCCATCTCCTCGCTGTTCAGGGGGCCGGGATTGGCCGCCTGAATCCGGCGCAATACCTGGGCCTCCCGTTCCGGGCGGTAGAACTCCGCCCGGGCATCGGCGGCCCGCTTGATGCGGGCCACTTCCTGGGCA
Source organism: Ectothiorhodospira magna (assembly GCF_900110965.1). Classification (GTDB taxonomy): domain Bacteria; phylum Pseudomonadota; class Gammaproteobacteria; order Ectothiorhodospirales; family Ectothiorhodospiraceae; genus Ectothiorhodospira; species Ectothiorhodospira magna. The sequence continues at coordinate 27,470 of NZ_FOFO01000011.1, forward strand.
CAGTCGGCCCGTTCGCTGATCAGACGCATGATCTCATCGTCCAGCGCATCAATGCGCCGGCGAATGCCGTCCAGCGTCTCCCCGTCCTGACCACTCATATCTCGATCTGCTCTAGCCGTGGGACCTGTTACAGGACGCGGACCCGCAACACGCCGTCAATGCCCGCGATGGCGCGGGCCGCTTCTTCACCGATCTCGTCTTCCACGTCGATGAGATTGTAGGCAACTCCGGCGCGGGATTCATTCACCATGTGGACGATATTGATGCTGTTCTGCCCCAGCACATGGGAGATCTGCCCCACCATGTCCGGCAGATTGCGGTTGATGACCGCCAGACGGGTCTTGCCCGCCCGAGGCAGCACCACCTCCGGCAGGTTCACGGAATTGCGCACATTGCCGTGCTCCAGGTACTCGCGCAGCTGATCCGCCACCATGACGGCGCAGTTCTCCTCCGCTTCCTGGGTAGAGGCACCCAGGTGCGGCAGGGCGATCACCCCGGCCTTGCCCATCAGGTTGTTGCTGGGGAAATCACACACATAACTGCGCAGCTTGCCTGCTTCCAGGGCCTCGAGCACGGCGGCCTCGTCCACGATGCCCTCGCGGGCAAAATTCAGCACCACGGCACCGTCCCGCATGGAGTGAAGCCGCTCCCGGTTGAGCAGGTGACGGGTATGGTCGTTCAGGGGGACATGGAAGGTGACCATGTCGCATCGGGCGATCAGGTCGTCCACGCTCAGAGCCTGCTGCACACCGGCATCCAGCAGCCAGGCGGCGCGCACGGTGATGTGCGGATCAAAGCCGATGACGTTCATGCCCAGGGCGCGGGCGGCATTGGCCACCTGCACGCCGATGGCCCCCAGACCCACCACCCCCAGGGTACGGCCGGGCAGTTCAAAGCCGCTGAACTGTTTCTTGCCGGCTTCCACCTGCTTGTGCAGGGTTGCGTCATCCCCGGTCAGATTGCGGGTGTAGTCCCAGGCTTGGCAGATATTGCGAGCCGCCAGCAGCATCCCCGCCAGCACCAGTTCCTTCACCGCGTTGGCATTGGCGCCGGGGGCATTGAAAACCGCCACGCCCCGCTCGGTCATGGCCTCCAGGGGGATGTTGTTCACGCCGGCGCCGGCGCGGCCCACGGCCTTGAGGCTGGCGGGAATCTCCATCTGATGCATGTTGAACGAACGCACCATGACGGCATCGGGCTGGCTGATTTCGGAGGCCACTTCATAATGCTCGTGGCCGAACCGGTCCAGGCCCCTGGGAGAGATGTTGTTCAGGGTAAGGATCTTGTACATGTCATGCCTTGCGCTGTTCGAAGTCCACCATGAATTCCACCAGGGCATCGACGCCGGCCTCGGGCATGGCGTTGTAGATGCTGGCACGCATGCCGCCCACGGAGCGGTGGCCCTTGAGGGTGGTCAGTCCCGCCTGCTCGGCTTCCTTGAGGAACAGGCCGTCCAGTTCGGGGTCCGCCAGGGTGAAGGGCACGTTCATGCGGGAGCGGGCAGCCACATCCACCGGGTTGGTGTAGAAGGCGGAGTTGTCGATGGCCTTGTAGAGCTTCTCGGCCTTGCGGCGATTGATCTCGTCCATCACCTTCAGGCCGCCGATCTCCTTGAGCCACTGGAACACCAGTCCGGCCAGGTACCAGGCATAGGTGGGCGGGGTGTTGGACATGGACTCGGCTTCCGCCTGCACCTGGTAGTCGAAGATGCTGGGGGTGGATGCCATGGCGCCGCCCAGCAGGTCGTCACGGACGATCACCAGGGTGAGGCCGGCGGGACCGATGTTCTTCTGGGCACCGGCGTAGATGAGGCCGAAGCGGGAGACATCCAGGGGACCGGACAGGATGTTGGAGGACATGTCCGCCACCAGGGGTACGTCACCGGATTCGGGGATCCAGTGGAATTCCACCCCGCCGATGGTCTCGTTGGGGGTGTAGTGCAGGTAGGCGGCATCGCTGCCGCGCTGCCAGCCATCAAAGGCCGGGATGGTGGTGAAGTGGCTGTCGGCGGCGGTGGCCACCACGTTCACATCCGCATATTTTTTGGCCTCGGCGATGGCCTTCTTGGACCAGGCGCCGGTGTTGACATAGTCCACCCGGGTCTTGCCCCGCAGCAGGTTCATGGGGATGGCGGCGAACTGGCCAGTGGCACCACCCTGCAGGAACAGCACCTTGTAGTTGGCGGGGATCTGCAACAGATCCCGCAGATCCTGTTCCGCCTGATTGGCAATGGACACAAAGGCCTTGCCACGGTGACTCATTTCCATCACCGACATGCCGGTCCCGTTCCAGTCGAGCATGTCTTCGCGGGCGCGTTCCAGCACCGGCTCGGGCAGCACGGCGGGGCCGGCGCTGAAGTTGTAGACTCGTGTCATGGTTGACTCCAGAATTGAATCACACTACTGAATACGGTTTGTTGCCATCCAGGCAGAAACAGCGCACCGTGGGGGCGATGCCTTGGCCGCAGCAACCACAATGGCGTCAGGCATCGGCAGTCTCTGAAGACATCTCGGCTTCTTCCTCGCCTTCGCCGTTGAGACCTTCCACCCGGGCCAGTTCCACCAGGTTCTCGTCGTCGGCCAGACGAATCAGCCTCACGCCCTGGGTATTGCGACCCAGCACCGAGATATCGGCCACCGGGGTCCGCACCAGCGTGCCGCCGTTGGTGATGAGCATGACCTCGTCCTCGTCGCCCACCAGGGTTGCGCCGACCACGTTGCCGTTGCGGCCGCTGGTCTGAATGGCAATGACCCCCTGACCGCCCCGACCATGGCGTGGAAAATCTTCTGGTGGCGTGCGCTTGCCATAACCGTTCTCGGTAGCCACCAGGATGGTGCCCTCATCGACGATGATCAGGGAAATCACCTGCTGCCCTTCACCCAGCTTGACACCACGCACGCCCCCGGCGGTCCGGCCCATGGGGCGGACGGAATCTTCGTTGAAACGAATGGCCTTGCCGGCGGATGTGAGCAGCATCACGTCCTGATGACCGTCGGTGAGTTTGACATCCACCAGCCCGTCTCCTTCCCGCAGACCCACGGCAATGATGCCGTTGGAACGGGGACGGGAGAAATCCACCAGTGGGGTCTTTTTCACCACCCCCTCACTGGTGGCCATGAAGACGTAGACATCCTCCCGGTACTGACGCACCGGCAGGATGGCATTGATCCGCTCCCCTTCCTCCAGGGGCAACAGGTTGACCATGGGACGACCCCGAGCGGTACGACTGCCCAGAGGCAGTTCATAGACCTTGAGCCAGTAGGCCTTGCCGCGACTGGAAAAGCACAAAATGGTGTCGTGGGTATTGGCCACCACCAGACGATCCACAAAATCCTCGTCGCGGAAGGTGGTGGCGGTCTTGCCCCGGCCCCCACGACGCTGGGCACGATAGGTGCTCAGGGGTTGATACTTGGCGTATCCGGCATGAGACAGGGTGACCACCACATCTTCCTCGGTGATCAGGTCTTCCAGGGTCAGGTCAAGCTGGGTGCTGAGAATATGGGTCCGACGTTCATCCCCATACTGTTCCCGGATGATGTCCAGTTCCTCACGAATCACGGCCATCAAGCGGTCCGGGCTGGCGAGGATCTCCAGCAAGTCATGGATGCGCGCCAACAGTTCCCGATACTCGGCAACGATTTTGTCCTGTTCCAGCCCGGTCAGGCGATGCAGACGCAGGTCTAAAATCGCTTGAACCTGAGTCTCGGACAGATGGTATCCATCCGCCTTGAGGCCCAGTTCCGGCGCCAGATCCTCCGGGCGAGAGGCCAGGGCACCAGCACGTTCCAGCATGGCGGTCACCGATCCGGGGTTCCAGCCCTGGGCCAGTAACGCCGCCTTGGCCTGGGCCGGGCTACCGGAGGCCTTGATCAAGGCAATGACCTGATCGATATTGCCCAGGGCCACCGCCAGACCTTCCAGCACATGGGCACGGTCACGGGCCTTGCGCAACTCATAAATGGTCCGACGGGTCACCACTTCCCGGCGATGACGCAGGAAGGCTTCCAGAATCTGCTTGAGATCCAGCAGGCGGGGCTGACCATCCACCAGCGCCACCATGTTGATGCCGAACACGTTCTGCATCTGGGTGTGCTGATAAAGATTGTTGATGATCACCTCGGGGACTTCGCCGCGCTTGAGTTCCACCACCATGCGCATGCCGTCCTTGTCGGATTCGTCCCGCAGTTCGCTGATGCCTTCGAGCTTTTTTTCCTTGACCAGTTCAGCAATGCGCTCCAGCAGACGGGCCTTGTTCACCTGATAGGGCAGTTCGGTGACGATGATGGACTGACGCCCGGTTCGCTCGTCGGTCTCGATCTCGGTGCGGGCGCGTACATAGATGCGGCCACGACCGGTACGGTAGGCCTCGTGGATGCCCCGGTCCCCATTGATGGTGCCGGCGGTGGGAAAATCCGGCCCCGGCAGATGCGCCATCAGTCCGTCGATACCCAATTCCGGGTCATCAATCAGGGCAATACAGGCATTCACCACCTCGGTGAGGTTATGGGGCGGGATGTTGGTGGCCATGCCCACCGCGATGCCGGCAGAGCCGTTGATCAGCAGATGGGGCAACTGGGCGGGGAAGACCGAGGGCTCGGACTCGGAGCCGTCGTAGTTGTCGACGAAATCGACGGTTTCCTTGTCGATGTCCACCAGCATTTCGTGGGCGATCCGGGCCATGCGCACTTCGGTGTATCGCATCGCCGCCGGAGCGTCGCCGTCCACGGAGCCGAAGTTGCCCTGTCCATCCACCAGCATGTAGCGCATGGAGAAGGGCTGGGCCATGCGCACGATGGTGTCGTAGACGGCGGAATCACCATGGGGGTGATATTTACCGATCACGTCACCCACCACGCGGGCGGATTTCTTGTAGGGTTTGTTCCAGTCGTTGCCCAACTCGCGCATGGCGAAGAGGACACGACGGTGTACCGGTTTGAGTCCATCCCGCACGTCGGGCAGGGCGCGTCCGATGATGACACTCATCGCATAGTCCAGATAGGACTGGCGCATCTCGTCTTCGAGATTGACGGGGAGGATTTCTTTGGCGAATTCGGCCATTCAGTCTCTGGGCGTGATGATGGGCGGAAAATTCAAGGGGTCAGAATACGCGGTGGATCATACCATAACAGCGCCTCTGCGGGTGCTCGATCCGGGGGGCTGGACAGCGTCATCCGCCCCGGTCTGGCGCCACGGTGAACGGGAGTGGATCGGTGCTCAAAACCGCAGTTCCAGCCCCATACCCACCGCCAGTGCCTCCCGCCGGAATGTCTCATGTTCTTCCCGTGGCCAGAAATAACCCGCAATCAAACGGCCCAATAGCCAGTCCTCATGCAGGGACTGCCGCCAGACGGTACGAACACCGTACTCGGCCACTTCCACGCGGGCATCCGTCTCGCCGCTGATCAAGGCTTCCAGGGATAAAAGGCGGTGAGTACCAAAGCTCCTGAACACCCCCACACTGCTGGACCAGACCAGCCCCTGGGTGGTTTCTGCAATGGTGCCACTGTTGCCCCAGCGAAATGACAGCTGCGGGGAATAGGCATATTCATAATTGAGCACCGTGGTGGCGCCAAAGCGATCATCCAGGGTCCAGAACACCGTTTCACGAAACTCGATGGCATTCCGTTCCGACAGCCACCACACCTTGCGGTAACGGGCCTGCAGGTAGATCTTGTAGGCGCTGCGGACACCCGCCCGCAGATCGATATGCTCCCGCAGGGCATAGCCCAGACCGGTAAAGGGGGTCTGATCCTCCCGGCGACTTTCCTCCAGCAACTGATCCTGGCGGGAAAAGGCTTCCGGCTGATCCCTGATCAGTTCATCTTCGTTATCCAGACCAAAAAACAGGTAGGCCCGATCCTTGAGGTTGGGCAGGTCCATCCGGGCGCCGAGGCGCAGATTGGTATTGAGGGAACGGTCCTGCCGCCACAGAGTATTGAGCTTCAGGTCGCCGGATACGCCCCGACCCTCCTTGAAGGCATCCTCATCCCCAAACCAGCCATCAATCCCTCGTGCGATCCAGTCCGTAGTGCCGTACAGACCACTGCGGGTGCAATCCAGCATGTCAATGACATGGCCGCCACAACGGGACCACCAGGGCCACGGCCCGAAAGTCATCGGGGCCGGTGCCGGAGGCGACAAACAGCCGGGCGGATCGGGAAACCCGGTGCATGGCACATCGGGCATGTAGTCGCAGCCATCAAGCGGACAATGACGCTGGGGCTGGGCCACGGCAAGACCGGGCACCAGACACAAGCCGGCGATGATGACAACGGGAAAAAGACGATGCATGAAAAATCCTTGCCCTGGTAAGGCCATGGCATCCAGACAAACCCGGCACGGCATCCGGGTTGTTCTGGATCGTTTCCATCCCGGCATCCTTGCATGATGACCGTGCCGTGCCGGCCATCAGGCAGACACATCTGCCCCATACCCACCGTTGCGTCAGGTTTTGGCCCCCATCAGCAACGCCATGTTCTCCTGATCAGGCTGTGCCACCACCCCTTTTTCGGTCACGATGGCGTCAATCAATTCCGCGGGGGTGACATCAAAGGCCGGGTTCCAGGCCCCTGCCCCATCGGCGGCCACTCGCTTGCCGGCCAGTTCCAGCACCTCCTCGGTGCCTCGCTGTTCGATGGGAATGGCACTGCCATCGGCCGCCTCCATGTCGATGGTGGTGGTGGGGGCCACCACCATGAAGCGCACCCCGTGATGCCGGGCCAGTATCGCCAGGCCATAGGTGCCGATCTTGTTGGCGGCATCGCCGTTGGCGGCAATCCGGTCCGCGCCCACGATCACCCAACTGATCCGGCCTTCCCGCATCAGACTGGCGGCGGCACCCTCACACAGCAGGCTCACCGGGATGCGGTCCTGCACCAGTTCCCAGGCGGTCAGACGCGATCCTTGCAGCCAGGGGCGGGTTTCGTCGGCAAAGACATGGGGAATCAGGCCCTTGGCATAGGCACTGCGAATCACCCCCAGGGCGGTGCCATAGCCACCGGTGGCCAGGGAGCCGGTATTGCAATGGGTCAGCACCGCCTTGCCAGGCTCGATCAGGGCGGCGCCCAGTTCGCCCATGCGGCGGTTGCCTTCGATATCGTCGTGATGGATGCGCTCGGCTTCCAGCAACAGTTCTGCGGTGGGGTCGACGCCGTCGGGCAGACGGTCCATGAGCCGGCGCATATGGTCCAGGGCCCAGAACAGGTTCACGGCGGTGGGACGGGAGGCCGCCAGGGTGTCCAGGTCCGCCTGCATGGCGTCCCGCCAATGGGCCGGGTCTCGGGTCCAGGCATGGCGGGCGGACAGAACCACCCCATACGCGGCCGTCACCCCAATGGCTGGGGCGCCGCGCACCACCATGTCACGGATGGCCACCGCCGTTTCCGGCGCCGTATCCAGATCCAGATAGACGGATTCATGGGGAAGGCGCCGCTGATCCAGCAGGCGCAGGTGGGTGCCGGTCCACTGCACGGCACGAATGGAGTCATGGGCATGTGTGTTCATGGAGCGGAATTGTATGTCTGCCGTGACTCCGCCGCCAGTGTCCTGGATCAACCTCGGCAACGATGTATTGCTTGCCCACTGTTGCGGGGTACGGTTATCTTTTCCAGCATGAAACACGTCGAAAAAATGATCTCCGCCCGCTGGATCATCCCGGTGGAACCGGACAACCAGGTTCTGGACCATCACACCCTGGTCATCCACGAGGGCCGCATACTGGATCGGCTGCCCACCGCCGAGGCGGAACGGCGCTACCAGGCTGACAGCCACCGCCGCCTGGATCGCCACGCCCTCATCCCGGGCCTGATCAATGCCCACACCCACTCGCCGATGACCCTGCTGCGGGGGCTGGCCGATGACCTACCCCTGATGGACTGGCTGCAGAACCATATCTGGCCCGCCGAGGGGCGCTTCGTCGCCGAAGACTTCGTCCACGACGGCAGCCTGCTGGCCGCCGCCGAAATGCTGCGGGGCGGCACCACCTGTTTCAATGACATGTATTTCTTCCCGGAAACCACCGCCCTGGTGGCCTCCCAAGTGGGTATCCGGGCAGCCATTGGCCTGATCGTCATCGACTTTCCCAGCCGCTGGGCCGCCAACGGCGATGAATACATCGCCAAGGGCCTGGAAATCCATGATCGCCACAAGGGCAACGCCCTGCTCTCCTTCTGCTTTGCCCCCCATGCCCCCTACACGGTGTCCGACGCCCCCCTGAAGCGGCTGGTGACTTTGGCCAATCAGTTGGACCTGCCCATTCACATGCACATCCATGAAACCGCCCATGAGGTCAATGAGGCCACCGCCCGCTTCGGTGTCCGTCCCCTGGAGCGACTGGCCGGACTGGGCCTGAGCGGTCACCATCTCATGGCCATCCACATGACCCAGCTGCAACCGGCGGAGATCACCCACCTGGCCCAGGCCGGCACCCATGTGGTCCACTGCCCCGAATCCAACCTGAAACTGGCCTCCGGCTTCTGCCCGGTACAGACCCTGCTGGAGGCGGGGGTCAACGTGGCCCTGGGTACCGACGGTACCGCCAGCAACAACGATCTGGACATGTTCGGCGAGATGCGCACCGCCGCCCTGCTGGCCAAGGGAGTCAGTGGCAACGCGGCGGCCCTGCCCGCCCATACCGCCCTGCGCATGGCCACCCTCAACGGTGCCCGGGCCCTGGGCCTGGCCGATGACATCGGTTCCCTGGTCCCCGGCAAGCAGGCAGACATCACCGCGGTATTCATGGACGATCTGGAATGCCGGCCAGTCTATGACCCGGTGTCCCACCTGATCTATACCTGCGGCCGCCATCAGGTCAGCGATGTCTGGGTGGCGGGCCGTCCCTTGCTGCGGGACCGCCAGCTCACCACCATTGACGAGGCCGACCTGCACCGGCGCATCGGCATCTGGCAGGAGAAGATCGCCAGGGCGGATCATCAGACCGTCGCCGAATGAGCCGGGACTGGCACTCGGGCCGCTCCCACCGGGACCACACCCGGAGGATTCCGGCGCCAGGTGGATAAAATGTCGCCCCGGTGAGTACAATGCCCCATCATTCCAGCAGACCGATCCCCATGTCCGAGACCCATCACAACGTCGACCCCGCCGAGATCGCCAAGTTTGCCGACATGGCCCACCGCTGGTGGGACCCCAGTGGCGAATGCCGCCCCCTGCACGAGATCAATCCCCTGCGCCTGGACTACGTCAATGAAGGCTGCGGCGGCCTCAAGGGCCTCAAGGTGCTGGACGTGGGCTGCGGCGGCGGCCTGCTGGCGGAAGCCATGGCCCAGCGGGGCGCCCAGGTCACCGGCATCGACATGAGCGAGGACGGTCTGGGGGTGGCCCGCATGCATCTGCTGGAATCCGGCCTGACGGTGGATTACCAGAAAGCCTCCGCCGAAATGCTGGCCCGAACCGTACCCGACACCTTCGATGTGGTCACCTGCATGGAAATGCTGGAGCATGTCCCCGATCCGGGGTCGGTGGTCCATGCCTGCGCCCGTCTGGTGAAACCCGGCGGTCATGTCTTCTTCGCCACCCTCAACCGCACCCCCCAGGCCTTTGCCATGGCCATCCTGGGGGCGGAATACCTCATGCGCATGTTGCCCAAGGGCACCCATGACTACGCCCGCTTCGTCCGCCCCTCGGAACTGGCCCAATGGATGCGGGAGACCGATCTGAGCCTCCACGAACTGATGGGTATCCATTACCAGTTGCTCTCCGGCACCTACCGGCTGGGTCCCGGGGTGGACATCAATTATCTGGCTCACGCCATCCGCAAAGCCTGATCCATGCCCGGCTCCGATCCCCTGCGTACCGTGCTGTTCGATCTGGACGGCACCCTGGCGGACACCGCCCCGGACATGTACGCCGCCCTGGCCGCCCTGCAACGGGAACAGGGCGTGCCGATGCTGCCCTTCGAGGCGGTTCGCAACCAGGTTTCCCACGGCGGCGCGGCCCTGGTCAGACTGGCCTTTCCCGACGCCGAGGGGGACCGGTTCGAGACCCTTCGGCAACGGTTCCTGACCCTGTACGCCGAGCATTACCTGTGCCGGGACACCGGTCTGTTTCCCGGCATGGAGACCCTGCTCGATACCATCGAACGCCTGGGCATGAACTGGGGCATCGTCACCAACAAGCCGGCCTGGCTCACCGATCCCCTGGTGCGCGCCATGGACCTGCACCAACGGGCCGTCACCGTCATCAGCGGCGACACCACCCCCCAGCGCAAGCCCCATCCCATGCCCATGCTGCTGGCCTGTGAACAGGCGGCCTGCCAACCGGCCGAATGTCTGTACGTGGGGGATGCGGAGCGGGACATCCAGGCCGGGCGCGCCACCGGCACCCACACCCTGGTGGCCCTCTACGGCTATATCGACGACCCCCAGGCCCCCGCCACTTGGGGCGCGGATGGGGCCATCGATCACCCGGAGCAGATCCTGCCCTGGCTCCCCGCCGAGTCCCGGGTGGGGATCACCTTACGATGAACAGATATCTGCCCCTGCGTCTGGGCACCGCCCTGATCGCGGTACTGCTCATGGCCCTGGCCTGGTGGATGGTACTGGCCGCCGAACGGGGCGTGCAGAGTCTGTCCCTCACTCAGGATGGCGTCCCTGTCACCCTGCTGCTGCCCGCCGTGACCGAACCGGTACCGGGGGTGGTCATGGCCCACGGCTTTGCCGGCTCCGAACGGTTGATGCGCCATTGGGCGCTGACCCTGGCCCAGGCCGGTGTGGTGGTAGCCCTGCCGGACCTGAGTGGTCACGGTCGCAATCAGGCCCCCCTGGACTGGTGGAATGATCCAGAACAGTTTCAGCGGGATGTCCAGACCGCCCTGGATCTGCTGCTGAGTCGCCCGGAAGTGGATCACCGGCGCCTGGGGCTGCTGGGACATTCCCTGGGAGCCGGGGCCGCCATTGACGCCGGCAGGCTGCGCCTGGACGATGTCAGCGCCGTGGTGGCCATCTCCCCCGGCCAGAGCGAGGTCGGCCCGGACAGCCCCCGCAACCTGATGCTCATGGCCGGCGCCTGGGAAGGCCCCTTCCTGGCGGCGGCGAACACCCTGCTGGAACAGGCCGGCGGCGAGGGGGGAGATCCCCTGCAGGGCACCGCCCGCGCCCTCACCGTCATTCCCCAGGCCGAACACATCGGCATCCTGTTCCGCCAGGATGCCCACGCTGCTTCCCTGGACTGGTTTGCTCGCGCCTGGGATCTTTCCATCCCGGACGTTTCCCCCAATCCCACCCTGGCCTGGTGGCTGCTGCACCTGCTGGCCGTGCTGATCCTGTGGCACGCCCTGGTTCCCCTGTTCGCTCAACGGGAATCGCCCTCTTTGCTGGGATTGCCCCCGGACTGGCTGGATCACACCCGCCGCCCCCTGCTGCGGGCCACCCTGAGCGGCATCGGCGCCACCCTGGCCCTGATCGGTATTGGTGAGGTGATCTATCTGGATGGACTGGGGGGCATGCTGGTGAGTCCCCAGTTCGCCCTCTGGCTGGCCCTGGCCGGCCTGTTCTGGCTGGCCCTGGGCACCCGGCCGCCCCGCCCGGAATGGGCGGACCTGGGCTGGGGCATGGTCATGTTCGGCGTGCTGATGCTGGCCTTTGGTGTGCTCGGCGCCAAGGTCTGGCTGGCCTGGTGGCCCCCGCTGCACCGCCTGCCCTATCTGCCGGTACTGACGGTGCTGATCCTGCCCTGGGCCGTGGCCCTGTCCACCGCCCTGCTGGGACGGGAGGGTATCCGGGGTTTCGCCCTGGGCCTGGGCATTGCCCTGGTGACCATGGTCACCGTCGGCATTGCCGCCGCCCTGGTGGACGGCATGATGTTCCTGCTCATCATCCTGCCCCTGCTGCCGGTGATGCTGGCCCTGCCCCTGCTGGTGAGCCTGCCGGCGCAACGGCCCTGGGCCGGGGGGCTGGCCATGGCCGCCTTCCTGGGCTGGACCCTGACCATGATGTTTCCGCTGATTTAAGCCGCCCGGCGCGGTTTTTTCAGGCGGGGCCGGAGCCGTCAGGGTGCCTGTTCAGCGCATGCGTTGCCACAGATCCGCCACATGGGCCACCAGTCCTCCCAGCAACCAGAAGGAGATCCAGTACCACTCGGCCCCGGTCAGCGCCGCCCGCAGGGCCAGCATGAGGGACACGCCGGCCAGCAGGAAGGGCCAGAGCCGGACAAAGGCAATCCCCCGGCCGGTACGGCGATGCCAAAGGCCCAGCAAGGCCGCCTCCAGGACCATGGCCAGGATGATCAGGTCGATGATCAGACCGGAGGCAAACCACTGGGCCATGACTCGACCCTCAGACCTTGGAAATGCCCAGCAGATGGCCCATATCCTTGAAGAAGATACGGATCTGGGCCAGGGGACGGGTCCGCACCAGCTTCTTGTACATGTAGGACTGCCAGGTCAGCTCCTGCACGTCCTTGTCCCGGCAGATGGCCACGAAGCGCTCCCGGCGCTTGTCGTTGATGTACCAGAAGCGCTGCATGATGCCCAGCACCCAGAAGACCTGACCGTGGAGCTTCATGAAGCGCTTGCGGGCCAGTTTCAGATCCGCCGGCTTGCCGGAGGTGAGGAAACTGTGTACGGCTTCCGCCGCCAGACGCCCCCCCAGCATGGCGTAGTAGATGCCCTCGCCGGAGGCGGGCGCCACCACGCCGGCGGCATCCCCGGCCAGCAGGACGTCACGGCCATTGTCCCAGCATTTCATCGGGTACAGGGGGATGGGCGCCCCCTCGCGGCGCAGGGTCTCGCAGTCTTCCATGCCGGCGGCCTTTCTCAACTCATCCACCGCGCCCTTCAGGGAGAAGCCGCGATGGGCGGAACCAACCCCCACGCTGACGGTGTCGCCGTGGGGGAAGACCCAGGCATAGAAATCCGGGGACAGGGAGCCGCGATAATAGACATCACAGCGTTCGGGATCATATTCCGCGTCCGGCCGGGTGGGACGACTGATGATCTCATGGTAGGCGGCCACATGGGGGATCTTGTCGGCGCCGGGGACTTCCTGACGGGCCACGGCAGAACGGGCGCCATCGGCGCCGATCACCGCCCGCGCACGCACCCCCACCACGTCGTCGTCGGCATTCTTGTAATGCACCACGGCGGTGCCGTCGGCGTCACGGTCGATCTTCTCGTAGGTGCCCACGCGGCGCTCGGCACCGGCCTGCTCGGCCCGGTCCCGCAGCCAGGGGTCGAAGGTCTTGCGGTCCACCATGCCCACGTAACCGCCGTCGATGGGCATGTCCACCTTGCGGTCGGAGGGAGAGAACATGCGGGCGCAGCGAATCTTGGCCACCAGCACCTCTTCCGGCACGTCAAACTCGGTCATGAGGATGGGGGGGATGGCGCCGCCGCAGGGCTTGATGCGCCCTTCCCGGTCCAGCAACAACACCTTGCGCCCGGCCCTGGCCAGATCGGTGGCGGCCGTTGCCCCGGCGGGACCGCCGCCGACCACGACCACGTCATAGGTTTCCATCTCAGCCATTTGCTTCACCTTTGTCCAGCTCCGCGGCCAGCTACCGCACCACGGAAAAAAGTCACAAAAAAGGGGAGTCCGGCGAACCTGTCCGCCGCGACTCCCCCCCGAAAATCACCCTGGCAAGGTGCTGATCACGATGCCATCAGATTCATGCTGCCCAGGGCAAAAGCCGTGATCATCATGCCACTCACATAGAGGGTCACGCCGGTGGCGTTGTACCAGGGCGCCAGTTCCTTGGGCTGCTTGAGCAGGCGCAGCATCAACCCGCCCTGCACCGCCAGCAGCACGGTGATGGCCAGGGCATGCCACAGGGCGCCCCAGGAGAACAGCAGCGCGATCACCACCACCTGGGGCAGCGCCATGACCCAGCAGGCCAGGCGGGCGGCCCGGTCCACACCCAGCTGTACCGGCAGGGAACCCAGACCCATGCGGGTATCCCCTTCCACGGACTTGAAATCGTTAAGGGTCATGATGCCGTGGGCGCCCACACTGTACAGCAGGGCCACCGCCACGATGCGCCAGTCGGGGAAACCGGCCGCCGCCGTGCCCACGGTCATCACCACGGCACCGGTGAACCAGGGCACCCCTTCATAACAAATGGCCACGGCGGAGTTGCCGTACCAGCCGTTGCGCTTGAGACGGGTGGGCGGCGCACTGTAGGCCCAGGCCAGGATCATGCCGAAGAGGGCGGCCAGAAAGCCCCAGAATCCCAGCAGGGTGGCCACCAGCAAGGACAGGATGGTCCAGATGATGGCGATGTAAAGCCCCCAGCGGCCAGGAATCCGCCCCGAGGGAATGGGCCGATTGGGTTCGTTGATCTTGTCCACATGGCGGTCAAACCAGTCATTGACCGCCTGACTGGTGCCGCAGATCAGCGGCCCCGCCAGAATCACGCCGACGATGATCAGCCACCACCGCTCCTGCAGGGCGACACCGGAAGACACGACGCCACAGGCAAAGGCCCACATGGGCGGGAACCAGGTGACGGGCTTGAGCAGTTCAAGGACTGCGCGGGGTGCTGGAATCGACATGGCGGGTAAATTATACGCGGCCAACAGGATCGTCAAGCTTCATTTACACCGCCCACGGGCGCCATAAGTAATGAAGGATGGACATCGCCCCGGATCATTCCGTGGGCAGGGATCGAAGTTGAATATCCCCCCGCAAATCCCGTCGGGCGTCATGACTTGTCTTCGTTCTCCGGGGTCAGATCCCCCAGGCCGTAGCGCCTGAGCTTCACGTAGAAACTCTGTCGGCTCAGACCCAGCATCTCGGCGGCTGATGCCCGGTTGTCGTTGGTCAGTTCCAGGGCGGCCTCGATACACAGGCGTTCGATCATATCGGTACTTTCCCGCACCAGATCCTTGAGAGGTACCCGCCCCACCAGTTCCGTGAGTTGCTCGACGGAGCGGGGCGCATCCCGGGCGACCACCGCATCCCGGGAGATGCGCGGTCCCACACTACGGAGACTGAATCCCAGGCAGGGACTGTCGGTATCCAGCACGGCCACGGCGGAAATCTCCACCTCGGTAACTGAGCCGTATTCACCCCGTAGCGCAGTGGTGAACAACCGCACGGCCCCATGCTCTTGCAGGGTACCGATCAGTACACTCAGATCCACTCCGGGCCGACCCAGCCAGCGCCCCAGGGATTGCCCCCGCGCCTGATCCTCCGTCGGTATCTGGATCAATTCAAGAAAAGCCGGATTGGCAGCCAGGATGCGACCGCCGGGATCGGTGACCACGAATCCATCGGGCGCCCTTTCCACCAGGGTCATGACCTGGGAATGCATCCACGGCCCCACCGTGGAGAGGGCATCCATCATCGGGCAACGCAACCGGACCAGGAAATGGGCGGCATTGCCCTGACGGAACAGGGAGGCGGCGACGATGAACTCCCGCTCACCGGACTGGGAACGAACACCCACCTCTGCCCCGTGACCAACCGCCCGCACCGTGGCCAGCATGTCCTGAACGGGCTGGGCATCCTCCAGGCCAAAACCATCGGGAAACACCCTGCCAATCATTTTTCCCGCACTCTCCCCCAGCAACTCACCGGCGGCGGGGTTGACCTCCATCACCTTGCGGGTGGTGGCGTCCATGATGATCACAGCCTCGGAGGCCACCTGAAACAACAGGCGATAACGGGTCTCGGCCTGGCGCAGACGGGCATATTCCCGCTCCATCATCTGCTGGGATTCCACCAGACGCCGCTGAAGCGCGGCAATGGCGCGCAGATCCCGACCCAGGGCCACAACCCGTCCCCCATCCCCCACTCTGATGGCTGAATACATGACCGGCACATCCAGCCCCCGACTGGAGGGGTGATTGACCTGCCGCCAGCGCCTGTCACCGGCGGTATCGGCATCCCGTAACAGCGCCTCGATCTTGTTGCGACTGTCCGACGTGACCGTATCCACCCAGGGCTTGCCCAGCCAATGCCCATACCCCTCCATGGACAACTCATCGCTGCCAAAGGCGATGTCCTGGATGACACCGGCGTCATCCAGGATCAGGGAAACATCCGCCGCCGCCGCAATCAGTGATGCGATCTGGTCGGGTTCCAGTTCCCCGAGGGACTGCCTTGGGGCCTTGAACTGCTTCACACGCTCCACACTTTCCAAGAATTAAAGGTATCAGGGCGGCATCAGCATAACTGCCGATTCACTCGCCCCACCTGGCGGGCCAGCATCTCATCGGCCCGTTGCACCGCATCCTGCCCATTGATTGCCACCTGATCAGCGCCCACCACCGCACCCAGGGCCGGGTTGTTTGCAAACAAACGACCGCCGATGAGTATGCCCACGGAAGGGTTGCAGGAGGCGCGGCGCACTCCCCTGATGACACTGGCCGCCCGCTCCAGCAGGGGTTCGCAACTCAGGGACAGGGCCACCACATCGAACCATTCCCGGCGCACCAGATCATTCAACTCGGTAACGCCGAGGGCCGGGTCACAGGTCACCTCCCAGCCGGCCCGCCGAAAGAACTCGGACACCATGAGCAACCCGAAGGTGTGATGCTCCCCCGGCACCGGCGCCATCAGCACACGCTTCTGACCGGGTAATCCGTGGCCGGGTTCTGCCTCGAAGGCACTGCCCAGCTCGCGTAACAGATGCTGAAGCCGGCAAAGCCCCACGGTGACCTCGGTAAAATCCGCCTGATCGGTCTCCCAGAGTTCTCCCAGATACCTGGCCGTAGGGGCCAGCAACTGCACCAGAATGATCTCCAGGGAAACCCCGCGCCCGCGCAATGTGTCCAGGTAGGACGAAATGGCGTCGGTATCCTGGGCCATGACCAGATGGGAAAATGTCTCCACCGCCTGCGTGCCAATGGATGACACCTGGACATCCGGCGTCATCGGGATGTCGGGTGTCCGCGCCTTGGCACAATGGCCATCTTCCGGCCCACGGGCACGATGAACCAACATCAGGCGAGGAATAATCTCCCCCTCGATGACTCTGGAGAGTTCGGTTCTCAACCGCCGGGTATCCTGATCCAGCAGGTCTTGCGGGTGATCGTTATCGGCGTGGGCGGCCCGGCCAACCGGTGGGGTGCCCGGAGCGTCGCCACCACGCATCCGTGGGTCAGTTTCTGTCTCATGGCCACGGGACGGCACCCTGCCATCGAGACCGGCCGGTCGTCTCCCAGTCACCATACATTTCTCCCAAGGATGTCGGAAAGCCGCCGCGGGGGGCAGTGGGCATGTTCGAGCCTGGCCATGCCGGCCCTGCCGGACCCCCGCACGGATACGGAAGTCTAGCAGGATCATGGAACTTTACCCAAAAAAACCAGGGGTAATCGAGCCAAAGCCCCGCCCCGGCGTATCGGCGGCATCCTGTCCACTTTGATTGACAAACCCTGGACCCTTGTACACACTCTCGCCACCACGTTGATCTGTCTGGAGAAAGGTCCGATGCAGCATGCTGGAGCCGGTGAGCGCAAGCCCCGCCCGCTTTACACGCCCGAGGAACGCCGGCGGCGCGACGAAACCCCCTGGACGGTGGTTCAGGGTATTCTGGCCCCCCTGCAGTTCTTTGTCTTTATCGTCAGTACCTGGCTGGTGGTGCGCTATCTGATGACCGGCGAAGGACTCTGGCTAGCCCATGCCTCCATCGTCCTCAAGACACTCATTCTCTATACCATCATGGTCACCGGCGCCATCTGGGAGAAAGTGGTCTTCGGCCACTATCTGTTCGCCAAGGCATTCTTCTGGGAAGACATGGTGAGCATGCTGGTGATCGCCCTGCACACCGCCTACATGGTCTCCCTGTTCTGGAACTTCCTGAGCACTGAACAGCAGCTGTATCTGGCCCTGGTGGCCTATGCGGTCTACGTGATCAATGCCGCCCAGTTCCTGATCAAGCTGCGGGCCGCCCGTCTGCAGGGCGCCGCCACGGAAGGGCCGGCCAAATGAGCAGTGACAAGCTGACGGATATCCCCGTCCTTCGGGAGCGGGGACAGAATTCCATGTTCTGCGGCCTCACCGGTATCATCTGGTTACACCGCAAGATTCAGGATGCCTTCTTTCTCATCGTCGGCTCCCGCACCTGCGCCCACCTGATGCAGTCGGCGGCTGGCGTCATGATCTTCGCCGAACCCCGGTTCGGCACCGCCATCATCGAGGAACGGGATCTGGCGGGCCTGGCCGATGCCAATGAAGAACTGGATCGGGTGGTGGCCCGCCTGCTGGAACGCCGCCCCGATATCCGCATGCTGTTCCTGGTGGGCTCCTGCCCCTCCGAGGTCATCAAGCTGGATCTGGAGAGGGCCGCCTCCCGTCTGTCCCAGCAGCACCAGCCCCAGGTGCGGGTTCTGAGCTATTCCGGCAGCGGTCTGGAAACGGCCTTCACCCAGGGCGAGGACACCTGTCTGGCGGCGCTGGTCCCGGAACTGCCCCAGGCCCCCGCCGATGCCGCCCCCGATCTGCTGGTGGTGGGCACCCTGGCGGATGTGGTGGAAGATCAGTTCATGCGCCTGTTCACCGACATGGGCATCACCCGGGTGCAGTTCCTGCCGGCGCGCAATTCCCGCGAGATGCCCGCCGTTGGTCCCAACACCCGCTACATCCTGGCCCAGCCCTTCCTGGGGGACACCGCCCGCTGCCTGGAACAGCGGGGCGCCACCCGCATTGCCGCGCCCTTCCCCCTGGGGGAGGAAGGCACCACCCGCTGGCTCAAGGCGGTGGCGGATACCTTTGGTGTTGCCGGGGACCGGTTCGATCAGGTGACCGCGCCCGGCATTGAACGTGCCCGACGGGGCATGGCCCGAATGCGTGAACAACTGGCGGGCAAGCGCCTGTTCATGCTGCCCGATTCCCAGTTGGAGATTCCGCTGGCCCGCTTCCTGCACCGGGAAGCCGGCATGGAACTGCTGGAGATCGGCACCCCCCATCTCCATCGCCAGCATCTGGCGGAAGAACTGGCACTGCTGCCGGCAGGCACCACCCTGAGCGAAGGCCAGCATCTGGACAAGCAGCTTGACCGCTGTCGCGCCGCCCGGCCCGACGTGGTGGTCTGCGGCCTGGGACTGGCCAATCCGCTGGAAGCCGAGGGGATCACCACCAAGTGGTCCATCGAACTGGTCTTCACCCCCATTCAGGGCTATGACCAGGCGGCTGATCTTGCTGAACTTTTCGCCCGTCCGCTGCTGCGGAAGGCCAAACTGAGAGTCTGATGTCGTGCAACTGACGGTCTGGACCTATGAAGGCCCACCCCATGTGGGCGCCATGCGTGTGGCCACCGGGATGGAAGGGCTGCATTATGTGATTCATGCCCCCCAGGGGGACACCTACGCGGATCTGCTCTTCACCATGATCGAGCGCCGGGACAAGCGCCCGCCGGTCACCTACACCACCTTCAAAGGGCGGGATCTGGGCCAGGACACCGCTGAACTGTTCATGACGGCGGCCCGGGAAGCCTGCGAGCGCTTCAAGCCCCAGGCCATGCTGGTCAGTTCCTCCTGCACCGCAGAACTGATTCAGGATGATCCGGGCGGTCTGGCCAAAGGGCTGGGCCTGCCGGTTCCCGCCATCCCGCTGGAACTGTCGTCCTATCAGCGCAAGGAGAACTGGGGCGCCTCGGAAACCTTCTACCAACTGGTCCGGGGGCTGGCCGGCCCCCAGGCCCCGGCGCCGGGTACCGAGCGCCCGCCCCGCCCCGAAGGACAACGGCCACGGTGCAACATTCTCGGCCCCACGGCCCTGGGATTCCGGCATCGGGATGACATTCAGGAAATCACCCGATTGCTCAACCGCCTCGGTATTGATGTCCATGTGACCGCCCCCATGGGCGCCACCCCCGTGGACATCACCCGGTTGGGCGAGGCGGATTTCAATGTGGTGCTGTATCCCGAAATCGCCGCCACCGCCGCCAAATGGCTGGAGCGGATGTTCAAGCAACCCTTCACCAAGGTGGTGCCCATCGGGGTCGGCGCCACCCGGGAATTCATCGCCGAAGTGGCCGCCCTGGCCGGTGTGGACCCGGCGCCCGCCCTGGAGGACGGCGACTCCCGCCTGCCCTGGTATTCCCGCTCGGTGGACTCCAATTATCTCACCGGCAAGCGGGTGTTCATCTTCGGTGATGCCACCCATGCCGTCGCCGCGGCCCGGGTGGCCACCGAGGAATTCGGCTTTACCGTGGTGGGGCTTGGCACCTACAGCCGGGAATTCGCCCGGGAGGTGCGGGAGGCCGCCAAACGGTACGGCATCGAACCCCTGATCACCGACGATTATCTGGAAGTGGAAGCCCAGGTGGCGGAACTGCATCCGGAACTGGTGCTGGGCACCCAGATGGAGCGGCATATCGCCAAGCGTCTGGGGGTGGCCTGCGCCGTCATCTCCGCGCCGGTCCATGTGCAGGACTTCCCGGCCCGTTACGCCCCCCAGATGGGCTTTGGCGGCGCCAACGTCCTGTTCGATACCTGGGTCCATCCCCTGATGATGGGCCTGGAGGAACACCTGCTGGGCATGTTCCGAGAAGACTTCGAGTTCCATGCCGAGGCGGGCCCTTCCCATCTGGGGGCCAGTGCACCGGCGGAAACCCGCCCGGTGGCGGCAACGGCCCCTGCCGCCGCCACGGCGGATACCCCAGAACCGGAAGCCACGGCGGCGGACGGCGAGCCGGTCTGGTCCCCGGAGGCGGAAAAGGAACTGCGCAAGATTCCATTTTTCGTCCGTGGCAAGGCACGACGCAACACCGAACGCTTTGCCAGGGAACGGGGTATCAGTCGCATCGAAATCGACACCCTGTACGACGCCAAGGCCCATTTTGGCCGGTGACCCATGCCGGCCCGGGCGCCCGCTGCCATGTCCCTGATCAGGATCGCCCCCCTGCGGGGATGAGGACTGCCCCGTGGCCGGCTATAATCAGGGATCATCCTGCCCCATTTTGACTCACACGGATTTTCCTGATGCCTTCTCCCTCTTATCAAAAGCGACGCGGCCAGTTGGAAACCTACTTCGACCGGACCGCTGTCGATGCCTGGAAAAAACTCACCTCCGATACACCCCTGGGCCGCATCCGGGCCACGGTGCGGGCTGGCCGGGAACAGATGCGCAACACCCTGCTGGAATGGCTGCCCCAGGATCTTACGGGCAAGTGGGTGCTGGATGCAGGCTGCGGTACCGGCATGCTGTCGGTGGAGGCCGCCCGGCGCGGGGCCCATGTGATTGCCATTGACCTGTCCCAGAATCTGGTGGACATGGCCCGTGAACGGGCCGAATCCGAAGACCTGGGCACCGGTGAGATTACCTTCCATGTGGGCGACTACCTGGACCCCAAGCTGGGGGAATTTGACTATGTGGTGGCCATGGACTCCCTGATCCACTATCAGTCCCAGGACATCGTCCAGGCCCTCTCGGTGCTGGCGGCCCGCACCCATGCGGGGCTGCTGTTCACCTTTGCCCCCCGCACCCCGGCCCTGGCCATCATGCATACGGTGGGCAAGGTATTTCCCAAGAGCGACCGCTCTCCCGCCATCGAGCCGGTGGCCGAAAAGACACTGCTGCGACTGATTGCCGCCGAACCCGCCCTGGACGGCTGGAAACCCGTCCAAACCCACCGAATCTCCAAGGGATTTTATACTTCCCAGGCATTGGAGCTGAGCACAGGCAGGAATAATGTGACGTGAAGGCCGTCAGCCGACAGATCGCCAGGGCGCTGTCCCAGGTAGGGCCGCGCTTTTTACCCTTCGCCGATGCCGCCACCCAGGATCTGCCCCTGGGCAGGCTGTTGCGCCTGTCCCTGTTCCAGTTCTCCGTGGGCATGGCCATCGTCCTGCTGACGGGCACCCTCAACCGGGTCATGATCGTGGAACTGGGTCTGTCGGCGGCCCTGGTGGCCCTGATGGTGGCCCTGCCGGTCCTGTTCGCGCCCTTCCGTGTCCTCATCGGACACCGCTCCGACACCCATCGTTCCGCCCTGGGCTGGCGACGGGTACCCTACATCTGGATCGGCACACTGATGCAGTTCGGTGGTCTGGCCTTCATGCCCTTTGCCCTGCTGCTCATGTCCAGCGGCGGCGAGATGGGGCCGGACTGGGCCGGACCCGCCGCCGCGGCCCTGGCCTTTTTCCTCACCGGCGCCGGCCTGCATACCACCCAGACCGCGGGACTGGCCCTGGCCACCGATCTGGTCCCGGAAGACAAGCGACCACGGGTGGTGGCCCTGCTCTATACCATGCTCCTGGTGGGTATGCTGATCAGCGCCCTGACCCTGGGGGCATTGCTGATTGATTTCAGCGAAATGAAACTGATCCAGGTCATACAAGGCGCGGCTGTTGTGACTTTCCTTGTAAATTGTCTGGCATTATGGAAGCAAGAGGCCCGTAACCCTGCCCGCACCTCAAAACATGCGCCGCGACAGCCTTTCAAAGACGCCTGGCGCAATTACATGAACCAAAGCCATGCAATGCGGTTTTTGGTGGTGGTGGGGCTGGGAACGGCCGGTTTCCAGATGCAGGACATATTATTGGAGCCTTATGGCGGAGAAATTCTGGGGTTGTCCGTCAGTGCCACAACGACACTGACGGCCTTGCTTGCGGGCGGTACTCTGGCTTCCCTGGCCCTGGCGGCCTGGTGGCTCAATCGCGGCGGGAACCCCTATCGGCTCTCGGCCCTGGGCGCACTGATCGGCATTGGTGCGTTCACGGCGGTGATCCTTGCAGCACCCATGGATTCGGCGTTGCTGTTCCGTATCGGTGCCACGTGCATCGGTTTCGGTACAGGCTTTTTCGCCGTGGGCACATTGATTGCGGCCATGAGCCGGGAGAATGGTGGACAAAGCGGTATCGCCCTCGGCGCCTGGGGTGCCGTACAGGCAACCGCCCTGGGCCTGGGAATCATCCTGGGGGGCGTAATCCGCGACGTCGTCAATGCCATCACCAGCCGGGAATTGCTGGGACCGGCCCTGACCGGGCCGGAATGGGGCTACACGGTGGTCTACCAGATTGAAATAGTGCTGTTGTTTGCCACACTCATCGCAATCGGGCCGCTCATGCGCAACAAGGGCGCCTCCCGAGAGCAATCTTCATCGAGGTTCGGCATGGCCGACTTCCCCGGCTAGGCCGCTCGAAACTTGGAGGAAATGCAATGCCAACCGGTGCCATTACTGAATATATGGATGTCGCGCAAGTCACGCTGTACGTCTTCTGGTTCTTCTTTGCGGGCCTAGTGTACTATCTCCATCGTGAAAACAAGCGTGAAGGCTACCCACTGGAGTCTGATCGTTCGCCCCACATCACGGTTCAGGGTTTCCCCCCCGCCCCCGGTCCCAAGCAGTTCTTGACCGCTGACGGTGGCGCCATCATCATCGCCAACGGCAACCCGGATACCCGTGAAGTTCACGCCAAGCCCTGCAATCCGTTCCCCGGTTCGCCGCTGGAGCCCACCGGCAACCCCATGATTGATGGTGTGGGTCCGGCCTCCTGGGCCCAGCGGGCTGATGAGCCTGATGTCACCATGGACGGCATTCCCCGTATCGTGCCCATGCGTATCACCAGCCACGGCTTTGGTGTGCCTTCCCGTGATCCCGATCCCCGCGGCATGCCCGTCTTCGCCGCTGACGGCAAGGTGGCCGGTACCGTGCGTGACATCTGGGTGGACCGTTCCGAGGCCATGCCCCGTTACCTGGAAGTGGAAGTCAGTTCCGACATCGCCAACCGCACCGTTCTGGTTCCCATGTTCCTGGCCAAAGTGGCCCGCGCTGCCAAGGCCAAGGCCGGTGCCGATCTGGGTGAGCGTATGATCGACGGTCGTCCCTTCGAGGTGCGCGTGGTGTCCGTGATGTCCCATCACTTCGCCGATGCCCCCCTGACCCGCAACGCCGAGTCTGTCACTCGCCTGGAAGAAGACCGCATCATGGCCTACTTTGGCGGTGGTCACTTCTACGCCTCCGAGGAACGCAGGGAAGCCTTCCTGTGAGTCACGACGACCACGCTCCTGAACCGATCCGTGGTCTGCCCGAGCTCCCCCCCGAGGGGGAGCACATTCTGTGGCAAGGCGTCCCCCTGTGGGGCGCCCTTGCCCGGCGGGCTTTCCATGTCAGAAAGGTCATGATTTATCTGGGCATCTTCCTGGCAGCCCGAGGCAGCTATACCCTGATGCAGGGCGGCGGTTTCGGTGCAGCCCTGGGCGATGTTGCCCTGTTTTTCACGCTTTCGGTGACGGCAGTTGCGCTGCTTTACCTGTTGGCCTGGGTGATGGCGCGGGCTACGGTCTATACCATCACCAACCGCCGGATTGTCATTCGTTTTGGTGTGGCCATCCAGATGTCGGTGAACCTGCCCTACCGGGTGATTCAGTCTGCCTCGGTCAAGCTTCACGGTGACGGTACCGGCGACATTCCCCTGGCATTGGAACCCCCTGAGCGGGTGTCCTACATGATCATGTGGCCCCATGTCCGTCCCTGGCGGCTGTTGACGCCTCAGCCCATGCTGCGCTGCATTCCCGACGCAGGTCGGGTTGCCGAACTGCTGGGCAAGGCCATCCAGGGGGAGTATGTGCCGGCTGATCCCAATGCCAGACCGGAACTCACCGGGATGCTGACCGGCGGCACCCCCGGAAGCAATGCAACCCATCAGACCTCATCGAGCCAGACCGCACCATGACCCAGCAACCGTCCAGCCAACGATCCATAACCCCATGGGTACTGGCGGGCGTGGGGGTGCTGGCAGTGATGCTGGCCGCCGGGGTGTATTACCTCGGCGCCAGCGCCACGGCCACCCGTTCCGCCCCCACCCAGGGCGATGCCTCTCCGGCTGATGCCACGCCGGTCACTGCCGTACACACCCTCAATCTGCGTACCGAAGACCGACCTGGTGGCTACCTGGCGGTACTGGACGCTTCAAACGACCGGGTGTTGCAGGTACTGGCCCCTTCCGAAGGGGGCTTCATGCGCACGGTGGTGCGTATCATTGCACTGGATCGTCGCACCGAAGCAGAAAAACGTGATCCTGCACCGCTGCTGCTTACCCGCTGGTCCAATGGTCATCTGACCCTGGAAGACCCCGCCACCGGCCTGCGCTACGAACTCAACGCCTTCGGCTCCACCAACGCCGCTGCATTCGGTCAGCTTCTGGACGCCGCCAGGGATTCCTGACCTCGGCCTCTTCACTTGCGCCCAAGGCCGCGAAACCGGGTAAACTGCTTCCGTGACACAGTTCGGCCTGCCAATGCTCTATGTGGTCTTTCTCTGGTGGTTTAGCACCGGAGCCATCATCTATCTGGACGGACTGCCCCGGCGTACCTATCGCTGGAGTATGCTGGGAGCCACTGTACTGAGCGCAGCAGCGCTTTATGGTCTGGCTGTCACCAGCAACGATGTGTCCGTGGCCGGAGCCTATATTGCCTTCACCTGCGCCATCCTGATCTGGGGCTGGGTGGAGATGAGTTTTCTCATGGGGCTGATCACCGGCTCCCGCCGCACCCGCTGCCCGGACAATGTCCACGGCGGGCGCCGCTTCCTTTATGCCATCCAGGCCATCATTCATCACGAACTGGCACTGCTGATCGGCGCCGCTGCCATCCTCTGGGTCACCTGGGGAGGGGCTAACCTCATGGGCCTGTACACCTTCCTTATCCTGTGGGTGATGCGCACCAGCACCAAGCTCAATGTTTTTTTAGGCGTGCGCAATCTCAATGAGGAATGGCTGCCCGACCATCTGCGCTACCTGGAAAGCTATTTCCGCAAGCGCCCCATGAATCTGCTGTTTCCGGTGTCCGTCACCCTCTCCACAGTGGCGGCAGTGTGGCTGGTACAGATGGCATTAAGTGATCAGGTGTCTGCCCATCAGGCCACCATGGCCACCTTTTTGGCCATTCTCATGATCCTGGCTATCCTGGAACACTGGTTTTTGGTGCTGCCGATGCCATCCCAGGCCCTGTGGAACTGGGCGCTGCATTCCCGTCAGTCCGAACCTCAGTTTCACCCCATCAGCCCCAGCATTCCGGCAGCCAACGATGCTGACAAGGATGCTCCCGACAGCGGACTGACCGCCAGTCCAACCCGATTTCGTTCATAGCTCAAAGATCCCAGATGACTTCCCACGCGCAGACCCCCGGCACCATTGGCCCCAACTCCATTACCCGTATGGCCCAGGCGTTATCTCTCCAGCAGGGGGACGCCGTTGCCGCCCGTATTTTCGAGGCCGCCGGCCTGGCCCATCATCTGGCCGCCCCCCCGGAACAGATGGTGGATGAAAAGGATGTCACGGCCCTGCATCAGGTGATCAGGGAACATCTGACCCCGGAGCAAGCCCAGGCGGTATGCAGGGAAGCAGGCCAACTGACCGCCGATTACCTGCTGGCCCACCGTATTCCCCGTCCCGTACAGATTCTGCTGCGGATCCTGCCTGCTGGCCCGGCTGCCCGGATATTGCTTGCCGCCATTGCCCGCAATGCCTGGACCTTTACCGGCAGCGGCCAGTTTGAGGTGCGCCATGGCCCGGACCTGACATTGCGGATCATTAACGGCCCCATCTGCAAGGCGGTGCGCGCAGATATGCCTGTATGTGACTATTACGCGGCCACCTTTGAACATCTGTTCCGAAAACTGGTCCATCCCGATACCCAGGTGCAGGAAACTGCCTGCGGCGCCATGGGGGCGCCTGTCTGCCTGTTTGAAGTACGCTGGTCAACGAAAACAGCAACCGAAAAGGCCCGGTAATGCGCCCAGTGTCAAGCATGTCAAGCCAGTGACCGGGGCCGTGCCCGCAGTATTTTTGCGCACATTTTATTGATAAAAAGGCGTTTTTCGGATCATTCCATGGCTCTCAAGCAATCCATGCTCAGCTCCAGTGCCCTGCGTGAACGCGCCAGACAAATTCTCAAGGATCGCAGCTTTGAAAATACCCTGTTCTCCCTCAAACAGGGGGAACTGGACATGGAGACCTTGCTGGAAGAGCTGCATATTTACCATGCCGAACTGCGGATTCAGCAAGAAGCCCTGCTGGACAGTCAGGAAGCCACGGAACTGGCCCTGAGCCGGTTCAGCCGGCTTTACCAGGAACTGCCACTGCCGGTGCTGCGTATTGATTGGTCCGGTTTTTTGCAGGATGCCAATACGGCGGCCCATCGCCTGCTGGCACTGAACCGACGCCTGTTCACTCAACTCTCGGAAGCCAAACATCGCAGCTTTCTGGAAAACGCCTTGGAGCGCGCCCGTCACGATGGCCGGGCAGACTGCCAAGGGGTGCGACTGCGGCGGGCGGATGGTCGGCCCCTGATTGCCGATGTGGCCCTGATCCGTATTCCCGAACCCGATGGTGCCCAGCCTGGCTTTATCTGCAGTGTGGTAGACCAGACCCTGCCTATCCAGCAACGGGACGCCCTGCTGGAATCCTATGCCCGGCTGCAGGACAGTGAGGACAACTACCGTATTCTTGCTGATTTTTCACCAGACTGGGACTTTTGGACCGGACCGGATGGGGAATTACGCTATATTTCCCCGGCCTGCGAACGAATCAGCGGCTATCGGGCGGAAGCCTTCATGGAAGATCCTGCCCTGATGGAACAAATCATCCATACCGATGACCTGGCCCGCTACCGTGACCACAAGGCCAGTTGCGGTCAGGCCGCCGGCACCACCCTCCCCACACCGCTGCGTCTGCGTATTCTCACCCGCTCTGGAGACATTCGCTGGATCGAACATATCTGCAATCCCGTGATCGACAGTCATGGCCGTTTTATGGGTCACCGGGGGATCAACCGGGACGTTTCCGAAGCCCAGCAGGCCCATCAGGCCCTGGAAGATCAGTTGCGTTTTCAGGCCATGCTGGCGGATATCTCCTCCTTGTTTGTGAACGTCCACATGGATCACCTGGGACTGGCCATGGTCCAGGCCCTGGAACAGATTGGTCGCTTCTTTGGGATGGCCCGTGGCCGGATTTTGGAATTTTGCCCGGACCAGACCTGTCTGGCCCTGACCCATCTGTGGTCGACCCCGGACCCGGATCAACGGGACGCAACCATGACAGACACGGTGCCGGTGACCCAATTGCCCTGGACGACCCACCGGATGCGGGCCAGGGAAATACTCACCCTGGAGCGAGGGCCAGGACAGCCCCCGGAACTGGCCAGAGAACATCAACTGCTCAGTCCCGACCATCCGGTATTGACCCGGCTGGTACCCATGGCCAGCAATGGAGATCTACTGGGTGTCCTGGTGCTGGATGCCTGGTCCGGGGAGACCAGAGACCATGATCCTGATTTACCTGCCCGAATGCGGGTGGTGGCAGAACATCTGGTCAGTTTGATGATACGCTGCCGGGTCCAAAAGGAACTCCAGGACAGCGAGGCCCGCTATCGCCATGTCTGTGCCGTAACCAACGATATTGCCTATTCCTGTCGGCGGGATGAACAGGGGCAATTCAAGCTGGAATGGATCACCGACTCCATTCAGGCGGTGACCGGCTACAGTGCCATGGAAATCCATGCCCAGGGATGCTGGGGCTTTTTGGTGCTGGAGGAAGATCAGGACACCTTCCGCCAGGAAATTCTCAATCTTGAGCCTGGTCGGGCCTCCCGCTGTGAACTGCGCCTGCGGTGCAAACTGGGTTCACCCCGGTGGGTCATGGCCACCACCGAATGCCTGCTGCCCTCCACCACATCATCCGGCCAGATCCAGCTCTATGGCGGGCTGGTGGATATCACCGACCGCAAGGCCCTGTCCGACCAGCTGAGCTATCTGGCCCACTATGATCCCCTGACCGGCCTACCCAAACGGGCCGTGATGCGGGAATCCATCCGTCAGGCCATGGGGGTTGCCCAACGCAAGGCAGACCACCTGGCCCTGTTGTCCATTGATGTGGACGATCTCAAACGGGTCAATGATTCTCTGGGACATGGGGCCGGTGATGAATTACTCAAAACCCTGGCCGACCGGCTACAGACCCTGATCGGCCCGGATGACGCCCTGGCTCGACTGGGGGGAGATCATTTTGTCATTCTGGCCACCCATCTGGCCAGAACCCAGGATGCGGTACAACTGGCCGAACGCATCCATCAGGCCATGGAAACCCCGCTGATCATTCAGGACCAAAATCTGGTGATCACCACCAGTACCGGTATTGCCCTGTTTCCGGACGATGCCGACAGCGTCGATGAACTGCTGCGGCGGGCAGACGCGGCCCTTTATCGGTGCAAGGCCGACGGTGGCCATGCCTACTGCTTCTTCACCGCCAGCATGAACAAGCAGCTCAGGGAAAATTTTCAGATGGAACAGGCCCTGCGCCGGGGACTGGGCCGGGATAATGAATTGCTGCTGCACTACCAACCCAGAGTGGACATGCATACCGGCCAGATTCTCAGTCTGGAGGCCCTGGCACGCTGGGTACACCCGGATCTGGGCCTGCTGCCCCCCGCCCGTTTTATCCCCATTGCAGAAAGTAGCGGCCTGATCCTTAATCTTGGCCCTCTGGTGTTACGCCAGGTCTGCCAGCAGATTCTGCACTGGCGGGAAGCCGGCATCACCCCGGTGCCAGTGGCCATCAACCTGACCACCCAGGAACTGTACAAGCACAATCTGGTACAGGACATCCAAAAAACCCTGGATACCTTTCAGATCGACCCTGGGTTGCTGGAGTTTGAGATCACCGAAAGCACAGCCATGCGATCCATGGAGGATGCCATTGCCATCCTGGCAAGGATGCGGGCTGCCGGGTTCAAGTTATCCCTGGATGATTTTGGCACAGGCTACGCCTCCATGAGCTATCTCAGCCACCTGCCCGTCCACGGTATCAAGATCGACCAGTCTTTCATCACAAATCTGGACCAGGACAACGAGCATTGCGGACAGGCGGCCACCATCGTCAAGGCCATGATCGGGCTGGGGCTCAACCTGGACCTGGAAGTGGTGGCGGAAGGGGTGGAAACCCTGCACCAGCAGCAATTTTTGCTCGACCATCAATGTGTACGGGGACAGGGCTTTCTGTTCAGTCATCCCCGCCCCCCTGAGGACATTGAACCCTTGCTGCACACATCCGCCCGGTTACTGCCCCAGGCAGAACAGCAGGATCAGCAACGCCCGTAGAGGGTCAGCATCCGGTGCATGTCCTCCGCCAGCCCCGGAGGCACCTGATGCCAGTCAAAACGCCAAGACCAGTTGCTGCCCTCACAGGTACCTGGCACGTTCATGCGATGGCGTCCGTCCAGGGCCAGAATATCCTGCATGGGCAATATGGCCAGCCTGGCCACCGAGGCCAGGGCGCAGCGTACCAGTGGCCAGGGCATGGCTTCGGTGGGATGCCCCAGATATTCCATCACCTGGGCACGCAGGCCTTCATCACAATCGTTGAACCAGCCCAATGTGGTGTCATTGTCATGGGTGCCTGTATAGACCACCGCATTATCCCTGTGCCGGTGAGGCAGATAGGGGTTGGTGTTGCCGCCAGTGAAGGCAAATTGCAAAATCTTCATGCCCGGTAGACCGTTATCATCACGCAATGCTTCTACCGCCGGTGTGATCACCCCCAAATCCTCTGCCACCAAAGGCAAGGCACCAAAACGCGCTTTCAGGGCAGCAAACAAGTCCCGACCCGGCGCCGGCACCCAATGGCCGTTGATGGCTGTTGCCTCGTCGGCGGGAATGGACCAGTAGGCTTCAAAGCCACGGAAATGATCAATCCGAATCAGATCCACCATCTCCAGGGCCGCCCCAAGGCGCTCGATCCACCAGGCAAAGCCGTCGGCTGCCATGTTGTCCCAGCGATAGTGAGGATTGCCCCAGCGCTGGCCGGTGGCGGAGAAATAATCGGGCGGCACGCCGGCCACATGATTGGGATGCCCCTGGTCATTGAGATCGAACAATGACCGATGGGACCAGACATCGGCACTGTCACAGGCGACAAAAATCGGCATATCGCCGAACAGCAGGATGCCCCGCTGATTGGCGTACTGTTTCACCGCGTGCCATTGCTCATGGAACAAAAACTGTTCAAAACGATACTGCTCCAGATCATCCGCCAGTTGGCGACGAGCCGCTGCCAGCGCCTGAGGCTCCCGGTCACGCAGGGGCACGGGCCAGTCCCACCAGGGTGCCCGATCATGGGTCGCTTTGAGCCCCAGGTACAGGACATAGTCTTCCAGCCAGCTTTGGTGGGTTGTCTTGAACGCCGTAAATGCTGCCTGGGCTGCGGTATCGGCCTGATGTTGAAAGCCACGCCAGGCAGCCTGCAGAACCGGGCTGGAAAAGGGATCACGCTGGCCCGATTCCACCAGATTCGACGCTTCTGCATCCAGCCATCCCTGCTGGCGCAGGGTGTTCAGGCAAATCAGCCCCGTATGGCCGGCATGGACCGACATGCATTGATAAGGGGAGCCGCCCTCATGGGGCTGATTCAGCGGCAAAACCTGCCAAACCGTAAAACCACAGGCCGCCAGAAAATCGATAAAGCGGTGAGCTTCGTTGCCCAGGGCACCCTCAGGGGCACAGCCCGGCAACGAGGTAGGATGCAACAGGATACCGGCTCGGCGTCGATCCAGGGACGAACGGACTTCGGGAACGTGTTCAGACACCTCGCCTCCATTTACTCAGATTTCCGGCCAGGGCGCA
The DNA here is from genome assembly GCF_900110965.1 of Ectothiorhodospira magna. Lineage (GTDB taxonomy): Bacteria > Pseudomonadota > Gammaproteobacteria > Ectothiorhodospirales > Ectothiorhodospiraceae > Ectothiorhodospira > Ectothiorhodospira magna. The sequence goes on from NZ_FOFO01000011.1 coordinate 58,985, forward strand.
TCACGCCTCCGGCTGCCGGTTCGCCCTGACCTTGGCTTACAGCATGGGACAGTTCATCGGGCACTGGCAAGTCCATCAGTCGGTACAGATGGCTCATGTGCTGTCGATACAGATGCTCAAACAGCCCCACTGCCGTGGCAGCATTGTAATCTCCAAACCACCAGCACCAGTCCGATCCTTCGCAAATCGCCAGTTGATCCAGCACCTCATCGGTTTGTTCCGGGGTCAGACGACCTTCTGCCAGCACCCGATCCACCTGCTGCTTGGCCCGAATGAGCATCTCCCAGCCCCGATTCTTGTCGCTGGAACCGATCCAGGTTTCAAAGTTACCATAGACCCAGCTTCCGGCCACCATCTGCGGCAATATGGTCGGGGTTCGACCATCGGCCAGTACGTCGCTAAAGGTGGTCAGTTCAATCGTCGGGTGGTCTACCAGCGCCTGATACAGGGCCGATAAAAAGTAAAAACCATTATTGGGATAATATTCCCAGGCATTTTCCCCATCGAGAATCACAGACACCACCGGCGGCGGCGCGCCTGGCGGATGGGTCTTGGCCAGTTGGGCGGCAATCTGTTCCAATTGATGTACAAAATCTCCAGCCGCATCATCTCCATACCAGTCGGCATAGCGAAAACCAATGGCATCAGAGAGGCTGTCATCCCGGAAAAACACCGCTGGCGAACCGCTGTGCAGACGATAGGGGCGATAGAGCCAGGATCGATCCGGGTCCGGGGGCTGATCTGACGCCGCCGTCAGGGAATTGAGCAAGACCCCCTCACCAGAAGCGGTCCAGCCGATATGTTCTTCGGCCAGCACATTCAAGGTCGCCTCGCTCAAACTGCCCTCGGAAGGCCAGCAACCGGCAGGTTGGCAGCCAAAATGGGACTCAAACACCGCCCGCCCTCGGGCCAGATGCCAGCAGACCCGATCGGCTCCCCCCGGATAGGCCGGCGCATCGGGCAGGGCCATGGTAGGCACCGCTTCCCGGGCCGACTGCAAATCCAGCATCAGGGGCATGATGGGATGGGCATAGGGGGTAAAGGACAACTCCACCTGGCCATTTCGCGCCAAACGCCGATAGCGGGGAATCAGATCCGTCAACAACTCACCGATCAGGGTCAGGAGGGATCGGCGCTGATTGAAGGTAAAATCCCGCCCCTGGGCCATCAGTGACCCGATGCGGGGATCGGTGCGGCGTACCGTCTCTCCCATCCAGACCAGGTGATACCAGGTGACCAGATCAAAAAAGAAATGATCTCCCAGATAAGTCACCGCTTCGGGATTCTGGCGCAGCCAGGGCGCCATATCCACCAGCCGCCGATAATCCTCATGGGGTTCCACCAGCCGCTGACGATTGGCCCGCACACAGGCTTCCACCTGCTGCATGCGTTCACTGGCATCCGTTGGCGGTACCTGAGCGCCCAGTAGCGCCAGCAACGGATCACGCAACGGTTCATCCCGTTCTAGGAAGGCTGTCACCTGGGCGGCATAATCGTTGATCTGCTCCAGCAGAATCGGCGCAAAGTTCACCACACAGCGGGCCTGGGGCTGAGCCTCCAGATGGGCCGCCATATCCACATAATCCTTGATGGCATGCAGGTAGGTCCAGGGCAGCAGATGTTTCCCGGTGCCGGCCTCCCGGTATTCGGGCTGGTGCATGTGCCAGCATAGCACCAGCTTGAGGGGTACAGCAGGAGGCGGGGATGTATCAGCCGACATGACGTTCTACAGCTCCGAGCATTTCAGGCGTGACCACGGTGACACCACCCTCGGACACATGGAAGCGACGGGCATCTGCAACCGGGTCTTCACCGATCACCATGCCTTCGGGAATCCGGCAGCCCTTGTCAATGACTGCCTTGTGAATACGGCAATTCCGGCCAATCTCCACATCAGGCAGAATCACCGAATCGGTGATGGTACTGTAGGAGTGGACCACCACATTGGAAAACAGCAGGGAATGGCGAATCAACGCCCCGGAAATGATACAGCCCCCGGAAACCATGGAATCCACCGCCATACCCCGACGGTGGTCATCATCGAATACAAACTTGGCCGGCGGCAGCTGTTCCTGGTAGGTCCAAATGGGCCAGTCCATATCATAGAGGTTCAGTTCCGGTGTCACCCCGATCAGTTCCAGGTTGGCCTGCCAGTAGGAATCGATGGTACCCACATCACGCCAGTAGGCCTGGGAGCCGGTCTGCACGTCGCGGAATGGATAGGCAATCACCTGATGGGATTCGATCACGGCAGGGATGATGTCCTTGCCAAAATCGTGGCTGGAGCCGGGGGTATTGGCGTCCCGGGTCAATTGATCGAACAAAAACCGGGTGCTGAAGACGTAGATTCCCATGGAAGCCAGAGCCCGGTCAGGTTGATCGGGAATGCCTCGGGGCTGTTGGGGCTTTTCTGCAAACTCCCGTATCCGTCCGGCCTCATCCACGGCCATCACCCCAAAGCTTCGGGCGGTCTCCAGATCCACTTCCAGGCAGCCTACCGTCATATCGGCACCAGATTCCACATGATGGGCAATCATGTCACCATAATCCATTTTATAGATATGATCGCCAGCCAGAATCAGCACATAGCCTGGATCATGGTCACGGATGATATCCAGATTCTGATACACCGCATCTGCCGTCCCCTCATACCAGGAGGTCTCGATGCGCTGCTGGGCCGGCAGCAGTTCCACGAATTCACCAAACTCCCCGCGTAAAAACCCCCACCCCCGCTGGATGTGCTGGATCAGGGAATGGGATTTGTACTGGGTGAGCACCCCAACCTGCCGGATCCCCGAATTGATGCAATTGGACAGGGGAAAGTCGATGATCCGGAACTTGCCGCCAAAAGGCACAGCCGGTTTGGCCCGCCATTGGGTCAGCTGCTTGAGGCGGGATCCACGTCCTCCGGCAAGGATCAAAGCCAAGGTATCGCGGGTGATGCGACTGACGAAGCGTTGAGATTGTGGTTTCATATCATCAAATATCCTTGTCCCGGTTTTAACTCTAATACAACATTTCCGCAGCCACGGAAAGTGAAGCCAAACTGCATTGTCAGCCACGGAACCTTTTATGCCCACATCGTACAACGACCATCTCAAGCGCATCCTTGACTCACGGCACCACGACCCGTTCGCCTTCCTGGGCCGCCACATGGAGGGCGGGCAATGTGTGGTACGCGCCCTGCTGCCCTTCGCCAGGGAAGCGGACATCGTGGACGCTGGCGCCACCATGAAGGCTGTGGGCAAACAGGGGCTATTTGAGTGGCGTGGCCCCAGGGATGCCCTGCCCACACACTACCGCATCCGATGGACCGATGACCATGGCCATACGGAGATTGCCCATGATCCCTACAGTTTTGCCCCCCAGGTGGCGGATTTTGACATTCATCTGTTCAACGAAGGCCGTCACTGGCATGCCTACCGCTTCCTGGGCGCCCATCCCCATCAGGTGGACGGCATTGATGGCGTCAGGTTCGCTGTCTGGGCACCGGCGGCAGAACGGGTATCGGTGGTGGGTGACTTCAACCGCTGGGATGGCCGTTGCCACACCATGCGGGTGCGAGGCGGCAGCGGCATCTGGGAACTGTTCATCCCCGGCCTGCAACCGGGAACCCTCTACAAGTACGAAATCCGTAATCGGGACAGTGGCGCCATTTTGCTCAAGGCCGACCCTTACGGTCAGCGTTTTGAACTGCGGCCCCGTACCGCAACGGTGGTCAACGCCCCCACCGAATTTGCATGGTCTGACCAGGACTGGATGGCCCGGCGTCACAGCCAGGACTGGCTACACCAGCCCATGTCCGTCTACGAGGTGCATCTGGGATCCTGGCGCCGTGATGAGGATGGCCATTTTCTCAACTATCGGCAACTGGCACGGGAACTGGTGGCCTATGTCACCCGCATGGGGTTCACCCATGTGGAACTGCTGCCCATCACCGAACACCCCTATGATGGGTCCTGGGGCTACCAGACCACCGGTTACCATGCCCCCACCAGCCGGTTTGGCACACCGGATGATTTTCGCTATTTCGTCAATCTTTGTCACACCCACGGCATCGGTGTCCTGCTGGACTGGGCGCCGGGACACTTTCCCAAGGATGCTCACGGCTTGGCCCGTTTCGACGGTAGCGCCCTGTACGAGCATGAAGACCCCCGCCTGGGAGAACACCGGGACTGGGGCACCCTGATCTTCAATTATGGCCGCAACGAAGTGAAGAACTTCCTCGTCTCCAGCGCCATGTACTGGGTGGAAGAGTTTCATATTGACGGTCTGCGGGTGGATGCGGTGGCCTCCATGCTTTACCTGGACTATTCCAGGGAGCCTGGCGACTGGGTGCCCAACAAATTCGGTGGTAACGAGAACCTGGACGCCATTGATTTTCTCCGGGAACTCAACACCACGGTCCAGGGGCGGCATCCTGGGGTATTGATCATTGCCGAGGAATCCACCTCCTGGCCCCAGGTCACCCGCCCCACCTGGCTGGGCGGGCTGGGTTTTGCCATGAAATGGAATATGGGCTGGATGAATGACACCCTGGAATATTTCAGCAAAGACCCCATCCACCGCCATTACCATCACGACCGGCTCACCTTTGGCCTGCTCTACGCTTTTACCGAGAATTTCGTCCTGCCCTTTTCCCATGACGAGGTGGTACATGGCAAACGGTCCCTGCTTTACCGGATGCCCGGTGATGAATGGCAGCGTTTTGCCAATCTGCGTCTGCTTTACACCCTCATGTGGAGCTATCCGGGCAAAAAACTCCTGTTCATGGGCTGCGAGATCGGTCAGGGCAACGAGTGGGACGCGGCCAGGGAAATGGAATGGTATCTGCTCCAGTATCCCCATCACGAGGGGGTTCAGCGTCTGGTGGCCGACCTCAACCGTCTGTACCGGAGGCAACCGGCCCTGCACCGGTTCGATTTTGAATGGCAGGGGTTTGAATGGATCGACTGTCACGATGCGGCCCAGTCGGTGCTGAGCTATCTGCGCAAGGCTGACAACGATGAAGAAAGCATTCTGGGCGTGCTCAATTTCACCCCCGTACCCAGGGAGGGTTATCGTATCGGCGTACCGGCGCCGGGTTGTTATCAGGAAATCTTCAACTCCGATTCCCACCATTATGGCGGCAGCAATCTGGGCAATCTGACCGTGGAGGCCGAACCCATTCCCTGGATGGGGAAACCCTGCTCCGTGGTGCTCACCCTGCCGCCACTGGCGGGCATCTTGCTCCAACGCACCGGGGATTGACCCGGCGCCCCTCTGGTGACAGCACAGGCCCTGGAGTATACTTTTACCCTGCGGGGCGGTAGCTCAGTTGGGAGAGCGCAGCAATCGCACTGCTGAGGTCGTGGGTTCGACTCCCATCCGCTCCACCATCAAAACAAAAAGGTCCATCCGAATCAGCAAGTTACGGATGGACCTTTTTTTGTCCCCCCCCATCAATCCCGACACCCCCCATGTCGTCACTGCCAGTTGGGGTACCCATCCGGCAAAAACAACGCCCTGCTCAAATAAGGATCAACTTATCCTCTCCGGTGCCGATAAGGTGGTCATAAGCGGTCTTGAAGCGTGGTTGCCCATGCTCTACCAGGCCCTTGACTGGGCAGCGCTTCACGACCCGGTAAACTGAGAAAGCCCACACTTTTTTTCGGCGGTTGCAATACCGCAGCCGCAATTCCTCCTGCGATTGAGATCGCGGGTTTACTTGCGGAGGTTCTATGAACACCAAATCCGAGAGCTTGATGCGCCTTGTGGCCTTGACCCGCGAAAACAAGGACATCGGTGTCATTCTGGCAGAGTACGTGCGAAAGAAGTACAAGGTTGCCGATGTCTCCGCCTTCATTTCCGGTGACATTGAAGGGGTTGCGGACAAAAATGCCCTGTATGACCAGTGGGCAGACTGGATCGAAAATGGGGACTTTGACCGATTCATCGTGGCGGAAGAAGCCCCTGCCCCCAAGGCCGAAGCGCCCCCGGAACCAGAAGCGCCTCTGGAAATGGTGGATGAGGCCATGCTTGGAGGGCAGGCTCCCCAGGCCCAGCCTCCCGTTGAAGATGCCCAGAACCCGGCTCTGGATGAATTGATGCAACAGGCGGGTGATCTGCCGGACCCAGAACCCACCCCGGTCATTGAAGAAGCCCTGGCAGAACCGGAGCCAATGATTGCCGAAACCGCAGATGCTCCAGCGGCATCAGCGGATACCGAAGCTGGTTTCATGGCAGAGGAAGATGCCATGGCGGCCATGATGGAAGAAAGTATCGCCGAACCCACGGAAACCGAGCCAAAAACTGAAGCGGCAGCAGAGCCGGAACCAGAGCCAGAACCGGAACCGGAGCCAGAACCGGAGCCAGAACCGGAGCCAGAGCCAGAGCCAGAGCCGGAGCCGGAGCCGGAGCCGGAGCCAGAACCAGAACCAGAGCCAGAGCCAGAGCCAGAACCAGAACCAGAGCCAGAACCAGAACCAGAACCAGAACCAGAACCAGAACCAGAGCCAGAGCCAGAGCCAGAGCCAGAGCCAGAGCCAGAGCCAGAGCCAGAACCAGAACCAGAGCCAGAACCAGAACCAGAGCCAGAACCAGAACCAGAGCCAGAACCAGAGCCGGAACTGAAATCAGAAGATGACATGACAACCGAGGACACCATGACAGAGGAAATGCCTGAAGTGCCCATGACGGAAGAATCAGAATCCCCAGCCCCGATCACCGAATCCGGCACCGTGGATGCCGCCATCCGCGCCCTGATTCAGGCCGAAATGGCAGCCCTGCACCGACAGGAATCCACAGCCTCACCGGTCTCTGAGGAACGTATTCGGGAAATCATCCGGGAAGAAATCCGGGCCACTTTCAAATCAATGTTTTCCTGATCAGTTGCGCGGCAAACCTCGCCCTTCAGGGCGAGGAACCATGGCTTGCGGCGAGGGAACCCCTCTTGAGGGGATTCCCTCAGCGCCGCTATACTGGCCAGATTTGAACCGACCGGAACACGGCGTAAATTCCCCGGATCTGGCTGTGGGCAGGCTCAACGGCTTAAAGGACTGAACATTTCTCATGCCCTCGCGCAAAGGCATTATTCTCGCAGGCGGGTCCGGCACACGCCTGTATCCGGCAACATTGGCAGTCTCCAAGCAGCTGTTGCCCATTTACGACAAACCCATGATTTACTACCCGCTCACCACCCTGATGCTGGCGGGTATCCGGGATATCCTGATTATCTCCACACCCCAGGATACTCCGCGCTTCCAACAGCTTCTGGGCAACGGAAATCAATGGGGCATACGGCTGGAATATGCCATACAGCCCAGCCCGGATGGACTGGCACAGGCGTTTCTCATTGGCGAATCATTCATCGGCCATGACAATGTGGCTCTGATTCTCGGTGACAATATTTTCTACGGCCACGACCTGCACAAACGTCTGGAACAGGCCCACGACCAAATCAGCGGCGCCACGGTCTTTGCCTATCATGTCCAGGACCCACAACGCTATGGCGTGGTCGCATTTGATGCCCAGGGACGCGCCACACATCTGGAAGAGAAACCCGCCGTTCCAAAATCCAGTTATGCCGTGACCGGACTTTATTTTTATGATAACAAAGTCATCGATATTGCACGGTCCATCCGGCCATCAGCCCGGGGTGAACTGGAAATCACTGATGTCAACACACATTACCTGCAACAGGATTCCCTGCGGGTAGAAGTGATGGGACGAGGTTACGCCTGGCTGGATACGGGAACCCACGATTCCCTGCTGGAGGCTGGCCAGTTCATTCAGACCATCGAGCAGCGACAGGGTCTGAAAGTGGCCTGCCCGGAAGAGCTGGCCTACCGTAATGGCTGGATCGACGCCAGGCAAATGGAAAAACTGGCCCAGCCACTGATAAAAAATGGCTACGGACAGTATCTTCTCGGGCTTTTGGAAGAACAGGTATTTTGATGCAGGCGCAAAGACTGGCCATTCCCGATGTGGTGCTGCTGTCTCCCAAGGTATTTGGAGATGACAGGGGTTTTTTCTTTGAAAGTTTCAACGCCAATGGGTTCAAGGCAGCGACGGGACTGACCCCTTCCTTTGTGCAGGATAATCACTCCCGGTCTGTCAGGGGTGTGCTTCGAGGCCTGCATTACCAACTGCCGCCCCATGCACAGGGCAAGCTGGTGCGTGTCATTCAAGGAGAAGTCTTTGATGTTGCCGTCGATATCCGCCGGTGTTCCCCCAGTTATGGTCAATGGGTCGGCGCACGGCTGAGCGCCGATAACAAACAGCAGCTCTGGATACCACCCGGGTTTGCCCATGGTTTTATGACGCTGAGCGACACTGCAGAATTTCTTTACAAGACCACAGATTTCTATGCGCCGGACCATGAGCGGTGCATCGCCTGGAATGATCCTGATATTGGCATTCAGTGGCCCGGTGAAGAAGAACCCAGGTTATCGGGAAAAGACCAGCAAGGTCTGCCACTCTCGCAGGCAGAGGTTTTTTAACGCTGCACCCCCTTGTTGCCCCAATCTGGCCGGCTCTGCCAGGTGCCCATCCAGATCAACCGGTAACCGCTCGCTCACGGTGGCGCAAACCAATCAGGGCCGCATGACGGATACTCTGCAGCAAGGCCTGACGGCCAGTGCCGGTACAGGGAATCCAGGGGCGGGGCGGGTCGTTGAGGGCTTCCCGCAGCACCCGGCCCAGGGTAGTACGCATCATGGTCATCAATACGACAGCGTCGGCTTCCGCCGCCTGACGCTTGAGGTGACTCACCTCACGCCCCCAGTTGGAAGACCAGCCGGTATGACGAAAGGTCACCTGAACCCCTGGCCATTGATCGGTGATTTCCCGAACCAGGTCGTCACTGTAACGGGCCTGAATTTCATTCCCCCCCACAAACAATACGGTCAGGTCCACACCTGCTGCCAGTTGCTCCTGCAACGCGGTATCCTCGTCATGGTCTGCTTCCACCACGGGTAAGTGCAAATCGGCATATTGAGCCGAGGCCGCGCCATATTCATCGAACAACGCCAGGGTCTGGGCCGCTTCCAGGGGCCGGATGTCCCGCAGGGCAAAAAACAGGGTGCGCAACTGGGCAAAGGCTTCCGGATCCCGCCCCAGACGCCGGTACAGCCGAAAACGGGCCCGTAGAATATCCGTTTCCGACCAGGCCGGGTCCAGCCGGGCCGGATCGGCCAATTGGTCCAGCATGGGTTCGCAAAAACGGGAATCCTCATGGGCCAGATGTTCCATACCATCAAGCCCTTCCTGGGCCACCGCCACCCGACCTGCCACCAGGGCCGCAGCCACCAGCAGGGACCAACGTTCCCATTGCATCTGCCGCGAGATCTCCCCCCCACGGCGACACAGATGCTGCAATGCTTCCAGCAGGCAGGGGGAACGGGCCAACCATTCCGGGCGACCAATCAGTGGCAAAACCGCTGATCCATGATGGTGCCAAAGGGATTCCGCCAGTTCTGCCGCCAGGGCCGGGTCCACCAGATCGGCAGATTCCAGCAGCCGTTGCACCATACGATCCGGCCAGCGGGTGGAGCCGGACCGGGCAAGCATGTGCCAGGTCTCCAGGGCCGCCTGGGCCGAGGCGGCGTCCAGGCGAGCCATCATCAGTACCGCCTGAATGAAATGACACCGTTCCAGTAACAGGGGACGCGCCGGGTCCGGTGGATCAGTGGCGGTCATCATGCCAATCAGGGCCGCATTGACATGGACCAAAGCCTGCTCTCGGGCATCATCGGTACTGTCGTGTTCCAGCCAGTGCAAAAATCCCTGTATTCCCAGGGCATGATGGGCACCCAACGCCATCTGACCAAAACGGGACACCGCATCGGCAAAATAACGTTCCCCCTGGCGAATCTGTGCCAGTAAAGCCTGTGCCCGATCCGAAGTCTCCGGCAGCACCAGTTCCGTCAGGGAACGAAAACCGCCCAGCACCAGCCCCATGTCGGCATACAAACGGGGAGAGATCAGCCGGTCTTCGGCAATCAGTCTGGCAAAGGCTTCCCTGGCACCGGAAAAATGCCCCTGACACTGCAAAGCCTGCCCCAAACGGCGGCTCATACGGGCTTCCAGGTGATCACGGTCAGCGGGGTCCAGGGTGATATGGGGCAGCCCTTCCCTGAGTTCTGCCAACAGCACATTGGCAATGGCCCCATTACCCTCCCGCAGGGCATCGGTGGCAGATTGCAGGATCAAGGTGGCTGTGGCCGGGGTGAGGTGGCGCCGCTGGCCCCGCAACAACCGGGTGGCTTCATTTTGAAATCCCTGGGTGAGTAAATAGGCATGTACCTCCCCCAGCAGACAGGCGCCGGCGCCGCCGGGGGTGGAAGATGCCGCCCGAAAAATGGCGGCGTAACGGTGCAGGGCGTCCCGGACTGCATCGTGATCGTGCTGGCGCACATGACCACTGAGCAGCCCTGCCAGATACCATTGACGGCGTTCCTCGTTCATCTCCGGGCGACTCATGTCGGGCCGACGCTCCGGCAGCAGGGCATCAAGAAACCCCAGATGAAAGTAACTGCGCTGACGCCCCGTATCCAGGGCATGTACCGATTCCACCAGATCCACTAACTCATCGGGAGTCAAGGCCCGATCTTCCTGGGCCAGGGTAGCGATGATCTGTTCCATCACCACCCGATCCAGCTGGGTGAATTCTTCGGAAATATCCAGGGCGGTCCGTTCCGGGGGCGCTACCACAGGGGGGGGGGTCTGATTCTGGGCCGCCGTGGTCATGGCCTGGTCCAGGCCCGGCAACAGGGGCATCAGGAACTGCCACAGATCCGGGTCCATCAGGGTCAGGACATGAAAATAGATGCCCACTTCCATGACCCCGAACTCCTCCACCAGAGTCTCCTGAATCCTGGCTGGGTCAGGGGGCGGAACGATCTTGTCATCCCCGCCCACCACAAAGCCCCGGTCGTCGTGGGGAATGTCACACAGATCCAGAAAACGGCACATGATGGCGGTCTTGTAATCGGCAAAATACCCCAAAAACAACAGATTCCATTCTCTTGCCCCCAGGACCACCGGTACATGGGGCAACAGCACATCAGCCAGTTGATGGGGATTCATGCGGCGCAGGGTTTCGACACGAAATCCCTTGCGACGGGCCAGGGTATTGAGGGTGGCATCGCAAACCAGTTCCAGCCGGGCCGCCGGATCTCGCAACCGTTCCAGAAACGCCATGACCGCCCGGTGTCGGTCCGGGGGCAGCAGCCGGGTCCAGACCGCCTTCCAGTCATTGAGTCCCGCTTGGGGCGGAGGTGCGGTCACGGTTCGGCTCATGATGCTGTTCCTTGGGGTGGCGGCGCTGACTGCAGGCCCTGCAACAGATCCGCCACCTGTGGCAGTCCCTGCTCCAGGGTCTGCTGATGATGGGGCATGGTGCCCAGAGTGCATTGAAGTGCCTCGGGTAACGCCCTGTAAATGGCCGTGAACTGGGCATCCAGAGGGGCGATACGCGCCAGGATCGACGCCGGCGACCGGTGGGGAATTTCGGTTTCGACGGTTGCAAGCACTGTTGCCGCTGGCACCGCACCGATGGTCAACAGATGGCCCTTGAGGGAATGGGCTGTGCGACACGCGCTGACCCTGTCCCCGGTTTCCAGATACTGATGCAGTTCCGCCAACCGGGGCGGCAACTCAGGCAGGATAATCAGCAGGGTGTCAATCAGCAACTCACCATCATCTCCCATCCGTTCCAGCACCGGCGCCAGATCAACAACGGGAGCGGCGGCCTGGGTATCGGACAGATTCCTGTCGGGAGCCACCGGAGGATCAACAGGCATCCTGGCATGCATCACCCGGTCGATGACCTGGGACAGCCCCTTGAGACTCACGGGCTTGAAAATATAGTCGTCCATCCCCGCTTCCAGCCCCTGCGCCCTGTATTCGTTGAGGGCATGGGCGGTCAACCCGATCACCGGCAATGTCCGGCAGGCATCTCCAGCCTCCCCGTCCCGAATCCGGCGGGTGGCTTCAAAACCGTTCATCCCCGGCATTTCCACATCCATCAGCACCAGGTCGGGGCAACTGCTGGCCAGACAGACAAAGGCAGCCTGGGCATGTTCGGCCACGGTAACCCGATGGCCCAGCCGGTTGAGCAGTTGTTCAGCCACCACCACATTGGCTGGCGTATCCTCCACCAGCAGGATATGCCAACCCTGGGCGGACGAGGATGACGGCACTGGAGACGGTGACGCAGAAAGGGGCGCCACCGCCTGGCCTGGGGGCATGGTCACGGTGAAGCGAAAAGTGCTGCCCACACCGGGCTGACTGTCCAGGCTGATCTGGCCCCCCATTTTTTCCACCAGCTGCCGCGTAATGGTCAGCCCCAGTCCAGTGCCGCCACGCTGTCGATTCGGCTGACCTTCCACCTGGGTGAAGGCCTGAAAAATGGCGTCCTGCTGTGCCACCGGAATACCTTCACCGGTATCAATCACGGCAAATGCCAACCGCAAACGGGTGTCGATTTGCCCCAGATATCGGGCTTCCAGACGCACATGACCCTGCCGGGTGAATTTGAGGGCGTTACCAATGAGATTGATCAGCACCTGGGTAAGCCGGTGCTCATCACCCCACAGATACCGTGGCAGATCCGGGGCCAGATCCAGTTGCAGTGCCAGACCTTTGTCTGCAGCAGGCACCTGCAAGGTTGCCATGACTTCTGTCAGGGTCTGATGCAGATCAAAATCCGCGGCCACCAGATCCATGCGGCCCGCCTCGATCTTGGACAGGTCCAGAATGTCGTTGATGATGGTCAGCAGATGCTGGGCGGAATGCTCAATAATATGGAGAAACTGACGGGGCTGGTCGGCGGTGGTGTTGAGCAGCACCAGTTCGGTCAATCCCAAAATGGCATTCATGGGGGTGCGAATTTCGTGACTCATCCGCGCCAGAAACTCGCTTTTGGCCTGATTGGCCGCTTCCGCCGCTTCCCGGGCAGTGATCAGTTGCCGTTCCATGGCCCGCAAGTCACTGATATCGGTGTAATACACCATGCCCCCAATCACCTCTCCGGCATCGTCGAAAATGGGTCCAGAGAAAATCTGCAAAGGCCGCCCCCCAAAACGGGCTTCCTCCTGGGGGGTGGAATAACGGACCACCGGACGACGGGTGCGAAAACACTCATCCAGGGCACATTGGGAACAGGGGGCTGACTCATCCCAGGCCATCTCGTAACAGGGTCGGTCCACCACCGTGGACAGGTCCAGATCAAACAGCTCCAACAGACCCTGGCTGGCACTGACAATGCGGTAATTTGCGTCGATGATGACAATATAGCCGGGAATATTTTCAAAAAAGGCCCGCAGCCGACTGGCGGCCTCGTTGAGTTCTGCCGTCCGCTGGGCCACCCGCTGTTCCAGTTGGGTATTTTGCCCGGAAATCACCCTGGCCTGGGCGTCGAGCCGCTGGAACTGATGGCGCAATTGCTGGGCCATGGCGGCAAAAGTCTGGTTCAGCAAATTGAATTCACGGATGGAGGTCTGTCCTGATGTGGGTTCCCAGTTGCCACCGGCCAGCCGATTCACATCCCTGCCCAGCCGTTCCAGGGGGGCGGCGATACGGGCCGCAATCATGCCTCCCAGCAACAGGGCCACCAACAGCACGGCCATGATCATGATCAGGGTGTCCCGGGTCTGCTCCTGAATGGTGCCGAGAAAATCCCGTTCCGTCACCACCACACCCAGTATCCAGTCCAGACCGGGGGCCGGGGCAAATGGCTTGGCCTGAAGCAACTGGCGCTCCCCATTCCAGTAAAAAGTCTGCAACACCTCATCACTGACACCCTGCAAACCACCGGGTTTGTCCTGTAGCAGCCGTGCCGCTGCCACCAGGGAGGGTAAACCCGAGTCTGATACCGGCAGGGGCAGAAAGCGCCCATCATCCTGTTCCTGAAAAAAACCACCCGCAGGTGCCCTGGAGGACGCCACCAGATGACCGTCCTTTTGGATCACGAAGATAAGGGCATCGGGGCTGAGTGTGATATGACTGAGAAAATCGTGGACCTGGGTGAGCATGTAATCCACCCCAAATACCCCCAGCAGGGTGCCGTCCTCATCCCGCAGGGGCTGGGAGGCGGTCAGGGCCAGATCATGGATCACAAAATGTCGATATATGGGGGTCCAGGTGGGGCCATCCGCCGCCACCCCGGCCTGATACCAGGGACGGGTCCGGGGATCAAATCCGGGATAAACCTGCTTGAGTGCCAGGGCATCCCCCAGGGCGTTGGTGGCAAAGTTGTGAGAATCGCCACCGGTCACCACACCGGCCCGCACCGCCTGAATGTCTCCATTTTTCATCCGGCGGGCGCCGTAGAACTCCCCGTCCACAGTACCGAAAAAGCTATAGGCCAGGGAGGGATGGGCACTCATGACGCCATGAAAATACCGTTGCATCCGGGTGGTGTCGTCCAGTTGCAACACCCCGGCCGCCAGGGCGCGGGCATTGTTTTCGTTGACGGCGGGGGGAATGCTCAGATATCCGGTCAAGCGATCCTCGACCCGGAGCAGTACATCGGTCCGCAACTGGCGGGCGATGTCGTCCACCGCCCGCCGGCCATCATGGATGGCCAACCAGGCCACCAGAACAGAGGCCATCACCGTCAACACCACCAGGGGCAGCGCGATCAGCAGGCGCAAGGACAAAACAGGTGTCCGAAGGCCCTGCCCTATCCGCCTGATACCTGACCTTAGCCCTATTGCCATGGGTTTGCCACCTGTTTGGTGCCCACCGCATGTTCAGTGAACCTGTCATCCGGCGGCGAAATCGTGATGCACCCGCTGACGCGCAATCCGCGGCAACTGTCCGCGTCATTTTAGCCGAAAGCCGTCAAAAGCCCCTAACGACAGTGGTCAATGCCGGATCAGGTGATCAAAGGCCCCCAGAGCTGCTTTGGCACCTTCACCCACCGCAATCACGATCTGCTTATAGGGCACCGTGGTCACATCTCCGGCAGCAAAAACACCAGGGACCGAGGTCATGCCACGGTCATCCACCTGAATTTCACCCCGCTGGGACAGGGCCACCGGCGACTCCTGGAGCCATTCAGCATTGGGAACCAGCCCGATTTGCACAAAAATTCCCTCCAGATCCAGCCGTTTGAGCGCATCCGTATCCCGGTCCTTGTAGGTCAGGCCGGTCACCTTGCTGCCGTCCCCGTTGACTTCCATGGTCTGGGCATGGGTGATGATGTCCACATTGGGCAAACTGCGCAGTTTCTTTTGCAACACCGCATCGGCCCGCAATTCAGTCATGAATTCGACCAATGTGACATGGGCCACCACCCCGGCCAGATCAATGGCCGCCTCCACGCCGGAATTACCGCCACCGATCACCGCCACCCGTTTGCCCTTGTACAGGGGACCATCGCAATGGGGGCAGTAGGCCACGCCTCTGGCCCGGTATTTTTGCTCACCGGGCACATTCATCTCCCGCCAGCGGGCGCCGGTGGCCAGAATCACCGTCTTGCTGCGTAACACCGCCCCGGAATCAAAATGTACCTGGTGCAGTCCGGCCTCCTCCTGGGCGGGCACCAGCTTGACAGCCCGCTGCAGGTTCATGATGTCTACCTCATATTCCCTGACATGGTTTTCCAGTGCCGCTGCCAGTTTGGGGCCTTCTGTATGGGGGACGGAGACGAAATTCTCGATGGCCATGGTATCGAGCACCTGACCCCCGAAACGCTCTGCAGCGACCCCGGTGCGAATACCCTTGCGGGCAGCATAGATGGCCGCAGCAGCGCCAGCGGGACCACCACCGACCACCAGCACATCAAAGGCCGCCTTGTCATTGAGCTTCTTTGCTTCCCGCTCTGCGGCACCCTTGTCGATTCGGGCCAGAATCTGCTCCAGACTCATTCGGCCCTGATCAAAGGGCTGGCCATTGAGGAAAATACTGGGCACAGACATCACTTCCCGGTGTTCAACCTCCTCCTGGAACAGGGCACCATCGATGGCCACATGATGCACATTCGGATTGATCACGGCCATCAGGTTCAAGGCCTGCACCACGTCGGGGCAGTTTTGACACGACAGGGAATAATAGGTCTCAAACCGGAACGTCCCTTCCAAAGACCGGATCTGCTCGATCACCTCGGGAGTGGCCTTGGGTGGATGCCCCCCCACCTGCAACAGTGCCAGCACCAGGGAAGTGAACTCATGGCCCATAGGCAAGCCGGCAAACACCACCCGTCCCTGCTGACCGGGACAGGCCAGGGCAAAAGAGGGCCGGCGGGCATCCTGTCCATCGGTGCGCAGGGAAATCTTGTCGCTCAAGGCGGTGATTTCCTCCAGCATCTCCAGAAGTTCGGTGGACTTTTGTCCCTCATCCAGGGTTGCCACAATCTCGAAAGGCTGGGTGACCTTTTCCAGATAACTTTTCAATTGATTCTGCAGATTGACGTCCAGCATGCCGAATGACCTCACAAAAAAATGCCCGGGACACCGCCCGGGCAAACACATAGGAGATTTGGGCAAATCAATGGGCGTGGGCGACCCGGATCAGATCTTGCCCACCAGATCCAGGGAAGGAGCCAGGGTTTTTTCCCCTTCCTTCCACTTGGCGGGGCAGACTTCGTTGGGATGAGCGGCCACATACTGAGCGGCCTTCACCTTGCGCAGCAGTTCTTCAGCATTGCGACCGATATTACCGGCATTGATCTCCACGATCTGGATCACCCCCTGGGGGTCCACCACGAAGGTACCACGCTCGGCCAGGCCGGCCTCCTCGATCAATACTTCGAAGTTACGGGAAATGGCCAGGGT
This sequence comes from Ectothiorhodospira magna, assembly GCF_900110965.1. Taxonomy (GTDB): domain Bacteria; phylum Pseudomonadota; class Gammaproteobacteria; order Ectothiorhodospirales; family Ectothiorhodospiraceae; genus Ectothiorhodospira; species Ectothiorhodospira magna. The sequence goes on from NZ_FOFO01000011.1 coordinate 75,745, forward strand.
GGGGTCCGCAATCATCGGGAACCGCAGCTTGTTGATGGTTTCAGAGCTGTCATGCCAGGCCTTGTGGGTGAAGTGGGTATCGGTAGAGACGCTGTAAATCTCCACGCCCAACTTCTGGAACTCGGCATAGTTGTCGGCCAGATCGCCCAGTTCGGTGGGGCATACGAAGGTGAAGTCAGCAGGATAGAAGAAGAACACCGACCACTTGCCCTTGATGCTCTCGTCGGTCACCTCGACGAATTCGCCATTGTGAAAGGCGGTGGCCTTGAAGGGCTTGACTGGGGTATTGATCAGGGACATGACAGGCTTCTCCAGGAGTTATGAATTAGACGCATTCCAAAAACGCGATGCCATCATACCCAGCCTTCCGGATTGATGCAATCACTCTTCGGCATAAAAAACCGTGGCTGTTGCCCAGGGCGAGGCTACACCTGCCCAAACAGGTGCCAGAGCAAAAAGCCGCCATAAACCCCCAGCAGCACCAGACTCAGGACCGTGATGGGACGCACCCCCTTCTGCTCTGGCACCGGCAGTCCCTGGGCCTGTAGACGTCGGTGCCACAACCAGCGTTTCAGGCGCCACCAGACAAATAGAATCAGAATCAGCAGGGTCAAAAACTTGAGCATGGCACGGGTAATCTCGCAATATTAGCAATGGGTGATATACTAAAAGCGTCATTTTCAACCCGGAGAGCAACGTATATGAAGCCCTTGAAGACTGGATTGATCGCCTTGGTGATGCTGCTGGCCCTGGCCCCTGTGGCCCATGTCGCCGCCGAAGACAATCAGGTGCTGGTGACCGTCAACAGCGGCGAGCCCCAAACCCAGGCCATGGCCATGATCCTGGCCCGCCAACTGGTGGAACGGGGCGCCACGGTGCAGATTCTGCTGTGTGACCAGGGGGGCGTGATGGGCACCAAGGCCTATGATGGCCCGGTGATGAATGGCCCCGATGCCAATGCCCAACAGATCATGCGTGGTGTGATGCAAGCCGGCGCCAAAGTGAGCGTCTGCGCCCTGTTCCTGCCCAACAGCGATTTCACTCAAGATGATCTCATTGATGGCGTGGCTGTGGCCACTCCGCCCCAGATGGGTGAATTCATGGCCCAGGGTACCCGCTTCTTGAATTTCTAACCCGCCGGGCTGATAATCCCGACAACAAGCCCACTTCTCCGTTGGGAAAGTGGGCTTTTTATGGCAGGATAAGCGGATTTTTTGGCCCATCTGGAAGGTGATGGATGACGCGGATACTGTCCACCCTGATCTGCCTTGCCCTGACCCTGTTCCCGCTGGCACTGTTGGCACAGCCGATCCACGCGGCCTACGACGATCTGGAAACCCACCACATCAGCCAATATCAGCATGGCGCCATCCCCGGCCTGCTGGCCGCCAGTGGTATCGCCTTCCTGATCATGATGATCATGCTGGTGATCAACCGGCATCTCCACGAGCAGCACGCCCGATTGCGGGAAAGCGAAGCCCGCTATCGGGCCGTGGTGGACACCCTCAAGGAACGGGAAAACCGTCTTTCCACCCTGATTTCCTCCATGCAGGAATTGCTGTTTGTGCTGGATGAAGACGGGTGCTACCGGGACTATCACACCCCTTCCCAGAGCCTGCTGCTGATGCCGCCGGAGCAGTTTCTGGGGCGTCATTTTTCCGACCTGATGCCCACCGAAGCCGCCCAGGCCTTCGCCACAGCCCTGAATCATACCCGGGACTCGGGCATTGCCACCCGATGTCATTATCAGCTATCGCTACCCACATTGGGCCTGCGGCACTTTACTGCGGATGTTGCCCCCCTGGTCAGACACCACGGCCATCCCTCCGGTTTTTTAGCGGTGGTACGGGATGTCACCGAGGAGCGGCAGATGGAACAACAGATGCACATCGCCGCCACGGCCTTCGAAGCCAGAGAAGGCATGTTTGTCACCGATCAACGGGGCGTCATCCTCAAGGTGAACCATGCCTTCACACGCATCACCGGCTACGATGCCCAGGATGTGGTTGGCCAGCCATCCAAAATACTGGGTTCAGGATTACAGGACAGGGCCATGTATCGCCAGATCCGCGACAGTGTCCGCCAGCAGGGCAGTTGGCAGGGGGAAATCTGGAGTTACCGCAAGACAGGCGACCTGTACCCGCAGGAACTGCTGGTCACTGCGGTCAGGGATGCCCAGGGACAGATCACCCATCATGTGGCCACCCTGCGGGACATCACCCAGCGCGTGGCCAACCGGGAAGCCCTGCTGGAGGCCAAGGAGCAGGCAGAGGCCGCCAACCGGGCCAAGAGCGAGTTTCTGGCCAGCATGAGCCACGAACTGCGCACCCCCCTGAATGCCATTTTGGGGTTTGCCGAACTGCTGGATATCGATCCGGACCGCTCGGATGAGGAGCGGGACAATATCCATCACATTCAAAAAGCCGGCCAGCACCTGCTCACCCTCATCAACGACCTGATTGATCTGGCCCGAATCGATGCCGGTCAGCTCCATCTGAACATCGAGGCCGTCCCCCTGGGGTCGGTGCTGAGCGAAGGGTGCAGCTTTGTGGCCGGGATGGCCGCAGAGCGGCAAATCACACTCAAGCCATTGCCCCTCCTGCCGGAGGATTGCCTGGTACGGGCGGATCACACCCGATTGCGCCAGGCTCTGATCAACCTGCTCAGCAACGGCATCAAGTATAACCGGCCCCAAGGCTGGGTAGAGATCACCCTGGCCTATCCGACGCCTGACCGGATCAGAATCCAGGTCAGCGACAGCGGCCCTGGCATTCCCGCAGACAAGCAGGATCGCTTGTTTATCGCTTTTGATCGTCTCGGCGCCGAATGCAGCCACGTGGAAGGTACCGGTATTGGTCTGATCATCACCCAGAAGATCATGACCGCCATGGGAGGTGACATCGGCTTTAGCAGCGCGGAGGGGCAGGGCAGCACCTTCTGGGTGGAACTGCCACTGACTTGTGCCTATACTCAGACCGCTCCACACACACCCTCGACATCCATGTTGCTTGCCTGTACCCCTCCATCCCCCACCACCGCCCCGGAAGGTGGAATGAGTGTTCACATGAATCCGCTGACCGTACTTTATGTGGAAGACAATCCGGCCAGTAGACGACTGATGGAACGGGTCATGGGGCGTCAATCCCGCATTCATCTGCTGATGGCCGAGGATGCAGAAACCGGCATTGCCCTGGCTCGCCAGCACCAGCCGACGGTGGTGCTCATGGACATCAATCTACCCGGCATGAATGGCTACGACGCCCTGGGGGAACTGAAAACCCATCCGGAAACCGCCCATCTTCCGGTCATTGCCATTTCTGCCAATGCCATGAAGGGGGACCAGGAGCGGGGCCGGCAGGCCGGTTTTGACCACTATCTGACCAAACCCCTGGACATTCCGCTCCTGATGGAGATTCTGGACACGCTGGATCGGGTCGAGCCTCCCAGCCGGCGGGCTGAGTAGCCGGACCTGTCGCGCTAATCGGTATCCGGGCTGGCCATGACCCGATCACGGCCAGCCTCCTTGGCGGCATACAGGGTCTGATCTGCCCGTCTGAGCAGGCTCTTGCGGCTATCGTCCGGCTGATAACAGGCCACGCCAAAACTCATGGTGACCCGTCCCACTCCGGGATGATGCTGACAGCGAATCCCCAAACGGATCCGCTCCGCCAGTTCTATCGCCTGCTCCAGATTGGCCCTGGGCACCAGAATCAGGAATTCCTCCCCGCCCCAGCGAATGGCAGAATCGGTGCGCCGGACCAGGGCCTGCAGTTGTTTGCCCACCTGGGCCAGTACCTGATCCCCCGCGTCATGGCCATGCTCGTCATTGATGGATTTGAAGTGATCGATATCCGCCATGATGAGGCTCAAACCCTCCTGATACCGGGCCTGCCGGTGCCATTCACGCTCCAGCAACTGTTCACCAAAACTGCGATTGGGCAGGCCGGTCAGCAGATCAATGGTGGCCATCCGCCGCAGGGTCTGCTCCATGCGCACCCGGTCACTGATGTCCTTGCCGGTGCTCATGTAGTGGGTGATTTCACCAAAATCGTCACGGACCGGGGTGACGGTCTGCTCCAGATGAAATTCGCTGCCGTCCTTGGCCCTGTTGACGAAAGTGGCCCGAAACGGCTGCCCCGAGGCCAGGGTATGCCACATTTCGTCATAAAAGGCGTGATCATGGTGACCGGACCTGAGCAGGGAGGGTGTCTGGCCGATGATCTCTTCCCGCCGGTAGCCGGTCTGGTCCTCGAAGGCCCGATTCACATAGACGATGTGCCCCTCCCGATCCGTCATCAGTACTTGGTCGGAATTGGCCTCCAGGGCGTTGGCCATCAGGTTGCGGTCATTTTCAACCTTCTTTTTTTCTGTCAGATCCCGCTGTACGGAGACAAAATGGGTGATCCTGCCTTGTCCGTCGCGGATGGGGGTGATGTTCCATTCCACGTAGTAGCATTCACCATCCTTGCGGTAATTGACCGTGTTGCCGATGAAGTACTCGCCCGCATTGAGGCACCGGCGCAGGCGCTCGATGGTTTCCGGATCGGTACGCGGCCCCTGCAGGATCCGGGGGGTCTTGCCCATGAGTTCCTCGGCGGTATAGCCCGTCATGTTACAGAACGCCTGGTTCACGTAGACGATCTGTGGCCCCGGCAACTCCAGCTGCGAGGTGGTGACAACCACGGCATTGAAGGACTGCTCGATGGCCGTCCTGAGCATCGCATCCGATAAAATCAAAGCCATCCGGCACCTCGTTTTCAGACGGTCCACCGAGGCTGGCGAACCCATTTCCAACCGCTCATCATACCCGACTCCACCCATGCCATTTCACCACATCGGCATCCCGTCCGCCGTGATCCGGGTATAATTCCCGCTTTCACGCACGGTCAAGGGTCCTTGTGATCCGGACCCCAGGGATATCAAGCAGCGAGTTGCCAACGATGAACACCCAATACCGCAAAAACCTGCCGGGAACAGCGCTGGATTATTTCGACACCCGCGCCGCCGTCGAGGCCATCCAGCCCGGTGCCTACGACACGCTCCCCTATACCGCCCGCGTCCTGGCGGAAAACCTGGTGCGCCGCTGCCAGCCCGAAGCACTCACCGACGCGCTCAGGCAGATCATCGAGCGCAAGCGTGAACTGGACTTCCCCTGGTTCCCCGCCCGCGTGGTCTGCCACGACATCCTGGGCCAGACCGCCCTGGTGGACCTGGCCGGTCTGCGGGACGCCATCGCCGAAAAAGGCGGCGACCCGGCCAAGATCAACCCGGTGGTGCCCACCCAGCTGATCGTGGATCACTCCCTGGCGGTGGAACACGGCGGCTTTGAACCCGACGCCTTCGAGAAGAACCGGGCCATCGAGGACCGCCGCAACGAAGACCGCTTCCACTTCATCAACTGGACCAAGCAGGCCTTCCGCAATGTGGACGTGATCCCCCCCGGCAACGGCATCATGCACCAGATCAATCTGGAAAAGATGTCGCCGGTGATCCAGGTCCGCGACGGCGTGGCCTTCCCGGACACCTGCGTGGGTACCGACAGCCACACCCCCATGGTGGATGCCCTGGGCGTGATCTCCGTGGGCGTGGGCGGCCTGGAGGCCGAAAGCGTGATGCTGGGCCGGGCCTCCATGATGCGCCTGCCGGACATCGTCGGCGTGGAACTCACCGGCACACTCAAGCCGGGCATCACCGGCACCGACATGGTGCTGGCCCTGACCGCCTTCCTGCGTCGGGAGCGGGTGGTGGGCGCCTATCTGGAATTCTTCGGCGAGGGTGCCGATGCCCTCACCGTGGGCGATCGGGCCACCATCGCCAACATGACGCCGGAATACGGCGCCACCGCCGCCATGTTCTACATCGACGGCCAGACCATTGATTACCTCAAGCTCACCGGCCGCGACGACGCCCAGGTGGCCCTGGTGGAGACCTACGCCAAGGCGGCTGGCCTGTGGGCCGACAGCCTCAAGGGCGCCGAATACGAGCGGGTGCTGCGTTTTGACCTGTCCGCCGTGGAACGTACCCTGGCCGGCCCCTCCAACCCCCATGCCCAGCTGCCCACCCGGGAACTGGCCAGCCGCGGCATTGCCGGGGCCTGGACCGAGGAGCCGGGCAAGATGCCCGACGGGGCCGTGATCATCGCCGCCATCACCAGCTGCACCAACACCTCCAACCCGCGCAACATGGTGGCGGCGGGCCTGATCGCCCGCAATGCCAACCGGCTGGGCCTGACCCGCAAGCCCTGGGTCAAGTCCTCCCTGGCCCCCGGCTCCAAGACGGTGAAGATGTACCTGGAAGCAGCCGGCCTGCTGCCGGAACTGGAGCAACTGGGCTTTGGCGTGGTGGCGTTCGCCTGCACCACCTGCAACGGCATGTCCGGCGCACTGGACCCGAAGATCCAGCAGGAGATCATCGACCGCGACCTCTACGCCACCGCCGTGCTCTCCGGCAACCGCAATTTCGACGGCCGCATTCACCCCTATGCCAAGCAGGCCTTCCTGGCCTCCCCGCCCCTGGTGGTGGCCTATGCCATTGCCGGGACCATCCGCTTCGACATCGAGAAGGATGTGCTGGGACACGATGCCGACGGCAATCCCGTCACCCTCAAGGACATCTGGCCCAGCGACGAGGAAATCGACGCCATCGTGCGTGCCAGCGTCAAGCCCGAACAGTTCCGGGAGGTCTACATCCCCATGTTCGAGGCCCGGGACCAGTCTACCGAAACTGTCACCCCCCTCTACGACTGGCGCCCCATGAGCACCTACATCCGCCGCCCCCCCTACTGGGAAGGCGCCCTGGCCGGTGAGCGCGCCCTCAAGGGCATGCGCCCGCTGGCGGTGCTGGGTGACAACATCACCACTGACCACCTGTCGCCATCCAACGCCATTCTGGCCAGCAGTGCCGCCGGGGAATACCTGGCGAAAATGGGCCTGCCGGAGGAAGACTTCAATTCCTACGCCACCCATCGCGGCGACCACCTGACCGCCCAGCGGGCCACCTTTGCCAACCCCAAGCTGCTCAACGAGATGGTGCGGGACGAAAACGGCAAGGTGAAGCAGGGCTCCCTGGCCCGGATCGAGCCGGAAGGCCAGGTAACCCGCATGTGGGAGGCCATCGAGACCTACATGTCCCGCCGGCAGCCCCTGATCATCATCGCCGGTGCCGATTACGGTCAGGGTTCCTCCCGCGACTGGGCGGCCAAGGGCGTACGTCTGGCGGGGGTGGAGGCCATCGTTGCCGAGGGCTTTGAGCGCATCCATCGCACCAACCTGATCGGCATGGGCGTGCTGCCGCTGGAATTCCAGCCGGGCACCAACCGCAACACCCTGGCCCTCGACGGCACCGAAACCTATGACGTGATCGGTGAGCGCAAGCCGCGCACCACCCTCACCCTGGTGATCCATCGCCGCAACGGTGAGCGGGTGGAGGTGCCGGTGACCTGCCGGCTGGATACGGCGGAAGAGGTCTCCATCTACGATGCCGGTGGTGTCCTGCAGCGTTTTGCCCAGGACTTCCTGGAGGCGGAAAACGCCGCCTGAGCCACTGCAGGCCCCTCTCCCCTTGCGGGAGAGGGGTGTTCACCCATCCAAAGCCCTGAGTTGTTGCCAGGATTTCCAGGAGACATCTTCGTGAGCCACAAACCCCAGATCAGGATCCCCGCCACCTACATGCGCGGCGGCACCAGCAAGGGCGTGTTCTTCAACCTGACCGACCTGCCCGAGGCCGCTCAGGTCCCTGGACCGGCCCGGGACGCCCTGCTGCTGCGGGTGATCGGCAGCCCCGACCCCTACGGCAAACAGATCGACGGCATGGGCGGCGCCACCTCCAGCACCAGCAAGACCGTGATCCTGTCCAAAAGCACCCGCCCGGATCACGACGTAGACTACCTGTTCGGCCAGGTCTCCATCGACACGGCCTTCGTGGACTGGAGCGGCAACTGCGGCAATCTCACCGCCGCCGTGGGGGCCTTCGGCATCAGCGCCGGTCTGGTGGACCCCGGCCGCATCCCCGACAACGGCATCGCCACGGTGCGCATCTGGCAGGCCAACATCGGCAAGACCATCATCGCCCACGTCCCCATCACCGACGGCGCGGTACAGGAAACCGGCGACTTCGAACTGGACGGGGTCACCTTCCCCGCCGCCGAGGTGCAGATCGAGTTCATGGAACCGGCGGATGACACCGGCGGCTCCATGTTCCCCACCGGCAATCTGGTGGACGATCTGGATGTCCCTGGCCTGGGCACCCTGAAGGCCACCATGATCAATGCCGGCATCCCCACCATCTTCGTCAACGCCGAGGACATCGGCTATACCGGCACCGAACTGCAGGAGGCCATCAACGGAGACGCAAAGGCGCTGGAGCGATTCGAGACCCTGCGTGCCCACGGCGCCCTGCGCATGGGCCTGATCAGCGACCTGAAAGAGGCCGCCCAGCGCCAGCACACCCCGAAGGTGGCCTTCGTCGCCGGGCCGAAGGATTACGTGTCTTCCAGCGGCAAGCCCGTCCGGGCGGAGGATGTGGACCTGCTGGTGCGCGCCCTGTCCATGGGCAAGCTGCACCACGCCATGATGGGTACGGCCGCCGTGGCCATCGGTACCGCGGCGGCCATCCCCGGTACCCTGGTGAATCTGGCGGCCGGCGGCGGTGAGCGCACGGCGGTGCGTTTCGGCCATCCCTCCGGCACCCTGCGGGTGGGTGCGCAAGCCCGTTGCGAGAACGGCGAATGGACGGTGACCAAGGCCATCATGAGCCGTAGCGCCCGGGTACTGATGGAAGGCTGGGTCAGGATTCCCGCGGACAATGCCTGATCTGCCGGCGGCCAGACCGCCCCCCCGATGATGCAAAACGCCCCGGCCTTGTCCGGGGCTTTTTTTCGGCCAGGATACAAGGAAGCCGAACCCGATCCATTATTGCGAATAATTATCGTTTGTGCTTTCATGTCGGCACCTGAACCCTTTCATTCCCACACTGGAGGACCACGCCCATGGCATCCGCCATCCGCGAGACCGTCACCGACCTGGAGCAGGTACGCCAACAACTGACCCAATCGGCGGACGGGATTCTTGAAGACATGGCCCGGCAGGCCCGCTGTTCCATGCGGGACATCATCCACTGCCTGCCCCGATCCCTGTGGACCGAGGTACGCGGCAGACATTTCATCAACGTCATGCATGCCCTCTCCGACTGGGGCGATCTGGTCACCGTGATCCATAACCAGGACGTCATCCTGGAATTCAAGGGTCCGATCCCCCGCGGCAAGACCGGCCATGGTTTCTTCAACCTGCACGGCGGCACCGGCCTGTCCGGTCATCTGCGCCCGGAGCGTTGTGCGCATATCGTCTTCGTCAGGCGTCCCTTCATGGGCATGGAGACCGCCTCGATCCAGTTTTTCAACGAGACGGGCGAGTGCATGTTCAAGGTCTTCCTCGGGCGTGATGAACAGCGGCAGTTGCGCCAGGATCAGCTGGATCTGTTCGAGCGCCTGCAAAAGGCCCTGCTGCATCTGGATCAGGCCGACCAGGGGGCCTGCGCATGACCCCCGTCCTCATCTTCGGTGCCAGCCGCGGGGTCGGTCTGGAACTGGCCCGACTGCTCCGGCGGGATGACATCCCGGTACTGGCCATGGTTCGCCCGCGCACGGATGCCCTGCCCTTGCTGGAGATCGGGGTTGATATCCTGCCCGGTGACGTCCTCGAACCCGGTGATGTGAAACGGGCCTTGGATGCGCTGGATGATCAGGGCATCGTGGTTTCCACGGTATCGGGCCGGACCGAAGACGGCCGTTTCGTGGACGACGACGGCAACCGGATCATTGTCGATGCCGCTGCCGTCCGGGGCGTCCGGCACTGTGTTTTGGTGACGTCCATTGGCTGTGGCGAAATGCGACCATTCCGCTCGGCACAGGCCATCGCCGCCTTCGGGGATGTGGTGGATGCCAAGACCCGGGCAGAGGATCATCTCAAGGCTTCCGGCGTGCCCTTTACCCTCATTCGTCCCGGCGGGCTGGGTGATGAACCGGCCACCGGCCAGGGCATGCTGTCGGAAAATCCCGCCATTCACGGCTTCATTCAGCGGGCGGACGTGGCCCTGCTGATCCGGCGGGTGATGTCCGATCCCGGCGCCCTCGGCAAGGCTTATGCGGCCGTGGACAGGGATCGTGCCCGGATCGATCCGATCCCGGCAACCGGGACGGGATGACACCCTTGACTTGCAAATAATAATCAATATCATTTCATAATTCGTGTTTCCCATCACGGAAACACCTGAGTCCACTTGCAGCTCAGCCCGCCACCGACCCCTGTCGGCAAGCCAGCCAGGCCGCCTTTTCAAGCTTGGGACGGAGTGCGCCCACTTCGTCGGGTTCTGGAGGTTTCATGACGCGTCAGCGCCTGTGCATGCTCACCGCGGCCATCGCCGCCGCCCTTTCCGGCACGGCCCACGGGGCCGATCCGGCCGGGGATCCGCTTTATGCCTCGGTGACCCTGCCCACCCTGCTCATTGAATCCACCCGCATGCCGGCACCGGTGGAGCAGGTCAACGCCCCGGTGGCGGTGCGTGACCGTGAGTCCATGGATCGGGACCAGGCCGCCAACCTGGCGGACATCATGCGCATGCTGCCCGGCGTGGACATCGGCGGCGGTACCCGTGCCATCGCCATGGAACCGGTGATCCGGGGGCTGAGTGGAGAACGGGTCGTGATCCGGGTGGACAATGCGCGCCAGAATTTCGGCGCCGGCCACAAGGGCAGAATCTTTCTGGACCCCCTGCTGCTGGAACAGGTGGAAGTGCTCAGGGGACCGGCCTCCACCCTGTATGGTTCGGGTGCCCTGGGCGGGGTGGTGAATTTCCGCACCCAGGATGCCGACAGCTTCCTGGGGCCGGATGTCGATGCCGGCGGCCGGGTGAGCGCCGGCTACCAGAGCCAGGGGGATCAGTCCCTGTTCTCGGCCACCGCCGCGGGACGGGGAGAACGCCTGTCCCTGCTGGCCAACGTGCTCAAGCGGGAGCAATCCGACCTGCAAGACGGGAACGGTGACACCATCCTGTACACCAGCGACGAGATTGTGTCCGGCCTGCTCAAGGGCACCCTGACCCCGGCACCGGGGCACCGTCTGACCCTCAGCCTGCAAGCCTTCCGGGACGATCACGAGATCCCTTCCAATGCCAACAGTACCGGCACCGGCACCGGCAGCACCGCCATCATCGTCGACCGGCGCACGGACAACCGGACCCAGACCCTGCGCTACCAACTGCATCCCGATGACAGCCGCTGGCTGGATCTGGATGCCACCCTCTACGGCAATCAGGTGGAACTGGACGAAACCCGCACCGACACGGGCCGCAACGATGTCACCCAACTCAATACCCTGGGGTTGGACCTGACCAACACCCTGCGGTTTGAAACCGGCCCGGTGGATCATCTGGTGGTCGTGGGTCTGGAACATTACCGGGATCGCCAGAAAGGGGAGCGGGATGGCGAGCGCCGTCCCATGTATCCCGATGCCCGCCAGACAGTCACCGGAATCTTCCTGGTGGATCGCCTGCTCATCACCGACCGGCTGGAGATCGCCCCCGGCCTGCGGTATGACCATTTCAGCAAGGACGCCGACGACCACGACCGACTGACCGAGTCCGAATGGTCGGGGCAGATCAGTGCCATCTATACCCTGACCCCGGGCTGGGAACTGTTCGCCGGCTATTCCGAAGCCTTCCGCGCCCCCTCCCTCACCAACCTGTACGTGGGCGGCATCCACTTCGGCAACAACCGGTTCGAGCCCAACCCGGACCTGCGACCGGAAAAGGCCCGCAACAAGGAACTGGGCCTGACCCACCATGCACGGGGCCTGTTCCATCCCGAGGACCGGTTGCGGGCAAGACTGTCGGTGTACCAGAACGACGTGGAGGACTTCATCGACCAGATCGTGGAAACGGAAATGCCGGCCTTCGGTCCTCCCATCCCCGGTGGCCGCACCTACTTCGAGAACGTGAATGATGCCCGCCTGCGGGGACAGGAACTGGAGATTCATTACACCCATCCGGATCACTTCATCACCGTGAGCGCCGCCCGGCAGCGGGGAGACAACCGCACCGAAGGCGGCCCCCTGTCCGGCATTCCCGCCGATAACCTGGCGCTGGAAGGGGGCGTGCATGTCATGCAGGGTCGGCTCACCCTGGGTGGCCGCGTGACCCATGCCTGGTCCCAGGACCGGGTACCGGACGACGCGGACACCGCCGACAGCTACACCCTCACCGATGTCTTTCTGACCCTGCGACCTGGCGCGGACCGGGACCGGATGCGGGTGGATTTCGGCATCGACAACCTCACCGACAAGACCTACCGCCCTCACCTGTCATCCATGAACGACCCGGGGCGCAACGTGAAGATCCAGGCCAGCTATCGCTTCTGACATCAAGGAGATCCCTGCCATGAACCCGCTGAACATCCGCAGCGACCGAGGTCGACATGCACCGTCGTGAACTGCTGCGCCTGATGGGCGTCATGGCCCTCGCCGGTCTGCCTGACGGCCTGTGGGCCATGCAGCACCGTGCCGATGACGGACTGAGTGAGGGGCACCGCCTCATCACCGTCGGTGGCGGACTGACGGAGACCGTCTTCGCCCTGGGGGCCGGCGACCGGATCGTGGGTACCGACAGCACCAGCACCTACCCGGTGGCCGCCGAGGCCCTGCCCAGGGTGGGCTACCAGCACACCCTCACCATCGAGAGCCTGCTGGCCCTGCGGCCCCATGCCCTGATCCATGACGGCAGCGCCGGACCCGAAGGCACGCTGACCCGGGCCCGGGAGGCCGGTGTCCGGATACTGACCGTCCCCGGGGAACCGAGCCTGGAAGGGTTCAGGGCCAGGGTACGGACCCTGGGACAATGGCTGGACGCCACGGAAACCGCCCGGCGGGTCATCGACGATGTGGACCAGGACCTGGCCCGGGCCAGGGATCTGCGGGCGGGATTTCCCCGCCCGCCCGCCGTGGTGGCCCTGATGGCCCACGGCCAGGGCAATGCGGTGGCCGCGGGCCGGGACACCAAGGCGGATGCCCTGATCCGCCTGGCCGGCGGACGCAATGTCTTCACCGACTTTGCCGGCTATCGGCCCGTGTCCCGGGAAGGCGTCATGGCCAAACGCCCCGATGCCCTGGTGATCACCGGGGCGGCGGCGGCGGACTTCGGCGGCATGCTGGGGCGGGTACCGCAATATGTGGGCGACACCCTGTTCCTGCTGGGGTTCGGCCCGAGGCTGGGCGAGGCCGTGCTCACGGTCACCCGTTTCCTGGCGGGTGAGTCACACCCCCGCCGGGACGCCCGCTTCACCGATATCCCATCCCCATGAGCACGGTGGCTTCCCAAATCCCCGCCACCGGGACCCTCTCGGCGCCCGGCTCCCGCGCGGCCCGTGCCCGCTGGGTGGTGATCGCCCTGATACCGGCGGTCCTCGCCGCCGCTCTGCTGGGACTGACCACCGGCGCGGTGGAGGTGAGTCCGGCGGAAGTCCTGTGGGTATTGACCGGACACCTGGATGACCCGTTCCTGCGGGAAGTCATTCTCAACCTGCGCCTGCCCCGGGTGCTGGTGGCCATCACCGTGGGTGCCGCCCTGGCCGTGAGCGGGGTGGCCCTGCAGGGCCTGTTCAGGAACCCGCTGGCCGACCCGGGCCTGATCGGCGTATCCGCCGGCGCGGCCCTGGGGGCGGTCAGCGTGATCGTGCTGGGCACCACCGTGCTGGCCCCCCTGGTCATGGCCCTGGGCGTGTTCACCCTGCCGCTGGCGGCGTTTGCCGGTGGTCTGGGGACCACCTGGCTGGTCTACCGGCTGGCCAGTCACGGCGGGCATACCTCGGTGGCCACCCTGCTGCTGGGCGGGATCGCCATCAATGCCATTGCCGGCGCCGCCACCGGCATGCTGGTGTACATGGCCGACGACCAGCAACTGCGTACCCTCACCTTCTGGAACATGGGTTCGCTGGCTCACGCCGGCTGGACCCTGTGGGCCGTCAGCGCGGGACTGGTCCTGCTGGCCCTGGCCTGCATGCCCCTGGTGGCCCGTGCCCTCAACGGCCTCATGCTGGGGGAGTCCGTGGCCACCCATCTGGGCTTTCCCGTGCACCGGATCAAGACCCTGGTGGTGGTCATGGCCGCCCTGGCGGTGGGTGCCTCCGTGGCCATTGCCGGCATCATCGGATTCGTCGGGCTGGTGGTGCCCCATCTGCTGCGCCTGACCATCGGCCCGGACCACCGTTATCTGCTGCCGGCCTCGGCCCTGGGGGGCGCCCTGCTGCTCCTGCTGGCCGATGCCCTCGCCCGCATCATCGTCGCCCCCGCGGAGCTGCCCATCGGGCTGCTCACATCCCTGCTGGGGGGACCATTTTTCCTCTGGCTGCTGCTGCGGCAAAAAGGGAGGTTCGGGTCAACTACCCCCGACTGAAGTCGGGGGCTTGTGAGAGCAAGCCGGGTTGACCAGGGAAAGCGGTGAAAGTCCGCTACGTTTGCAACAGGTCGTCAAGACCCACCGGCGGATGCTGCCTCAGTCCGCCGCTCTGGAAGGTTGGGATCATGCTGGCGAAAGGTAAAGCGCCGAAGGTTCCAGCCGCCGCGTCAGCAGGAGCCGGTTGCAGACATTCCCGAGGGGAGATGGGGCGCAAGCCCCACGTCACTGGACTCGTAAGGGTTCTATTTTAGGAGGTTTGAAATGGCGGTTTTGGTACTGGACAAGAGGAAAAAGCCCCTGATGCCCTGCTCGGAGAAGCGGGCACGATTGCTGCTGGAGCGGGGCCGGGCCGTGGTCCATCGGATGCGTCCATTCACCATCCGGCTCAAGGACCGCACGGTGGAAGAATCTGTGCTGCAGCCCATCCAGATCAAGATTGACCCCGGCAGCAAGACCACCGGAGTCACGGTGATCCGGGAGGATGATACCGACCCGGAGCAACAACAGGTGTTGATGCTGATGGAGATCGAACACCGGGGCCAACAGATCAAGGATACGCTGATCCAGCGCCGGGCCTTTCGTCGGCGGCGGCGGGGACAGTTGCGCCACCGGGCGCCCCGATTCCACAACCGGACTCGGCCACGGGGCTGGCTGGCCCCCAGCCTGCAACATCGCGTGGACACCACGATGACCTGGGTGAACCGATTGTGCCGACTGGCCCCGGTGACGGGGATCACCATGGAGCGGGTTCGGTTTGATATGCAGGCGATGGACAATCCAGAAATCAGCGGCGTTGAATACCAACAGGGGACATTGCACGGTTATGAAGTACAGGAATACCTGCTGGAGAAGTGGCAACGGTGCTGCGCCTATTGCGGCGCCAGGAAAGTGCCCCTGGAGATCGACCATATTCACCCCAAAAGCCGGGGCGGCTCGGATCGGGTCAGCAATCTGACCCTGGCTTGTCGTGGCTGCAATCAGGCCAAAGGCAATCAGCCCGTGGACGTGTTTCTGGCCGATGATCCCAAGCGCCTGCAACGGATCAAGGCCCAGGCCAAGCCCCCCCTCAAAGATGCCGCCGCCGTCAACAGCACCCGCTGGGCACTGTTCCGACAGCTTCAGGCCACGGGCCTGCCGGTGATCACCAGTAGCGGTGGCCGCACCAAATACAATCGACAGCGATTGGGTATTCCCAAGACCCACGCCCTGGATGCAGCCTGTGTCGGGCCAGTCACCGCCGTCACCCACTGGAACGTGCCCACCTTGACGGTACGAGCCATGGGCCGGGGCAGTTATCAGCGCACCCGGCTCAACCGCTTTGGCTTTCCCCGTGGCTACCTGATGCGGCAAAAACAGGTAAAAGGCTTTCAGACCGGAGACTTGGTGCAGGCCAACGTGCCGACCGGTAAAAAGGCCGGCACCTATCAGGGCCGGGTGGCCATTCGCGCCACCGGCAGTTTCAATATCCAGACCCAAGAGGGTGTGGTTCAGGGAATTTCACATCGCCATTGCCGCCTGCTGCAAAGAGCTGATGGCTATGGCTATGCTTTTCAACCCAAACCGATAAAGGAGGACGCGACCAGGGCCGCGTGATCGTGCTGCGCACGATGCGCTATCCCTCCCCGCCCTGAAGGACGGGGTTTCTCGCGCAAAACGATGAACACACAGGCCCTGGCAAAAGTGTCCAATCTGGTGGTGGAACGAGGGGGGCGGCGCCTGCTGGATCAGGCCGGACTGGAGATCCGCCCGGGCAGCGTGCATGTGCTGGTAGGCCCCAACGGTGCCGGCAAGAGCACCTTGCTGTCGGTGATGGCCGGTGATCTGCGGCCCAGCAGCGGCGAGGTCACCTGGTGCGGACAGACACTGGACCAATGGTGTCCCCATGCCCTGGCCCGCTGCCGGGCGGTACTGCCCCAGGACACCGTGGTCACGTTCCCGCTCACCGCCTGGGAAGTGGCGGAGATGGGGCGGCTGCCCCATCGCACTCCGGAACGGGACGCCAGAATCGTCCGCGAGGCCCTGGACCGGGCCGGCGTATGGCACCTGTCGGGCCGGGACTACCGCAGTCTTTCCGGCGGGGAACGCCAGCGGGTGCAGATGGCCCGGGTGCTGGCCCAGGTTCACGACACGGGACCGGACCAACCGGGCCTGCTGTTGCTGGACGAACCCACTTCGGCCCTGGACGTCAGGCATCAGCTGCGGCTCATGGAACTGCTGCGGGTGGACGCCGCCCGGGGTCGAACCATCCTGGTGGTGCTGCACGACCTGAATCTGGCCGCCGCCTACGCGGACCATATCACCGTGCTCAAGGACGGTAAGGTGGTGGCCAGCGGCACGCCGGCCCAGGTCATGCGCGCCGAAACCATCACCCACGCATGGGGCGTGGAATGCCTGGTGGAAAGGGACAGTCTCACCGGATGCCCCTGGGTCCGCATGCGCTACGGCCTGGGTCGCGCCACCGCTCACCGGGAGCATGCCGCATGACACCCATCGCCACCGACATGCCCGACCTGTCCATGCCTGCCTTCAGCGAGGATCTGCCCTACCCCCGGCGCAAGCGCAGCCATCATGACGCCATCATGCCGCTGCAGCCCCTGTGCGAGGGCACCGCGACCCTGGGCGATCACCTGCTGAACCGGACGGCGGACTCGCGCCCCAGGGCCATTTACCTGCACATCCCGTTCTGTCGCCGGATCTGTCATTTCTGCAACATGCGCCGGATGAAGGGCAGCCCCGAGTCCCGCTATGCCGATCTGCTGATCCGGGAAATGGAAGCCGTCACCAGAATTCCCTATGTCCGGGACGGCATCTATGGCGCCGTGTATTTCGGTGGCGGCACCCCCAGCACCCTGTCCACCCCCGACCTGCAGCGGATCCTGCGGGCACTCAAGGCCCATTTTCACTTGACGGATGACGTGGAAATCACCCTGGAGAGCAGCCTCTCCGATCTGGATGAGGACAAGTTGCGGGCGATCATGGCGGAAGGCGTCAATCGGGTGAGCCTGGGCGTGCAGACCTTTCATGACCGGGGCCGGCAACTGCTGGGCCGACTGGGAGAGGGTGCCTGGGCCAGGGACCATGTGCGCCGACTTCGCGCCCTGGGGCTGGACAATCTGGGCATGGATCTGATCTATCACTATCCCCTGCAAAGTGACGGGGAGCTGGCGCTTGATCTTGATGCCATCGCCGAGCTGGATCTGGCGGGTTTTTCCCTGTATTCCCTGATGATCCGGGAAAAGAGCCACCTGGCCCGGGAATACATGACCCACGCGGATCAGACACCCCAGACCCTGGCCCGGGAATGGCAACTGTTCTCACGGATTCTGGAAGCCGGTCAACGGCAGGGATTCGAAATTCTGGAACTGACCAAAATGGTCAGGCCCGACAGGGACCGTTACCGCTACGTGGCATTGCGCTACCAGGGCGGCGACACCCTGCCCCTGGGGGCCGGTGCCGGCGGGCGACTGGCCGGCATGATGCTCATGAACCCCTTGTCCCTGGAGGCTTATGCCCGGAGTCTGGAGAAGATCACCGACCGCGAGGGCATGACCACCCGTCCGCCCTACGATGCCCTGTACCGCTTTATTGGCGCCATCCAGTTCGGACGGGTGGAACTGGAGCGGTTGCCGGAGCCGGCACGGGACCCGGTCAGGCGGCGTTGCCGACAACTGGTGGAGCGACATCTGCTGACCCCCGTCGGCGAGGATCGTCATATCCTGACCCCCAAAGGCGTGTTCTGGGGCAATAATCTGGCGGCGGAACTGGCGGGTTGCGCCATGGAGCAGCGGTGACTGCTCCCCGCCCTAAGCGCTGACGCGCCACGGGCGAGGCTTCCCACTTCTCAGGCAGCAGCCGGCGATGTGCCGGACTTACGCAAGCCTCCATGGGCAGAGACGGACAGCCCTTCCGCCTTCAGCTTTACTATGCCTTGATGCTTGATGTTCAGCGCCGCGTTGATATCCCGGTCATGCTGTGTGTGGCAGGTCGGGCATTCCCACGACCGGACGTTCAACGGCATGGCGTCCCTCTTGTGCTGGCAGACATGGCAGGTTTTGGAGCTGGCAAACCACGGGTCGATCTTGACCAGATGCTTGCCCTGCTCCCTGGCCTTGTAGTCCAGCTTGGTGGTCAAGGCATACCAGGACGCATCGCCGATGTGCTTGGCGAGTCTGGCGTTTTTCATCATGTTGCCGACCTTCAGCGTCTCGACGATCACCGCTTGGTTGTCGTCAACGATCTGTCGAGAGAGCTTGTGCT
>NZ_FOFO01000039.1 GCF_900110965.1 Ectothiorhodospira magna
GACAACAACCGCGGCGAACGTGCACTGCGCGGCGTATGCGTGAGTCGCAAGAACTGGAACTTCACCGGCTCGGAGAATGGCGGTCACGCCCTGGCGATCCTGCTCACCCTTCTGGAGACCTGCAAGCAGAACGGGGTGAACCCCCGTCACTATCTGATCGATGTGCTTGAGCGCATCCAGGATCATCCCGCCAATCGCCTCCACGAACTGCTGCCCTATCACTGGGCACCGCTGGCCCACCCCCTCGGTCAGGATAAGTGTCGTCTGGTTTGATAGAGTATTTAAAACACCCTGGGGGCGAGAGAGGAGCGCCCAAGATGCCACGATATCCTGACGAACGCAGAGAAGCCGCAGTAGCCAAGCTATTGCCCCCGTACAACCTCTCGCCCCGGGAGGTGGCGGAGCAGGAAGGGGTTTCCATTGCCACGGTGTACAAGTGGCGCAAGGAGGCCCGAGAACAAGGCCGCTGTCTTCCCCAGGCCACGGGGGCCGGTACTGAAGGCTGGTCATCCAAGGACAAGTTCTCCGCAGTGGTGGAGACGGCCGGGATGAACGCCCAGGAGGTGGCGGAGTATTGCCGTTCCCGGGGTTTGTATCCGGAGCAGTTACAGGTGTGGCGCCACGACTGTGAACAGGCAGCCGGCCTGGCGAGCCAGGATCGCCGCCGTGAAGCCCAGGAACTCAAGGGCCACAAGGCACGTATTCGTGAACTGGAACGGGAACTCAGACGCAAGGAAGCCGCGTTGGCGGAGACAGCGGCGTTGCTGACACTGTCAAAAAAGGCCGCCGCGATCTGGGGGGACGAGGAAAAATGATCAGCACCGCAGATCGCCGCAAAACCGTTGAACTGATCGATCAGGCCCGAGCCGAGGGAGCAAGGCTGACACCCGCCTGCGAGGTGGCCGGTATCTGTGCCCGCACCTATCAGCGCTGGACCGGGCAGGAAAACCTGGGGGAGGATCGCCGCCCTTTCGCGGATCGGCCAAGGCCGGCCAATGCCCTGAGTCCTGAGGAAGAGCAAGCGATCCTGGACGTATGCAACCGGCCCGAGTACGCATCCCTGCCTCCGGATCAGATCCTGGTGCGCTTGCTGGACGAGGAAGATCGCTATCTGGCCTCGGTGTCCACGATTTACCGGGTGCTGCGTCGTTACGGCCAGGTGGCTCACCGAGGACGTGCCAAGGCCCCCCGCCGCAGCAAGCCCCCGACCACGCATCAGGCCCATGCGCCCAATCAACTTTGGGCTTGGGACTGCACCTGGCTGCCGGGCCCGGCCCGGGGGACGTTCTACTACCTGATCATGATCCTGGATGTCTTCAGCCGCAAGGTCGTGGGCTGGGAGGTCTTTCCGTCTGAATCGGCGGACAACGCCATGCAAGTCATTCAGCGGGCCGTGTTGGCCGAGAACATCGTTCAACGGCCTCTGGTATTGCACTCCGATAACGGTAGTCCTTTCAAGGCCGCCACGCTGCTGGAGAAGCTGCGGGACATGAACATCGATCCCTCCTTCAGCCGGCCACGGGTGAGCAACGACAACGCCTACGCTGAAGCCTTGTTCCGGACCTGCAAGTACGTCCCTGGCTATCCGGCCAAAGGTCTGGAATCGCTCGAAAAGGCCCGTGAGTGGGTGCATGGCTTCGTCCGCTGGTACAACCACGAACACCGCCACAGCGCCATCCGCTTTGTCACGCCCGCTGAGCGTCACCGCAGTGAGGACAAGGCGATCCTGGTACGCCGTCATCAACAATTCCAAAGAGCCCGACAGCTTCGCCCGGAGCGCTGGAGTGGAAAGACTCGTAACTGGTCGCATGTCGATACCGTCACCATGAATCCTGAGCGCGTTGCTCAAGATCAGCCACTAAAAATGGCTGCATAACAATGTGCTCTCAGGCGACAACCACCTTGACAGCCGCCGCCCAGAGTTGCGGGGAGCATGCCAGCCCCGACTGACGGCTGGCTATACGGGGGCTACCGGACGGGTACCATCTAGCTTTAAGCATCCCAGATTTTTAATCTAAAACATCCAAATTAAAATGCTGCATAAATCCCGAAAAAGATGGTTAATTTGGATGGTTTCCATGGCGTCATTCCTATGAAAATGGATTCACATCAAGAGGTTATGGGGATGCATCATGGAGATCGAGCTTACCAGCCACGCAGAGCGTCGTGTTCGTCAACGGGGTATTTCGGATGGGGATGTTGGCCTGATGCTCATCTATGGAGCGAGGCATGTTACCCATAAGACATGCGAATTGGTCACTCTCGGGAGATCAGGTGCTCACGAACTACTAGGAGAAGGGGTTTCAGTGCAGGTCATTGACCGACTCAGACGCACCGCACTAGTGGTTTCCGGAGCGGATGGTATGGTTATTACCGCGATCAAGCTTGGCCGGAAGTGCCATCACTACCTGCGCCAGTGCTGAGGAGGCGACCGGTCATGACTGACAAGGGGGATAATGTGGTTCCATTTCCGAACAGGCCCAACTTGGATCCCGTTCCGTCAGTGGATGCGGTTAACCGGGCTACGGCCTCGCAAACATCACGCGCAGAACGTGATGCGGTGGTGCGTGCGCGAGCCGATGATATCCGTAAAACCGTTGCTTCTTTTTCCGGAAGAATCTCCCATTCTCATCGGCTCGTACTTGCTGGCAACCTTGGCCGGCTTCTTTATGGTTCTGAGTCTAAGAGAAAGCACGGGGATCTCAGTCGGATTTTGCAGGCCGCAGGTGTTGCTGAGGAAGGTGACCATACGAAGCGGCTACCACGGTATGCCATTCGACCAGATCGGTCACCTCCCTCCGCCAAGACACTTGCTTCCAGGCCAAAAAACTACCTACTAATCGCGGAAGCGGCGGCTAACCAATTCGGGATTGATCGAGATAAGTCAGTCGTTTTGGTTTTCAGTGGTGTCCAATTAGGAGGTGAAGAGCCAGATTACGATCTTGCCGAATACTTTTCCCTATACAGACTCCTGAATGCCTTTCTTGATGGGATTGTCAAGACTACGAAGGTTGATAATTACTTTAAAAGTCTCGCCAAGTGGCGCTGGATCAGTCGAACAGATGAGTATCAACGAGCAGCCAGTGTAGCCCCTTTCTCTTTAGATGAAGATGAACTAGATGACTATGGAGCGTTACATCCAGATGCTGTAGGTCGCTGGGGTGCTGATGTAAATCATTTTGAAGCTGACTCTAATGAAATGGAGTTCTATAGGCAGAGGGTCACATTGCTACCGAAGGTTGCTATTTCATCATGTTCAAGAATCTTAATGGATTGGGATCCGCCATTTGAAATTAAAGTATACCCGCGTTCTGTGAACGATGGATTAGAGATTGAGCTGGGTTCGCTTAAAGTTAACTGTCTTGTTAATATTTATCTTGTGCTTGCACCTATGTTGCCCCGTGAGGAGGTTAGCCTATACTTTATGCGTTACCCTATGTTTTATGTGGCTGGAAATTATCGGTTGAATGGTGAATTAAAAAAACTTAATTGGTATTCATGCCCACCTCCAAATTTTACCTTTCAAGCGGGGTCAACTTCAGTTCTTAAATTGGGTTTTAATCTCAATGAGGACACCTATGTGGTAGTGAGACATGAAACGCCAAAACTCACAGCAGATGTCATGTATATGGAAAAGGATAAATATGGAATTCTTCACTGGCCACTAGACTTGGTGACGCCATCCTCCATTGTAAAATATTTAAATCATGATATTGATGTTGAAGATGGTGAAGCAGGTGATGAGTTAGCAACTGCCCAGTCTCCTTATAAAACCCGTGCCGCTATCCTGGAATCTAACTTGCGAGGCAATTGGGGAGGCGAGTTTCAGAAGCTGTTAATCGAAGACGTTGCGCGGTTACTTGAGCATATGAACCGTGAAATCAAACGGCTCGAATCAAAAAGTCTTACTGAAGAGCGTGAAGCGTTAGCACGTCTTGTTAATCCAGCAACTGCTGTACCGGGGAATAAAGATGAATAATCATATGCAGTTTGCTCAGCTTTGGTGGAAATTCATGCAGATACCCGTGGAAGACTTCTTTCCTGGAGAACTTGGCAGAATTGTAAATGATAACCACCATCATGGTAGGACCATGAGTCCAGGATATGTGGGACGTGACTACCAGAAGGGTGGCTGGTTACTTGTTGGAAACTACCCCGCCGGTGGAACGTCTGCGTATCTTGATCAACCAGAGGAAACTGATGTGCATCTTTATGGTTGCTTTAATTCATTGCGTGATGCAAAAGATGATGCTGGGCGTTTCTTGAAATTTACTGAGATGTCTGAATATTGGATCAATATTCAAAAAAGTCATCGCATCTATAAGAATGTGATAAGGCCACTGCTTCAGGCAGGAGGCAAAGCAGACCATGATATTGCCTTCATCAATCTTTTCCCGTTTCGTTGCAAAGATAATCGTGCACCAAGCATGGCGATGCGTAGAAATGCATGGAAGATGGTCGTTCAACAGCAGATAGACATTTTGTCACCCAGCGCAATAATAGCCTTGGGCAAGGCGGCAGGTCATGTCTTGAGTGATTTCTATTCTGGATCTGCATCACTGCATACGCTCCCGAGAAGCAATGGTGATTTTTATCTTACAGAGGGGGCAAAAAATGAAATCAATGAGTTAACAAAAAGTAGTGCTGTTGAAAATATATCAGAAAATCTTTTGTCAGCGAGCCATGAGTTAGCAAAAGATGGTGATTTCGCACAAAGCCATGCTGCTACCCGACAGACGTCGATTTCCCAGTGTATTAATTATGAGTCTCTACTGCTAAAGCTCGGATTTGAAAAGCCAGTCAGGGGTATGACCTTGAAGCACTGTAGGGGGATTCCGAGTATGTATTACAATCGTGGGCCAGATGGTAAAGTATATTTTACGGTACGCAAGGCGCAGCAGGATATGTTTTCGATGGAAATGTGGCGATTTGTTCCTCCAAGGCAAAAAAAAGATGATGCACCTCATCTGATGACTGTCGAGCCTCTGCCTGGCCAGGAGGAAAAGGCATTTAAATCTATTCTTGATGGCGGTGTACGATTCTGATTCTTGACCGTGGTTTGATTTCGTTTTTTCAGAAAATATAAATAGGGAGATACAATGATTTCGCTGAGAGATTTTGAAACGCAATGGCTGGATGAAATTGAATCTGGTTCACCTTCAAGTACTTTGAAAGGGCATCGGTTTGCTCAGAAAATACTGCGGGACTGGCTTGAACTGGATGTGGATATGGCAGAGATCATCTACTGCGATGGCAGTGGTGATGGTGGTATTGATGCAGCTGTCTTTATTCCGAGCGAAGCTGAAGAGGGTTCTGAGGGTGATACATGGATGCTTGTGCAAAGTAAGTATGGTAGTGCATTTAGAGGTGTAGATACTTTGTTTGTCGAGGCCAACAAGGTGTTTGCTACATTGGAGGGTCAACGCGATAATCTTTCTTCTGTATCTGATGATGTGGTTAAACGGATCCGGCAATTTCTTTCGCAAGCAGGAGCAAAGGATCGTCTGGAATATGTGGTTGCAACTAATCAGAGGTTGACTCATGCCGAATATGATGCGCTGGAAGCAATCAGGGGGATAGGTCACGAGAAATTTGGTGCGATTTTTAGTGTTGCAGATGTTTCCATCGAAACAATTTATAATAAGCGGGCTGAAGGTAATATCTTTGGTGGTAATCGGCTAAAGGTAACGCTGAAAACTAGTATTTCTAGTTCAGGTGAAATCCTTTATGTTGGTTCCACGAAGTTAAAGGATATGTTTGAGTTCATGCAGGAATATAAAAAGCAGACTGGAGACCTGGATACGCTATATGATAAAAATGTACGTAAATATCTCGGGCACAGGCGCAAGGTGAACAAGGGTATCGAACATACTATCTTGCATTATCCGGAGCGCTTTGGTCTTTATAATAATGGTATAACCATTGTGGCTGAAGCAGTGAGTCAGGAGGCCGACAATAGGGTTGTTCTATTTAATCCTTATGTAGTAAATGGTTGCCAGACCACGCGATCCATTTATCTTATTCTCCAACAAAAGCTCAATTCCGGAGGCAAGGGAAATGGGGGGGTATCTCACCAGCAGTGGCTAAAACGTCTTGATAATGCAGTGGTTGTAACAAAAATTGTTGTGGTTGGTGATGAAGGTGAGGAGCTACTTACAGAAACTACGCGTTACACCAATTCACAAAATGCAGTAAGTGAGAAGGATTTTCTTTCATTGGAGGCTAATTTCCGCAGTTGGGCTTCCGAGTTTAATGCGCAATACGGAGTGTTCCTGGAAATTCAGCGTGGATCTTGGGACGCACGTAAGGCCTGGCAAAAACAGAATCCAACGACACAGCCACAGTATGAGTCTTCTGTCTACGCTTTTGAATTATTGAAAGTATATGTTGCCGGTTGGGTTGGTGAGCCCGGTGCGGCTCTTGGAAGCAATTCTCGTTTTGCTCCCGGTGGTTTTTGGTTTAAGAAGGTCAATGAGTTACCGGAATTCGATGTTGAGGCGATATATGCTGCATATCTGTTGAAGCAATTGGCGGATGGGTACAATTTCGGACGTGCTTCAGAGCAGAAGTCGCGTAAGCAATCACGTTCTTTGACTCGTTTCTTGTTCTACATGGTTGCGATTGATCTGTTACGCAACTTCCTTTTAATGCAAGATATGGAGCATGAGAATAAAGATATTTCTCAGGTTATTGCAAGGCTACACAAATCTGATCTTTTACATGAAATTGGTATAATCTCAATCAACTTGATCGACGACTATTTTCGGCATGGTGCTGAAGATACTTTGTTTGATGAGCCTGGATTTCGAAGGACTCAAGAGATACGTCAGTTTCTAATGTCCGATAAACTTGGAAAAGACGATCAGTATTCACCTGGCCTGAAGGCGCAACTGAATTACGCTAGACGAGATTTTCGTCGTAGTCCGATTGCTGAGAAGATAAAAGCGGTATTGAAAGAGGATTAGAGAGGTAAGAGATAGGTATTTTGACTGTTAATGCTGCTGGCTGAGATCATCCAGCAGCTCAACGATGTTTTCGCTGACAAAGTCAGCGACGAAGATAAGCTGCGTTTTGCCAACAGCATCGAGCTGGTGAAGCCGTGAAGGCCCAAGTGCTGGGCTACGGCGAGGAGCAGGTGGCACTCTCGCCCTGGAACAGGTAAATGTGGTCCGGGTGTTCCCGTCGGCGCTAGTCGATGACGGCAACGAGTAAGGCAGCATTTCAGGCTGGTCGCCCTGGAATCATCCTGTGGCGGAAAGGGGGGGGCGGATCAGTACACTACCGGTTTGACAGCGATGGATAACACATCATGACCGAACGTCTCCACAAATTGCTGGCCCAGGCGGGTCTGGGTTCACGTCGAGAGGTGGAGCGCTGGATCGCCCAGGGCCTGGTGACCGTCAACGGCAAGGTGGCCCAGCTGGGTGATCAGGCCGGCCCGGAAGACCAGATCGCCGTGCGCGGCCGCCCCGTCTCCGTGGAGGTCCCCGCGCCGCGTGTGGTGGTCTATCACAAGCCGGAAGGGGAAGTGACCACCCGCTCCGACCCCGAGGGTCGCCCTACCGTGTTCGAACACCTGCCCCGGCTGCGCCAGGGCCGCTGGGTGAGCATCGGCCGGCTGGACCTCAACACCTCCGGATTGCTGCTGTTCACCACCGACGGCGAGCTGGCCAACCGGCTCATGCATCCTTCCACCGAGGTGGAGCGGGAATACGCCGTGCGGGTGCTGGGCGCGGTGGAACCGGCGGTGATCCAGCGGTTGCTGGCCGGCGTGGAACTGGAGGACGGCCCGGCCCGTTTTGACGATATCCGGGAGGCCGGGGGTACCGGTGCAAACCACTGGTACCACGTGACCCTCAAGGAAGGCCGCAACCGTGAGGTGCGGCGCCTGTGGGAGTCCCAAGGCATTACCGTCAGTCGCCTGATCCGGGTACGCTACGGCTGCATTCAGCTGGGGACCGGGCTACGCCTGGGCCGCTGGCGGGAGCTGGAGTCCCAGGAGATGAAGGCCCTGTATCAGCAGGCGGGCCTGTCCTGGAAGGCGCCCCGCAAGTCCCGTATCATCCGTCCTCCCAAGACCCGTCGAGCCCCTGGGCGGTGAATCCGGAGCGTCTTCATCCGGTCCTGGAACGGCTATCGACCCATTACGGGCCGATGCACTGGTGGCCGGGTGAGACGCCTTTCGAGGTGATGGTGGGGGCGATCCTCACCCAGAATACCGCCTGGACCAACGTGGAGCGGGCCATCGCCAACCTCAAGGCGGCCGAAGTGCTGGACGCGGAGAGCCTGGCGGCCCTGCCTCGCAATGATCGTACCCGTCCGGTAGCCCCCGTATTCCATAGTCCCCACTGATCCTCCATCGTCACCGTTACGATCTCAAGCAATAGAGGGGATGTGGCGGATGAGCAGAGGTATCCGACAGCGCAAGCGCGCTTTCTGGAAGGATCTGGTCCAGCAGTGGGCGGCCTCAGGCCAGA
>NZ_FOFO01000023.1 GCF_900110965.1 Ectothiorhodospira magna
AGCGGGTCGCCAATGCCCGCCACGACTTCCAGCACAAGCTCTCTCGACAGATCGTTGACGACAACCAAGCGGTGATCGTCGAGACGCTGAAGGTCGGCAACATGATGAAAAACGCCAGACTCGCCAAGCACATCGGCGATGCGTCCTGGCATGCCTTGACCACCAAGCTGGACTACAAGGCCAAGGAGCAGGGCAAGCATCTGGTCAAGATCGACCCGTGGTTTGCCAGCTCCAAAACCTGCCATGTCTGCCAGCACAAGAGGGACGCCATGCCGTTGAACGTCCGGTCGTGGGAATGCCCGACCTGCCACACACAACATGACCGGGATATCAACGCGGCGCTGAACATCAAGCATCAAGGCATAGTAAAGTTGAAGGCGGAAGGGCTGTCCGTCTCTGCCCATGGAGGCTTGCGTAAGTCCGGCACATCGCCGGCTGCTGCCTGAGAAGTGGGAAGCCTCGCCCGTGGCGCGTCAGCGCTTAGGGCGGGGAGCAGTCACGGATCTCTTTGGCATTGACCCCGAAGATGTCAAGGACAACATCGACCGTATGTTTGAGGTGGTACATCCCGACGATATCGAGCGGCTGGTACACAGTGTCCAGGTGTCGGAACGCACCCAGACATTCTGGAGCATTGATTATCGGGTTTGCCTCAATGGTGAAGTACGCTGGTTGCATGGACAATCCACCCCGGAACGCACCCTGGAGGGGGGCACCCTCTGGCACGGTTTGATCATGGATATCACCCGCCAGAAGCAACTGGAACATGAACTGCGGGAAATCAGTATCCGTGATGCCCTGACCGGCCTGTTCAACCGGCGCTACTTCTTTGAGGTGGTATCCCGGGAACTGGATCGGTTTGGCAGGACGGCCTCGCCGTTCTGTCTGATCATGATGGACCTGGATAAATTCAAGGCCATCAACGACGGCTATGGCCATGCCAAGGGTGACGAGACCCTGATCAGCTTTTCCGGTGTGTTGAAGAGACGTCTGCGCCGCACGGATGTCCCGGCCCGTCTGGGGGGGGGAGGAGTTCGTGGTCTTCCTGCCGGATACCTGGCTGGATCAGGCCTTCTGGCTGGCGGAGGAAATCCGGGCAGACCTTGCAACCATCCGCCTCACCAGCGAGGAAGGCATCCCCTTTGGTATCACGGCCAGCTTTGGCCTGACCCAGTGTCAAACTGCGGATCAATATCCCGATGACCTGCTGCGGCGGGCGGATTCAGCCCTGTATCAGGCCAAGCATCAGGGCCGAAACCGGGTCATCAGCATCCCCACCGCTGCCGCCCAAAAGACCTGAGGCTCACGGGGTCTGCCGGAGCAGTGCCTCCAGTCGAGCCACTTCGGTCTGGGCATTCACCAGGTCGGTGACGTCGTACTGCACACCCAGGAAGTAGATCAGTTTGCCGGAGGCATCAAACAGGGGGCGGATACTCAGACGATTATGAAACAGGGTGCCATCCTTGCGGTAATTGCGCAGGGTGACTTCCACCTCCCGCCGCTCCGACAGGGCCTGGCGAATCTCGTCGATGGCCGGCTGTTCCCGGTCTTCTCCCTGCAGGAAACGACAATTGTGACCGAGGATTTCCCGACGGGAATAGCCGGTCATCTGCTCGAAGACCGCATTGGCGTAGACAATCGGGTTATCCGGCAGATCCGGGTCCGAGAGGGTCACGCCGTTGACGCAGGTATCCAGGATCTGGGCCAGTACGGAAGGGATCAGGCCGGAGGCATCTTTTTCGGGGATGAAATCCATGGGCGATGACTCTGAAGGTTGAACGGGGCGGGTTTCAGGCTGCGGAGGGGGATGGCGGCTCGATCTCCGCCTCCACCAGTCCCTTGAGGTTGCGTACCGTGCGTTCGGTACCTTCCTGTACCGCCAGACGGATGAGCTTTTCGAAGGGGCGCAGGGGCAGACTCAGCTTCCCCATCTCGAAGCTGAAATGCAGTTCGGTATGCTGGTCCCTGGGTTCGAACTGGTAGTCGATGCGGTAAGGGTCGTTCACGCCACGAAAGGTGACCTGCCGCCCCGGCTCCAGTGCGATCACCCGAAAGTCGGATTCCGTGCGCCGGCCCTGGTCCACCCGCACCTGATGCCCAGTCCAGCCCACCTGCAAGGGGCCGCGGGTGAGCACCCGCAGGCTTTTCACCTCGGGAGACCAGCGGGGATAGTTGGTGACAAAGTCTTCCACCACAAAACGAAAGACCTGTTCCAGCGGGCGTTTTATCAGCGTGCGTGTCTGGGCCTTGACCATGGCCGGGGGTCTCCGGAAACCCGTATCGAGTTTGAGTATAGCGGCTGTGATGGGAACTGCCATCCCCACTGCCGGCACTTGCCCCCATGAGCGGCGATGGGCAGCGGAATATTACCCGGTGCGCCGCAAGGTCCAGAGCAACCACCCGCCAAAGCTGAGGGTCACGGCCAGCGCACCCAGATAGGCGTACCAGCCCAGGCCGTGATACAAAAATCCCGGCAGGAACGACCCGGTGGTACCGCCGGCATAGTAAAACGCAAGATACAGTCCGTTGACTACCCCCCGCTGCTCACCGTTGGCCTGATTGAGCACACCCGGCGCCAGAGAATGGATCAGGAACATGCCGGCGCACAGCACGAACATGCCCACGAACATCACCCACACCTGGGCACCGGTGAAGAACAGCAAAGCGGCCAGAAACACCGCACTGCCCAGCAACATGGCATTCACCGCGCCACCGATATGGGCGGCAATGCGCAGGGAGAGCAGGGAGGTGACCACCCCCATCAGGTAACCTGCATACATGAAGGCAATCCCGGTCTCGCTCAGTCCGGTACCCAGCTCCACCAGGCGGAAAGGCAGGAAATTGAGCAGCGAGGCAAAGGCACCGAAGGCGCAGAACACCACCAGGTAAAGGCGCAGGAAGCTGGGTTGCCGCAGCACCTGCAGGATGGTCCGCGGGTCCAGGCGCTGGAAGCTCACCGGCGGGTCGGCCTTCAGGCGTTGCAGCAGCAGGGCGCACAGGGCGATGGCCACGGCCAGGAACAGGAATGACCAGCGCCAGCCGAACTGGGTGGAGATCAGCCCGGAGATCATGCGCCCCAGAAAGCCTCCCAGCACGCTGGCGGCAATGTAGATGGCCATCACCCGGGCGATCTGTCCCGGCGGGGCGCTGGCGGCCAGGTAGGTCATCAGGGAAGTGAGCATGGCGGGAATGATCAGCCCCTGGGCCAGGCGAAGGGCCAGCAGCAGTTCAAAGCTGGTGACCAGATACACCGCCACCTGGGTGACGGCCAGCAGCCAGGTGGCGCCGATCAGCAGGCGCCTGGCCGACAGTCTCTGCAGCAGGAAACCATAGGCCACCGGCGCGATGGCCAGGGGCAGCAGGGCCACGGTGATCAGCAGCGAGGCCCTGGCCTCGCTGACGGCAAATGCCTCCGCCAGCACGGGCAGCAGGGGCTGGGGGGCATAGAGGGATGAAAAGACCAGAATCGCGCAATACTGCACGATGAGAAGATGACTGATGTGCAAGGGAGTGCTCCTGACGCAGGCGCAAGGCTGCGGGGCGGGGCGATGAACGTGAAGAACGGTATTGTACTGCCCCAAGGCTTGCCACACAGGATAAAACAGGACTCGCGTCCCGATCCCGGTGGCGCTAGAATCGAGAAGCAGGATCGTGGCGCCGGCACTGCAAAGCCGGGCAGTTCATCCACCCCAAGAGGAAGGAAGCACGCACATGGGAATTTCTCTCCAGAAAGGCGGCAATATCAGTTTGTCCAAGACCGACCCGAGCCTCAACAATGTGTTGATCGGGCTGGGTTGGGATGCCCGTTCCACCGATGGCGCGGATTTTGATCTGGATGCAAGCCTGTTCATGCTTAAATCCGATGGCAAGGTGCGCAGCGATGCCGACTTCATTTTTTACAACCAGTTACGATCCCCCTGCGGCTCGGTGGAGCATACCGGGGACAACCGCACCGGCGATGGTGACGGAGATGACGAAGCCATCAAGGTCAACCTGTCCAAGGTACCTGCCGATGTCCAGCGCCTGGTGGTCACGGTGACCATCCATGATGCAGACACCCTGCGCCAGAACTTCGGCATGGTGCACAATGCCTTCATCCGTATCGTCAACTCGGATACCGGCACTGAAGTGACCCGCTTTGATCTGGGGGAAGATGCCTCCACGGAGACCGCCATGGTCTTTGGCGAGATCTACCGTCACAACGGAGAATGGAAGTTCAAGGCCATCGGCCAGGGCTATGCCGGCGGCCTGCGGGCGCTGGCCATTCAGCACGGTCTGCAAGTCTGAGTACCCGTCACTGCCCCAACAGGGTTATGGCAACGGGCCATGTCCCGTTGCCATGGCCTGATGGATTTTTCAACAGATTATCCGTGGGGATGGGGCAAAAGCCTCCCGTGATTGGTGTCCCTTACCGGGCAGAGCCTCACGGCCCAGTGGGTGGAAAGCCCGCACCTATTCCGGCGGTTGCAATATCGTAGCCCCCATCCCTCCCCGCCCTAAAGGACGGGGTTTTCGCGGAGGCACTGATGATCATCACCCGCGGCATGCGCCTTCCTCTGTCCCAACTCACCCACCAATCTGCCTGGGAAGTGGGGATCACCATTCGTGGTATTGATACCGACATTGCCCTGTTTGGCCTGGATGCCGCAGGCCGGCTCTCCGACGACCGCTACATGGTGTTCTACAATCAGCCCCGCACCCCCTGTGGCGGTGCTGCAATCATGGTCCCTGCCGGAGATCAGGCCGGTTTTACCCTGGATACTTCCCGCTTGCCCGCCACTATTCATCGGCTGGTGATCACCGCTACAGTGGATGGTCCAGGCACCATGGGCAATATTCAGGACGGCTACCTGCGCATGCTGGAGCAGGGACGGGAACTGGGGCGCTTTGCCTTCACCCGAGAAGACTTTGGCGCCGAAAAAGCCATCATGCTCGGTGAGTTTTATCGCAAGGCAGGCACCTGGCGGCTGGCGGCTGTCGGGCAAGGGTTCAATGGCGGACTGGAAGCTCTGGTCAAGCACTTTGGGGGCGAGGTCATCGCCCCCACCACACCACCGCCCTCTCCTGCGGTTGATCTGAGCAAAATCACCCTGCGAAAGAAACACCAGTCGGTCAGTCTGGAAAAAAAAGCGGGTGCTGCCCATGGAGAAATCAAGGTTAACTTGAACTGGAATCGAACCGGCAGCATGTATGGGATGGACCTTGACCTGGGCTGCCTGTTCACCCTGGCTGACCGGCAACCGGGTGCCGTGCAGGCCCTGGGCAACCATTTTGGCAGCTACACCCATCGCCCCTGGATCGAATTGATGGAGGATGATCGCACCGGCGCCTCCAGCGACGGAGAAAATCTGCACATCAATGGCCGGCACTGGGGAGAGATTCAACGGGTTTTGATTTATGCCTCGATTTACGATGGCGCGGTCAACTGGGCCTCTACCGATGGGGTAGTCACCATTTCCCTGCCGGGTCAACCTGCTGTAGTGGTCGAACTCGACGAACACGACCACCAGCAACGATTATGTGCGGTAGCCATGCTGGAAAACGATGCAGGAAACATCCGCGTCACCCGACTGGTCACCTATCACGGTAACGAGGAAATGGTAGACCGGGCCTATGGATTCGGTTTGCGCTGGCGGCCCGGTTCCAAGGACTGAGCTTGCCCTGTCATAGCCGACAGGATGGAAATGTACCCACTTTCACTGGAGAAAACGGTCATGGGTGTGAATCTTGAAAAAGGTCAGAGAATTTCCCTGGATAAGGAAGCCGGCGGCACCCTGACCCGAATCCGTATGGGATTGGGTTGGGATGGTGTTGAGTCCGGCTCCGGGGGATTGCTCGGCATGCTGGGGCTGGGAAGCCGTCCCAAGGATATCGACCTGGACGCCTCCTGCATCCTGTTTGATGGCAAAAACGTGGTAGATGTCGTCTGGTTCCGTCAGTTGCGCTCCAGGGATGGCAGCATTGTTCACTCCGGAGATAACCGGACCGGTGCAGGTGAAGGGGATGATGAAACCATCACCGTAGACCTGGCTGCGGTTCCGGCCAATATCTCTACCCTGGTATTTACCGTCAACAGCTTCACCGGGCAGACCTTCAATGATGTGAAAAATGCCTATTGTCGTCTGGTTGATGACCGTACCAATCAAGAAGTCGCCAAATACAACCTCTCCGCCCAAGGCTCTCACACCGGCCAGATCATGGCCAGAATTTACCGTCACAATGGTGAATGGAAAATGCATGCCATCGGTGAAAACGGTCACGGTCGCACCGTGGACGACATGGTGCCCCAGATCATTCCCATGTTGTAAAGGGGCAGAGCCTTGCGGCCCTGTGGGTGGAAGGCCCACACCCTTTTTCGGCGACTGCAAGACCGCAGCCGCAATTCCTCCCGCGATTGAAATCGCGGGTTTCCTTGCGGAGAGATTATGAAAGTCAATTTCAAAGGCTTGACAGACGACGAGATTCAGGCCTCAAAGCTGAAATTCGGCGACAACAGCATTACCCAACAGGAGGGAGACACCTTTCTCTCCAAACTCATGGATAACCTCAAGGACCCCACCATTTTGGTCTTGGTGGCGGCCCTGGTGATGATTTCGGTTCTGGCCATTTTCGGACATGCAGAATGGTACGAAGGTGTGGGCATCTTCCTTGCCGTGGTGATCGCTACCGGCGTGGCCACGTTCTCCGAACACAAGAACGAATCTGCTTTCCAACGTCTGCTGGAGGAGGCCAGCCGGGTCAAGATCAGGGCCTACCGCAACGGTGAAAGCCGCTATGTGGCTCTGGATGATCTGGTGGTGGGTGATCTGGTGATTCTTGCACCTGGAGACAAGGTGCCCGCTGATGGGGTGATCATCCAGGGTGACCTGATGGTGGATCAGGCTTCCCTCACTGGAGAGGCAGATCATATTCACAAGGTCAGTCTGGCAGACCCGGAGCAGATACCCGATGCCAGTGCCCTCACCCCCCAGCATCCCTCCTCGGTGCTGCGCGGCAGCGTGGTGGTGGATGGTGAAGCAGTGGTGCATCTGCTCAGCGTGGGCGACCGGTCCATGTACGGCCAACTGGCCCAGGACATGCAAAGTGCCGACCGGGATTCCCCGCTCAAGGCCAAGTTGGGAGTTCTGGCGGAAAATATCGGTAAATTCGGCCTGATCGCCGCTATTTTGGTGGCTTTGGCCTTTTTGTTCATGAAATTGTTCATGGAA
Source organism: Ectothiorhodospira magna (assembly GCF_900110965.1). GTDB lineage: Bacteria > Pseudomonadota > Gammaproteobacteria > Ectothiorhodospirales > Ectothiorhodospiraceae > Ectothiorhodospira > Ectothiorhodospira magna. The sequence continues at coordinate 7,209 of NZ_FOFO01000023.1, forward strand.
CGCGGGCTGACCCTGACCACCTTGATGCCCTATTTTCTCGACAGCGCCAACTGGGGTGCCTTGCTCGGGGACATCATCACCGCCGTCATCCTGGCGGCCATCATTCTGGTAGTGGCTGTGCCCGAAGGGTTACCCATGATGATTGCCATTGTGCTGGCACTCAACATGAAAAAACTCCTCAGCGGCAATGTGCTGGTCAGAAAGCTCATGGGCATTGAAGCCGCCGGCAGCATGAACATCCTGTTCACCGACAAAACCGGCACCCTGACCCGGGGCATACTTCAGGTCTCCACAGTGGTCCGGGGTGATGGAGACAAAAAGGAAGACTATGCCAGTCTGCCACCGGCCCTGGGAAATATTCTGGTGGATGCCCTCAAGCACAATACCACGGCGGTACTGGAGTCTGATGCCGCCGGTAGGGTACGGGTGGTTGGTGGCGATCGGACCGAAAAGGCGCTGCTGGCCTTCATTGACCCGGCACTGCGGGAATCCGTTGAAGGGTTCCCCATCGTTGATTTCATCCCCTTCAATTCCGAACGCAAATTTTCTGCGGTGCAGGTTGAAGGTCGGCCTGGCGCCCCGGTGCTGGTCAAGGGGGCACCGGAACTGATTATCGACCGCTGTCGGTATTATTACGACGCAGAAGGCAAACCGGTTGACATCGGTCATGGAGAAGCCGTCAGAGCCACGATGGATGCACTGGCCCGCCAGTCCATGCGCCTGCTGGCCATTGCGACTGCGGCCACGCCTCTGGCAGAAGACCGGAGCATGCCCGAGGAAATGACCCTGGTGGCCATCATTGGGCTACGGGACGAATTACGCCCGGAATCTCGTGAATCCGTTGAGAGTGCGCAAAATGCCGGCATCCAGGTGGTGATGGTGACCGGAGACCGGCGGGAAACAGCAGAAGCCATTGGCCGGGATGTGGGCCTGATCCATTCCGACGGGGATCTCATCCTCAGCGCCGATGAACTGGAGCGCATGAGCGACGAGGAAGTCAAGGCTGTTCTGCCGACACTACGGATTGTGGCCAGGGCCTTTCCTCATCAAAAGGCCCGTCTGGTCCGGCTGGCCCAGGAACTGGGCATGGTGGTCGGCATGACCGGGGATGGGGTCAATGATGCTTCTGCCCTGAAGCGGGCTGATGTAGGTTTTGCCATGGGATCGGGCACCGAACTGGCCAAGGATGCGGGAGATATTGTCATTATGGATGACAATTTCTCATCCCTGACCCGGTCGGTGCTGTATGGCAGAACCTTGTTCAGATCCATTCGCAAGTTCCTGGTCTTTCAGTTGACCGTCAACCTGTCGGCCATTCTTTTGATGTTTTTGGGGCCGCTTTTTGGTTTTGAACTGCCGTTGACCATGATTCAGCTGCTGTGGATCAACCTGATCATGGATACCTTGGCGGCCCTGGCCTTCTCCGGCGAGGCGGCAATGCGCCGTTACATGGATGCTCGCCCCATTGAACGCACCGCTCCCCTGATCTCCAGTGATATGTGGTCTTCCATACTGGTGAATGGTGTCATCATTGCCATACTGAGCATCCTGTTCCTGACCTCTGCATTTGTCGAAGGGCTGTTCAGGAACGAGGCGGTTTTCCTCACGGCGTTCTTTGCCTTTTTTGTATTCATTCACAACTTCAACAAGTTCAATGCCAGGACAGAGCGTTTGAATATTCTGGAAAACATTCTGCAAAACCGGGGTTTTCTGGGTATTGTCGGACTGATTTTCCTGGTACAGATCCTGTTTACCTATCTGGGAGGAGATATTCTCAGGACTGTAGGACTGACGTTCCAGGAATGGCTGTATGTCGTGCTGTTCTCCCTGGTGATCATTCCCATTGATATGGCCAGAAAATTGATCCGTGACAAGGTCACTGGCGCCACACCTGCCTGACGGCAGAAGATGGAAGTGAGGATCAAGGTTGGTATTGGCCTGGGGTGTACCCCAGGCCTGTCCTTGCGTGTCATGATGATTGCTGTGCATCGGGCGCTGCATGAGGTGGGTCTTGGACCGGATGCGGTTATTGGCCTGGGTACCATCATGCAACGTCGTGACGAACCGGCTATCGTCCTCACGGCGCGCCATCATGGCTGGAACATTCAGGCGTTTTCCGCCGAAGCCCTGTCCCGGGTGCCCGTACCCAATCCTTCCGAGCGTGTCAGGCAGGTGATGGGCACACCGGCGGTGGCCGAGGCGGCGGCCCTGCTTGTGGTTGGAACACGGGATCCAAAGCACCTGCTGCTGGAAAAACTGATTCACCGCGACGGCGAGCGCAAGGCCGCCACGGTTTCCATTGCCCGTTGTCCTACGGATAACAATTAAAAGCTTCTCGCGCAACACGGGTGATTTTTACCCCGCGCCCATCACCGGCCACGCTCGCTGTGGCCACATCCCGATCAGGGTATTCATCCGAAGTTCCTTCCCAAGGACAGCCCCGATCTCCCCTCGGGGACTGCCAATCCCTGGATGGACTCGGGTTCCAGCTCGCTCCCCCTGCCCCCCCTGGTGTGCTCGGCCAGTGACTACCAGCAGCGTCGCGTTCTTTGCTGATCTTCTGCTTTCGGAAGCGAAAGCTTGCTGGCAGATTTTCCTCTTTATCTTTCCCAGACCTTTTTTGATATTTTCAATTTTTCCTTTTTAATCATTTGCAAGCATTTGTTTTTATTAAAAATTAATAATTTAATGCGTAGGAATTCCGGGTTAAGTGCGCAGGGATTCCTTAACGCGAGCCGGCTTTTCCGCTAGCACTCCAAAGCCGGCTGATTATAAAGAAAAGGAATCCAGATGCCACACGTGATGCCAACATTTGACTCCCTGATGAATCCGCTTCTTGAAGCACTGTTCGAGCTGGGGGGATCAGGATCTATTGATGAGATTTATGAAAAAATCATCGAAATGCAGAAAATTGATGATGAGCTGGCCTCAATTCCGCATAACCCAGAAAAAAGCAACCTGACCGAAATCGGTTATCGGATGGCTTGGGCGCGAACATATCTGAAGAAATATGGGTTTCTGGAGAACTCGAATCGGGGAGTCTGGGCGCTGACTCCGCTTGCCCGTGAGAAACGGAAAATTAATCCGAAGGATGTCGTGAAAAAGGTACGGGAAGCCGATAAAGAAGCTTCCCGAAAAAAGTTACGGAAAACTAGCCGTGAAGATGAAATTGAGCTGGCAGATAATGCAGAAATTGACAATGATTCCTGGCGAGAAAACCTTTATCAACTACTGACCAATGAAATAGCACCGGATGCTTTTGAACGACTAACCCAACGTCTCTTGAGAGAGTCGGGTTTTATCCATGTTGAGGTTACAGGTCGAACTGGAGATGGTGGTATTGATGGGAAGGGCATTGCCAGAATTCACGGATTTATGAGCTTTCATGTCATTTTTCAATGCAAAAAGTATCAGGGATCAGTTTCTGCGGGAGATATTCGTGATTTTCGAGGCGCAATGGTTGGACGCGCTGACAAAGGTCTTTTCATTACAACTGGAACTTTTACGCCAGCTGCAATCAAGGAGGCTACTCGTGACGGGGCGCCTCCAATTGATTTGGTAGATGGTGAACATCTTGCAGAAAAGCTTAAGGAGTTCGGTCTCGGAATCCAAACTGAGATGATCGAAAAGGTTACAGTGGACAAGCAATGGTTTCGAAATCTTTGAGCCGAATTTGGCCTAAAAATCTCAACTATCGACTGGATCAATACCGACCTTGACGCCCTCCCCGCCCTGAATGTCGCCTTCCAGATTCCTGCTTCATGGTCCGTTGCTCTTTGGGATTGCCCGCAGAGGCTTACACAGACTCCACAGGCTTAACCTCCCGTGCGCCCCACGGTAGTTTTCTCGTGCTCTGGCAGCTTGTCGGCTCCGGCCAGAATGGCCTTGCCTGCTTTAAGGATGTTCTTTGCAGCGTTCACATCGCGGTCGTCAGTCATAGGACCAGTACAGGCCCGTCAGGGCTGCCAGCAGATAGAGGGGCAACACCTAGGTACCCACCACCCCGTGCATGCTGGAGACGAACCCGCGCCCCGAGCGGCGAACACTGAAGGTGAACCAGCCAGCCAGTGCCTTCCAGGACCGGGGCCAGCGCAGGTAGATGCCCGACAGCACCAGGATGATCAGCATGATGGTGGCCGCCCCGGTGATCTGCTTGCCCACATCCCCCATCAGCAGCCAGCGATGCAGGCGCTGCAGAGTGCGGAAGAAGGCCTGCCCCTTGAGTTCGGCGCCGATCAGTTCACCCGTGTAGGGATTGAAGTAGTGATTGACCCCGCGGCGTGCCTGCGGCCCATCACCGGCCACGTTCACGGTGGCCGCATCCCGGGGATCGGAGGACAGGCTCAGGGCATTGATCTGCCGTTCCGGCAGGGCCTGCTGCGCCTGTCGCAGCAGGGCCTCCGGAGACAGGCGCTGAGCGTCCAAAGGCTCCACCCGCAGGACATCACTGTTGATGGCGCGGATGATCTCGCGCTCGAAGGTCAGCATTCCCCCGGTCACGCCGAGGATGATCAGCACGACACCGACCGTGATGCCCATGAACCAGTGAAGCTGGAACCAGAGTTTGCGTAGCATGGGGCGCCTCAGAAGTCGTAGGTGGCGGATAGCCACAGACTCCGACGGTCCAGATACACCCCGCTGGTGGCGGCGGCGGTCTGGGTGTACCGGTAGGCGTGGTAGGTCTGGCCATCGTGGACATAGCTGTCCGATTTGCCGAAATCCTTGTCCAGCAGGTTGTAGACGGTGCCGGTCAGGCGCACCCGGTCGGACATGCGATAGGTGGCACCCAGATTGAACACGGCGTAGCTGTCCAGCTTGTTACCCAATTGCTGATACAGGGAAAGGTTCTGACCGGAGGTGGGCAGCCCGCCGCTAAAGCGTTCACGGGAGGAATAGAACTCCCCGTCCAGGCGGGTCGACAGTCGGTTGCTGACGTCCCACAACAGTCGGGTGGTCAGGGCGTGCTCCGGCGTGTTGGTCAGCAGCAGGCCCTTCTGGTCACCGGAGCGGATCTCGGTGTCCGTGTAGGTATAGCCGCCACTGATCTCCCAGGCCGGGGCAAAGCGATAACGGGCGCTCAGTTCCACGCCCTGGGAAATGGCGCGGTCGATGTTCACCGACTGGGAGAACTCTTCCTGCTCGGTGAAGTTACCGATGCTCAGACAGCCCGGTATCCCGGCATGGGGCTGGTTGCCGTTCCCATCCACATACTGGCAGTTGAGGATCCCTTCACCACTGGCAATCCGATCCGTGAAGCGGGTATGGAAGAGCGTGACATCCGCGGACAGTCCGGTCCGGTTGTCAAAGCCCGCGCCCAGCTCATAGTTGGTGGTCTTTTCCGGCTTGAGATGGGGAGAACCGATGGTAATCGTCCGCCCCTGGTTGGTGAAACCGGTAATGCCGTCATGGAGCTGGTTCAGGGTGGGGGTCTTGTAACCCCGGCCGACACCACCCTTCAGGGTCCACTGATCATCAGCCTTCCAGACCAGATAGGCGCGGGGGCTGAAGTGTCCGTCAAAGGCATCATGGTTTTCATAGCGGGCACCCAGGGTGAGGGCCAGATCATGTCTGAGCCACCACTCGTCCTCGACAAAGACTGACCAGTTGCTCTGCTCGAAGGCCTGACTGCCTGCCGCGCCGTCTTCCAGCCTGGAATCCACATACTGTCCACCCAGGGTTAGCATGTGATCACCGGTGGGCATCACCCATTTGCCATCCACCACCAGGTCACGGTTCTCCAACAGCCGGGGTTCGCCACCCACGGCTTCATAGCCGTAGTCCGGCGCACTGCCCGCAGGCAGGGTGCGGCCAAGGGTTTCCGTGGTGATGCGGGTCACGCTGCCTTCCAGGGTGCCGGCCTCGAAATGACCGCGATAACCCAGCACGGCCTGATCCCGGTTGAAGCGCAGTTCATCCTCATAGCCCCAAACCGTGCCGGGCTGGGGGGCGCAGGTGTTGCGGTTGGTGCCATCCAGAGTGCCCAGACGGCAGTTGTCATTGGAATAGGTCTGCCGGGCACGTTCCAGATCCAGCCAGACCTGCTGATCGTCCACGGGGGTCAGGGTCAGACGACCGCCCAGGGAGTGGATCCGCGCCTCCGGCGGGCGGGGATCACGCCCGGCACTGTTTTCGATCAACCGGTCCGAGGCATCCCGGTCGAACAGGCGCCCACGCACCTGCAGACCCAACCGGTCTTCCACCAGCGGTCCGGTGGTGAAAACGCTGATGCTGGAGCTGTTGCCGGCACTGCGATCTTCCTGGAAGGTGTTTTCCACCGTGACGCTGCCCCCCCACTGTCGGCTGACCGGGCGGGTGATGATGTTGATCACCCCGCCCATGGCATCCGATCCATACAGGGTGGACATGGGGCCACGGATTACCTCAATGCGCTCAATGGCCGACAGCGGCGGCAGGAAGCTGGTGGAGGTCTCGCCGAAGCCATTGGGGGTGACATTGCCGGAGGTGTTCTGGCGGCGACCATCGATCAGGATCAGGGTGTATTCACTGGGCAGACCGCGGATGCCGATGTTCAGTCCGCCGGTTTTGCCGGTGCCCGCTCGCACATCCACCCCCGGCACATCCGCCAGGGCCTCGGCCAGGTTGGAAAAACGCTTCTGCTCCAGATCCTCCCGGGTCACCACCGAGATGCTGGCGGGAGCATCCCGCAGCGCCTGCTCAAAACCCGCGGCACTGATGACGTTGATCTCATCCAGCCGGAGGGTTTCCGAAGCCAGGACGGAACTGACCACACTCCCCAGGGCCAGGGCCACGGCGGTCTTGAGCATCAGGGGGCGAAGGATCAGGCATGAAGATGCCGACGGTTGGACAGGTGAAACCATGACGTGAAAACTCCCATTTCATACGGATTGAACAGCTCTGCCCCGACCTGGAAGCCTCCCGCTTTAGCGGTAGAACTGGCTGGGGCAACAAGAGGTATAAATAATAGCGTTAATGTTAATCAATATTAATTAATATTATAAGCGCCCATTTTTCTTCCACCAACACAGGGGGCGGATCAGCGTCTGTCTGCCGCTGACCAGGCCGTGACCGGCGGGTTGTTTCCCTTGATCACTCCACCACACCCTGCTCCGGCAACAGGCGATAGCGCCGTGTGCCGTCCGGGTATGCCGACTCCAGCAGCATGACGGTATCACCCACTGCGGGCAGACGACCCAGACCCTGGACCCGGGTTTCCTCGCCGGTTTCCAGACGGACCCGCAGGGTCACCAGGGTGACGGACTGACCGGAGCGCAGTCCGGTGGCGGTGCCTTCGTTGACCTCCAGCACCGTCGCGCTCACCTGTCCCGTGACCGGGGCACCCTGGGGCAGCAACCACAGCCCGGCCACCAGGGCAAACCCCATGACCACCACCAGAAACCTCAGGCGATTGCTCACATAGCGAAATCCATCCAGCATGATCACCGCCTCCGGGCACTACCAGAACATGAAGATCAGGAATGCCCCCAGCAGCAGCCGGTAGACGACGAAGGGCAAAAAGCTCATGCGGGCCAGCAACTTGAGGAACAGGTGAATGCACAGATAGGCGCTGACCCCAGCCACCAGGGCGCCGATCAGAATCATCGACCAGGCGACGTTTTCCTCCGGGGCCTGGATGAGCCCCCAGGTCTCATAGCCACCCGCCAGGGCGATGATGGGAATGGAAAGCAGGAAGGAGTAGCGGGCTGCCGCCTGACGGTTGAACCCCATGAACAGGGCGGCGGTCATGGTGGCACCGGAGCGGGAGACTCCGGGGATCAGCGCCAGGGCCTGGGCCAGGCCAATCACCAGCACATCCAGCCAGCCGATCTGGTATTCATCCCGGCGCCGCCGACCCACCCAGTCCGCCAGCCCCAGCAGCAGGGCGAAGATGATGGTGGTGAAGATGATCACCTCCACCGAACGCAGGCTGGTGGAGATCACATCGTGGAACAAAAGTCCCGCCAGACCCGCCGGAATGGTCCCCAGACCCACGGCCCAGGCCAGCTTGGCATCCGGGGTAAAGCCCCGCCCCACCAACGAACCGGCCCAGTGGGTGGCCATGCGGCGTAATTCCGCCCGAAAGTAGACGATCACGGCCACCAGACTGCCCACATGGGTGGCCACGTCGAAGGTGAGCCCCTGATCCTCCCAGGCGGTGAGCTCGGGCACCAGGATCAGGTGGGCAGCGCTGGAAATGGGAAGAAATTCCGTCAGCCCCTGTACCAGGGCAAGGACCAGGGTCTGGAAGAGATCCAAGGTAAGGCTCCGTTCATCAGTTCCGGGGGCACATTATGGCGAAATCATGCGTCCCCACGACACCCCGGACCGCTGATCCGACTTCTGCCACCGGTCTGGGGGGTCACCTGGATGCGGGTGGCAATGCGTTCCTTGAGTGCGGATACATGGGAGATCAGGCCGATCAGCTTGCCCTCTTCCCGCAGCCCCGCCAGGGTCTGCAGGGCCGTATCCAGGGCGTCGTCGTCCAGGGTGCCGAACCCTTCGTCCAGGAACAGGGAATCCACCCGTACCTGGCGCCCCGCCATACGGGACAAGCCCAGGGCCAGGGCCAGACTGACGATGAACCCCTCGCCGCCGGAGAGGTTCTTGGTGGAACGGATCTCGCCCCCCTGGTAGCTGTCGATCACGTTCAACTCCAGCGGCTGGGCCTGGTCGCGGATCAGCAGATAACGGTCCGTCATGTTCTGCAACTGCTGGTTGGCGTGGCCGATCATCAGGTCAAAAGTCAGCCCCTGGGCAAAGTTGCGGTATTTCTTGCCGTCGGCGGACCCGATGAGTTCATGCAGCTGATCCCAGCGGTCACACTCTCTTTGCTGTGCTTCGATGGCTGCTGTCTGCGCCCGGTAATGATGCCGCAGGGTGTCATTGTCTGTCAGGCGCTGACGCAGTCCGCCAATGGCCTGCTGTACCGATTGATGCTCATGTTCCTGTACCGTCAACTGTTCCTGCAACACCGCCAGGGGCTGATGGGTCAAGGCCTGTTTCCGGGCCGCTGCCAGCAGACGGCGGGTGTCCTCGGCACGGGCATTCAGCGCCGCCTGCGCCGCCTCCAGTGCCTGGGCCTGCAGGGTCAGTGCCCGGCGCTCGGGCTCCGGCAGACAGGCGGCCTGAAAATCAGCCTCATCCGCCAGACCCAGCGCCTCCAGGCGTTGCCGGAAGGCCGTCTCCGCCGCCTGTAGCCGGGGTTCCCGCTCTGCCAGGGTGTTGTGCAGATCCTCCAGCCGGATTCGCCACTGCCGACATTCATCCTCCATCCGCCGGACCTGTTCCCGAGCTGACTCCAGGGTTGCTTCCGCCGCTTCCACGGCGGCTTCCAGCTGTTGCTGTTCCGTCTCTGGCGCCTGTCCGACCTGCAACTGCTGGCGCTCGGCCCGAAGGGTCTGGATTGACTGGTTCAGGTCGTCACTTTGAATGGACCACCGACCCACGTCTTCGGCGCTGTCCTGAATCTGTCGGGCACGGTGGGTCATGCCGATCTCCAGAACCTTGAGTTCTCCCTCCAGGGTGGTCAAGGCCTGCCGCCGGGACTGCCATTGGCCATGACGCCGTTGAAGCTGTTCCAGCAGTGCGGGCAGATCCAAAGCAGTTCCTTCCCATGGCCCCCATCCGTCTGAAGCCGCCGCTGACTGATCCCTTCCGTGGGAAAGGAACTCCTGTCGTTTCCGGTCGATCTGTTCCAGATCCTTCCCCAGTTGCCCCCGGCAGATCTGCAAATCCGTAGCCTGTTGCCGCAGGGCTTTCAGTGTAGCCCTGACCTCTTCAAGGGTTTCCTGGGTCTGATCCACCGCAGGCACATTGCCTCGGGCATAGGGGTGATCCAGGGCGCCGCACAGGGGGCAAGGTTCACCATCCTGCAACTGGTCACGGGCCGATTCCAGATCCTTGATACGCTGCAACAGATTCTGCTGGGTTTCCAGCAATGTCGCTTTTTCCTCCAGCCCGCAGAGCCGCTGGGACAAGACTCCGGCCTCCCGGTTCAGGCGCTCAAGCCCTGCGGACAAGTCCTGTTCTTCCTGTTCCAGGGTCGCCCGCTGGGCACGAACCCGATCCCGACCCGCCTGCAACCGCCCCTCGACCCCGGTCTGCTCCGAGCGCAGCGCTTCCAGACGCTGCCTTGCAAGGGTCAATGTCTTGTCGGATTGAACCAGGGCAGTGTGGCGGTCGATGATCCGCACATCCAGTTCCCGCGCCTTCAACAGTACCGGCAGACTCATCTGCAGGGTCTGGCGGGCTTTGTCCCGTTGTGCCTGCGCCTGCCTTTGGGCATCTGCTGCCTGTTGTGCCCTGACCTCGATGGCCGGTAACCGGGTCTCGGCGGCAGCCTGCTGTGCCCGATCCCTGGCCTGAGCCTGGCGCAGCTGGATCAGGGCGGCATGATCCCCCGCCAACTCCAGAGCCTGCCGTGCCCGGTGCAGCCGCTGCTGATCCGGAGCAAAGGCCTGGATACGGGCCTCAAGATCCCCGGCTTCCTTTTCGATATGTCCCTGAGCCAGCTCCAGCTTTTCGATGCCCTCCAGCCAGGAGACGGCCTGGCGCTGCTGCTCCAGCCAGGTGCGCAACGCCGTCTCCCGGGCCTGATGTGCTGCCAGTTCCACTGACAACTGCTGCTCTTCCTCGGGACTGAGCAGACACAGACCTTCCAGCGCCGATTGCAGATGCTCAAGAATGCGGCGGGCCTCGCCGCGACGCTCATGCACAGCCATGGAGATGCGGCTGTAGATTTCCGTGCCGGTGATTTGCTCCAGGATCGGTGCGCGCTCATCCGGTGGCGCCTGCAAAAAGGCCGCAAAATCGCCCTGGGCCAGCAGCATGGAACGGGTAAACCGCTGAAAATCCATGCCCGTGGCCTGTTCGATCTGTTCCGCCACCCCCCGAAGCCGGGTCTCGAAGATCTCCCCGGTGTCCGCGTTGGCGATTTCATGGCGGGGCGCCTGCAACTCTCCGCCAGGTCGCCGCCGTGCCCGATGCTGGCTCCAATGACAACGATAGCGTCCTGTCGGCGTTTCGAAGGTGACTTCGGCAAAACACTCCCCCGTGTGCCGAGACATGACCTCGTTGCCGCTGCGGTTGACCCGGTGCAGACGGGGCGTGCGTCCGTACAGACCCAGGCAGATGGCGTCCAGTAATGTGGTTTTGCCGGCGCCGGTGGGGCCGGTGATGGCAAAGATGCCATCGGCGGTAAAAGCGGGATGGGTCAGGTCGATCTCCCATTCACCGGCCAGGGAATTGAGATTCTTGAAACGTATCTGCAGGATGCGCATGGAGCAGAGTCCTATTCCGCAAGGGGGTCGGCATCATCAAGGGCGGCCACGATCTCCCCATAGGCCAGACGCAGGGATGGCCGCTGGGTGTCTGGCACCTCATGCCGGGTCAGGCAGCGCTCGAAGACATCATGGACATCCAGATCATCCAGGGTTTCCTGAAGGTGGCACCGGGCCAGCACCTGGTTCATGAGCCGGGTATTTTTCAGCCGCAGCACCTCCAGCCCACTGCCCGCCAGAATCTCATCCAGCCGTGCCCGCAGGTTACCGACTACCGCCTCTCCCTCGTAAATGACCTCCAGCCAGGCCCGGGAGTCGGCGGCCACCAGTTCCCGCAACCGGGCCTGGATCACCTCCCAGTCCCCCCGCACCCTGGCCAGGGGCTGGAACACCGGAACCTGTGGACATTCCACCCTCAGGGTGCCGTCGGTCTCCAGTTCCACCAGGCAGACATACTTGGGCTGCCCGGCCTCGCCAAAGCCCATGGGCAGGGGTGAACCGCTGTAGCGTACCCGTTCCGAGTCCTGCACCTTCTGGGCCGTATGCAGATGGCCCAGGGCCACATAATCCAGACCATCCGGGAAAATATCCCGGTCCACATGGGCCAAAGACCCCACATACAGATCCCGAACACCATCACCGTCCATGGTCCGGCCTCCGGCGGTGAACAGATGGCCCGTGGCCAGCAGGGGCGGATGCCCATCGAGTGCCTCCCGGCGCCGACAGGCCAGTTCCACCACGGTGCGGTAATGGTCACGGATACCTTCCATCAGTTTCCGGTCCTTGTCCTCCAGACTTTCCCCCGCCGTCACCCGACGGATATCCCGATCCCGCAGATAAGGCACGGCACAGACCACCAGTTCTGCCGTACCTGTCTGCGGGTGATGCAGGACCAGCACCTCATCGGCCAGGTTATCGGGCACAGCACCAATCACGTGTACATCCAGTACCTTCAACAGTTCGCGGGGGGCGTCCAGAAAAGTGGGGGAGTCATGATTGCCGGCCACCACCACCACATGCCGACAGCAGGAACCGGCCAGTTGGCACAAAAACCGGTAGTACAGGGACTGGGCCAGGTGGCTGGGGGTGCTGGTATCAAATACATCTCCAGCCACCACCAGCACATCCACCCCGGCATCCTCGATAAGCCCGGCCAGCCAGTCGAGAAAACCCTGGTATTCTTCATACCGTTGCCGACCAAAAAGGCGACGGCCCAGATGCCAGTCGGAGGTGTGGAGGATTTTCACTGGCAGTGCTCCAGAAAACCCCGGCGTTCGCTGGGGAAAAGAGTCCGGCAAAGACCCTCGGTGGTTTGTGTTATTTTTTACCGGAAAGTCGCTGGCAACCGCAACGGCTTCCCCATCCACCCCATGTATCCCGACCCCGAAAGAACATGCAGGATGCCCAGAACAGAGTGAGCGGCCATCCCTTTTTAACCCAAACCATGCAGGAGGACGCGAACAGGGCCCCGTGATCGTGCCGTACACGATCCGTACTCCCGCCCCGATCTGAACGGGGTTTCTCGCGCAAAACGATGAAGGTCATGATCGTGGACGATGAACTGCCAGCCCGGGAACGGCTGAGTTCGCTGCTGGAAAGCATGGATGATTGTCAAGTGGTGGCCACCGCCTCCAACGGCATACAGGCCGTGCGACTGGCTCAGGAACAAGAGCCGGATATCGTGCTCATGGACATCCGCATGCCGGGCATGGATGGCCTGGAGGCCGCCCGGCATATTGCCGACATGGCCACACCGCCGGCGGTGATTTTTGTCACCGCCTACGAGGAGCATGCTTTTGAAGCCTTTGAAACCCATGCGGTAGGCTACCTGCTCAAACCCGTGCGCCGGGAACGCCTGCAGGAAGCCCTGGATCAGGCCCGTCGCCCCAACCGCGCCCAGATCGGTCATCTGCGCAACCCGGCCACCGGGGGAAAAAAACAGGCCCGTGGACATATCTGCGCCAGGGTACGGGGCAATCTGGAATTGATTCCCCTGGAATGCGTCCACTACTTTCAGGCAGACCAGAAATACGTCACGGTGCGCCATGACGGTGGCGAGGTGCTGATCGAGGAATCCCTCAAGGCCCTGGAAGAGGAATTTGCCGACGGGTTTTTACGCATCCATCGCAATGCCCTGGTGGCCAGAGACCGGTTCGGGGCCATGGAAAAAAATGCCCAGGGTGGCTTTGAAGTGGTGCTCAAACACACCGCAGAGCGGCTGGAGGTCAGCCGCCGCCATGTGGCCCAGGTCCGCCGCTTCCTCAAGTCCCTTTGAACCCCAAGCCGTGGGTCTGATGCCCCATCGGCACAGATTGAATGCAAGGAATAGCGGCTCTGGTCAATGAAAGTTGACACAGACATCTATGCCGTGTGTGTTGAAAGGCAGACATAATGTATGGTTGCGTTGTACGATACCGCAAACCATCTTAACGGCCCATTTTCACGAGCCTCAAAACCCGAAGATGCCAAAAACCGAACTCAAGATCGCCACCCGCAAAAGCCCCCTCGCCCTCTGGCAGGCCGAGGAAGTGGCTGCCCGAGTCACGAAGCTGTTTCCCCAGGTCCAGGTGACCCTGGTGAAACTGTCTACCCAGGGGGACCGTATCCTGGACACTCCGCTGGCCAAGGTGGGCGGCAAGGGACTCTTCGTCAAGGAACTGGAGACCGCCATGCTGCAGGGGGAGGCAGACATCGCTGTGCATTCCATGAAAGATGTCCCCATGGAACTGCCCGAAGGTCTGGAACTGCCGGTGATCATGGACCGGGAAGACCCCTGCGATGCCTTTGTCTCCAATACCTACAAATCCCTGGACGAACTGCCCGAGGACGCCCGCGTCGGTACGTCCAGCCTGCGCCGCCAGTGCCAGATTCGCGCCCGGTACCCCGGTTTCAAGGTGCTGGATCTGCGTGGCAACGTGAACTCACGTCTGGCCAAGCTGGATGCGGGTGAGTACGATGCCATCATCCTGGCCGCCGCTGGTCTCAAGCGTCTGGGTTTTGAGGATCGCATCACGGCCATTCTCACCCCGGAAGAGAGCTTGCCGGCCATCGGCCAGGGGGCTATCGGTATTGAATGCCGTAGCAATGACCCGGAAGTCATGGCGCTGATCGCCCCCTTGAATGATCCAGACACCTACTTGCGGGTGACCACCGAGCGGGCCTTCAACCGTCGCCTCAACGGTGGCTGTCAGGTGCCCATCGGTGGCTATGCCGTTCTGGGGGACGATGGCCTGATTCATATGCGTGGGCTGGTGGGCGAGCCGGATGGCTCCATGGTCTATAGCGGCGCCCTCAGCGGTCCCCACGATCAGGCCGAAGCCCTGGGTATCGCTCTGGCGGAGCAGCTGCTGCGGGAAGGGGCCGATCGGGTTCTGACTGATCTGGGGTTGACCCCCGCGGCACCACCGCCGGCCCAAGACAACCAGGCGTGACCTTGATGGCGTCCGCGGACATGGCAGCCATGGCAACGGACCTGCCCCTGCAAGGCATCACCGTCATGGTGACCCGGCCCGCCCATCAGGCGGCGCCGTTTTGCAGGATGGTGGAGGCCGCCGGCGGGCAGGCGCTGCGGTTTCCGGTGCTGGCCATCGGTGATCCCAGTGACGTGGATGGCCTTGATGCCCTGATCGACCGGCTGGACGAATTTCATCTGGCGGTGTTCGTCAGCCCCAATGCCGTTGAGCGGACCATGCACCGGATTCAGGCCCGGCGGACCCTGCCTCCAACGCTGCAACTGGCTACGGTGGGCATCAAGTCGGCCCAGGCGCTGGCCCGCTTCGGGCATCAGGTGGACATCTGCCCACCCAACCGGTTCGATAGCGAGGCATTGCTGGAAACGCCGGAACTGCAGGATGTCCGGGGCTGGAATGTGGTGATCTTCCGTGGTAATGGGGGCCGTGAACTGCTAGGTGCTACACTCACTGCTCGGGGCGCGAGGGTCACCTTTGCCGAGACCTACCGCCGGGGCATACCGGACGCCGATACCGGACAGCTGTTGCATCAATGGTCACGGGGGGATATCCATGTGATCACGATCACGAGCGCCGAGGGGTTGCGCAACCTGTACGCGATGGTTGGCCAGGCCGGGCGGCTCTGGCTGCGCGACACCCCCCTGGTGGTGGGCTGTGGGCGTATGCTGGACACGGCCCGGGAGCTGGGCTTCACCCGCACCGCAGTGGTGGCCGACGACCCCAGCGATGAATCCATGCTGGTCGCCGTGCAGAAATGGGCTGAAAAGAGGAACCAAACGCATGAGTAGAGCTAGATCCAAAGACAGGGCCAAAGGCAAGCATAAGCCACAGGCAACCGGAGCCAAGGCACCGGACGAATTAAAGGCAACATCTTCCAGCAGGGAGCAGCCGCTGACCGGTACAGTTGTCGGCAAGGACACCGCTGCGTTTAATGCAGATGCCAAGGACCGTGATCCCATCGAGGGTAACGTCCGCAGCGTACCTGCTTCTTCTGAGCAACCGGCGGGAGCGGCCGGCGCCACCGGGACTCATCAACCCGGATCAGGCAAGCCCGAATCTCCCGCATCCGAGACAGCCGCGGCCGGGGGCAGCACAGCCGATGCACCCAAGGCCGGGGCCGAACCATCCCAAACCCCAAAGCCCGAGGCATCAAAACCCGTGGATAACAAACCAGAAAATCCCAAGACCTACTCGCCAAAAGCCGGGTCCGAAAAATCCGAACCGATGAAGACCACAGCCCAAGCCCCCAAAACCGGGGCCGCCGCTGCCGCCAAACCGGCCAGTGGGCCGGGTGCCAGTGGTGGCGGTCGCGTTCCGCCTACCCCGCCGGCTTCCGGTGGCAACGGTAATGGCCGGGGTGGCAAGATGCCGCTGATTGTCGGCGGTGTGGCCCTGGTACTGGCCCTGGGTATCGGCATGAATGCCGCATCCAATGCCAACAAGGCCCAGGACATGGTCAATGCCACCAATGACCGCCTGAGCAGCGCTCTGCGGGAACTCAACCAGATGCAGGAGCGCACCCAGGCCCTGCCGGATACCATCAGCCGGCTGGAGCAGGAAGTGCGTGACGAACTGGCTCAGGCACTGGACAAGGCCCGCAACGATGTTGCCGGTATTGAACAGCGTCAGGCCCGGCGCCTGGAAACCCTGGAGGAAGGTCTGACCGCCCTGCAGGATGATTCTGCCCGGCCCCATCGGGAATGGCAGGTGGCCGAAGTCCGCTACCTGATGCGTATTGCCGATCATCGCCTGAGCCTGATGGGTGATGCCCAGGGCGCCATGGCTGCCCTCAAGGCCGCCGACGACATGCTCAAGGCCATCGGTGACCCGCGCTTTGGTGAAGTCCGCGACGCCATCGCCGCCGAGCAGCAGGCCCTGGCCAACTACGACGGTACCCAGGTCAGCCAGGTGGTTGCCGAACTGGAGCAGATCACCGCCGAACTCAAACCCATGCCGCTGAAGATGCCCGAAGCGGAAAACGGTGCAGCCACCCGGTTGCTGATGGTCAACGGTGAACCCACCGAAGACGCCCCCTGGTGGGAGCGGGCCTACTTCCAGGTCATGAATGAACTGCATCAGCACGTCACCGTGCGTCGTCACGCCCAGCCGGTTCGTTCCATGCCCGATGCCGATGCTGAACTGTTCATGCGTCAGGTACTGGCCCTGCGTATCGAATCCGCCCGTCTGGCTGCCCTGCGTCTGGACACCGAAGACTATCGTGCCAACCTGAAGGGCGCCCAGGAACTGCTGGTGGACTACTTTGCCTCCGAACCGGTGGCACCTTTACTCAAGCGTCTGCAGGATCTGGAACAGCGGGAACTGCGCGCCGAACGGCCCGATATCAGTGGCTCTCTTGAGAAGCTCAGCGGGCTGGAGGGGTAAGCAATGAAATCCTTGATTGTCATTTTTCTGGTTTTGATCGTATCCGCCGTGGCCACCCTCATGTTCATGGAGGAGCCCGGTTATGTCCTGTTTGCCTATGCTGATATGAGCGTACAGACCACCATGGCCTTCTTCATTATCGCCCTGGTGGTGATCCTGGCCGTGGTCTATGGTCTGATCCGCTTCCTGGTGGGGCTGTTTGGCCTGCCCGGTCGCATGAGCGAAAAGCGCCAGCAAAAGAAGGCTGTGGCCTGTCAGCGCGGTCTGGCTCTGGGTCTGGCCGAGATGACCGAAGGTCGCTATGCCAAGGCCGAAAAGCTGCTGGTCCAGTCCGCCAAGCGGGGTGATGCGCCCATGCTGAACTATCTGTCCGCTGCCCGTGCAGCCCAGATGCAGGGGGCTTATGACCGTCGTGACGAATATCTGCGTCAAGCCTCCCAGTCCGGCAGCAATACGGAAGTGGCCGTGGGTCTGACCCAGGCTGAACTGCAGATTGCCCACGGCGAACATGCCCAGGCCATCAGCACCCTGCGTCACCTGAACGATGTGGCCCCCGGCAATCAGCAACTGCTGCGCCTCAAGGCCCGCCTCTGCCAGGAAGTGGGGGACAGTGAATCCCTGATGGGGCTGATGTCCGATCTGCGCAAAGCCAAGGCTTTTGACGGCGAGACCCTGGAGAAGCTGGAAGTTGAAGCCTTCACCGCCCAGGCGCGTGACATTGCTGCCGCCAATGAACTGGGCAAGCTGGAAGGCATTTGGGTGAACCTGCCCAAGGCGTCCCGCAACAATGCCGGCATGGTTGTCGCCTACGCGCAGGCTCTGGTGGCCATGAACGAAGCCGATCGCGCCGAGGCTGTCCTGCGGGCTGCCATCAAGCAGCATTGGGACGAAAGCCTGGTTCGTCTGTACGGCAGGCTCAATCTGAGCGATGTCAGCCGTGCCATCGGCTACGCCGAAGGCTGGCTGCGTGACCATCGCCGCGATGCCACCCTGCTGCTCACCCTGGGTCGTCTGTGCAAGCAGGCCAAGGTGTGGGGCAAGGCCCGTGGTTACCTGGAATCCAGCATCAGCGCCCGGCCTAACCCGGAAGCCTATCGTGAACTGGGTGAACTGCTAGAGCAGGTGGGTGAAGAGAAGCTGGCCCAGGATGCCTTCCGCAAGGGTCTGCAACTGGCTGTGGATGGCGCTGAAGCTGAAGCCGCTCCGGTGGCTGCCATTCAGCCCACCACCAAAAAGGGTAAAAAGGCCGCCAAGGGTGGCACCGCTGCCCTGCCCAGCCTGAGTTCCGGCACCGCCTGAGTCATCAGGCACTACCGGTAACCTGTCCCCCCATCGGGGACAGGGCCGGCTCTGGATCTAACCCATGGCCGCCTGGAACCCTTCCCGGCGGCTTTTTTTTTAGAGGAGGACGCGATCCCTCCCCGCCCTGAAAGACGGGGTTTGTCGCGCAACATGATGAAACCAGTACTGATTGTAGGCTGCGGGTATGTGGGGGAGCGGGTGGCCCGGCGACTGATCGACGCCGGTCATCGGGTCACTGCGGTGGTAAGACATCCAGAGCGGGCGGAATATTTACAGGCTCAGGGCATCGACACTCAACTTGCCGATCTGGATACCGATGCAAATTTTGAAGCCCTGCCCCTGACGGGGGCATTGGTACTGCACAGCGTACCGCCTCCCAATGAGGGAACCCAGGACCCTCGCACTGCCAATTTCGTGGAATGGTGCCGCCGGCTGCCACCGGATAATATCGTCTACATCAGCACCACCGGTGTCTACGGGGATCAGCAAGGTGGACAGGTGGATGAACTCACCGAACCCAACCCACAAACCGATCGAGGCCGCCGGCGTCTGGATGCTGAACAACGACTGACAGCATTAATGCAGGAAACCGGCATTCCGGTCGTCATCCTGCGTGCCCCTGGCATCTATGGTCCGGGGCGCTTACCCCTTGATCGCATTCTCAAAGGCGAGCCGGTGATCTGCCCCGAGGAAGCCAGTCCAGGTAACCGGATTCATGCCGATGATCTGGCCAGCCTGTGCGTGGCGGCACTGGATCATGGCGCAGGAGGCAAGGTGTATAACGTGGGTGATGGTGACCATCGATCCATGACGGAATTTGTCCAGGCCACCGCCGATGCCGCAGGTCTGGAACGGCCACACTGCGTGACATTTGCCCAAGCAGAGCAAGTGATCCCGCCGGGCATGATGTCTTATCTGCGGGAATCCCGGGTGGTCCTATGTGGTCGCGCAACGGTAGAATTGGGTGTGGATCTGCGCTATCCGCGGATGGAAGCCGGCATCAAGGCTTCGCTGGAAGAAACACGGCGCTGATCAATCAATGACGGACGACGCCATCAAGGCGCCGTCCATTTCTCGAAGATGATAAAACGGGAAACGATTACATCCGTTCCGCGGCCATCTCCTGAACCTGTTGCAACATGGCCGGGTCACTCTGCAGGGTCATGGCCACCTGGTTGTACTCTTCCACACTCATGCCCTCATCCCGCACGGCATTGATCATTTCCTCCTGGGCTTCCTGCTGCAGCGCCTGGGCCTGGGCCTCGTCATTCACGTCTTGAAGCTGATGGGCAAAATCATCACGGATGTGCTGCACCGCAACGAAAGCGTCCACAAAACGATCCAGGGTATGCGGGTCCACTGTGACCCCCTGCTGCTCCATGCCCGGCGGCTGGGCGCCAAAATTGCCCTCCTGTTGCTGAGCCACGGCGTGGGAACCAGCACCCAGCAACAGAGCGGCGGTCAGGGCAATGGGCAAACGGCGAAGGAAAGGGTGCGTCATGAGACGTCTCCTGTGGTTCATGAATGTCGACATGGATAGTGCAGACATCATGCCAAACACAAAAAACCCTTCCAAAAAAATATAACTTATTGATTAATAATATTTAATTAAACCGTTGCCCGCCAGGCTCATGGTCATTCGGTTTGGCTCAAAATGACACATGAGTCATCCTTACATGTGCGCCAGGGATACACCTTTTCAGACTTCCCGATGATCAAAACCATCACCAGCCTGTGCTGATGATCCCTCCAGACGCCGGTACAGGGTCCGGCGTCCGATGCCCAGCAGACGGGCGGCCTGACGCTTATTGCCTTGCAACCGCTGCAACACCCACTGGATATAACGGGATTCCACCTCGGCCAGGGTCGGTATGGGATCATCGTCAGACCAAAGGGCCGTGAATGCTGTGGCAGGGGCGGGTTCAATGCGGGGAGGGTCCAGCCGTTCGGGTAAATCGTGAACCTCGATGGTGTCACCACCACAAAAAGTCACTGCCCGCTCCATCAGATTAGCCAGTTCCCGCACATTACCCGGAAAATCATGCTGGCGCAGACGGGCCATGGCCTCAGGAGAGATGCCCCGGATATCACGGTCCATGGCGGTGCTAAAACGGGCCAGCAAACGGGCAGCCAGACGGTCAATATCTTCCCCCCGTTCCCGCAGGGGGGGCACCCGCAAACAAAAGGTCTCCAGCCGATAGAACAAATCCTCGCGGAATTGCTGATGTTGAATCATGGGTCCAAGATCCCGATGGGTGGCCGCCACAACCCGGACATCTGCATCCACTTCCCGATTGCCCCCCACCGGACGAACCCGACTATCCTGCAGGACGCGCAGGAGCTTGGCCTGCATGGCCAGGGGCATTTCACCGATTTCATCCAGTAGCAGGGTGCCCCCGTGGGCCTCCACAAACAGGCCGCGCCGGGCCTGGCGGGCGCCACTGAACGCCCCGGCTGCATGACCAAACAGCTCACTTTCCATTAATTCACCGGGAATGCCCGCACAATTGATGGCCACAAAAGGGCCATCTGCCCGGTCGCTTTCCCGATGAATGGCCCGGGCCACCAATTCCTTGCCCGTTCCGGATTCCCCGGTCACCAGGACCGGCCCGCTGGCCCGGGCCAGCCGCCGTACCTGGTCATATAGCGCCTGCATGGGCGGACTGTTGCCGATCATGCCGTGAAAATCATCCGCTTGCAGTAGGGCCTGATAACGGAGAACCTCGGCCTGCAGGCGCCGGTTATCCAGAACCCGCCGCACCCGAATCACCAGATGATCCAGATCCACCGGCTTGGTGAGAAAATCATCCGCCCCCAGTTTGAGGGCTTCCACGGCCTGGGGAATCGTGCCAAAAGCCGTCAGCATGATGAAGGCTGGCGGCAGGGGCAAACGCCGGCAATGGGCCAGCAGGGCCAATCCATCAGCACCGGGCAGACGCAGGTCGCTCAGTACCAGCGCCACCGGGATCGAGGCCAGTATCTCCTGTGCCGCGGCAGCGTCTGCTGCCCCCTGCACCTGCAAACCGGCATCCTCCAGTTCATCCATCACCAGTTCCCGATGGCCCGGATCATCTTCCACCACCAGCACCGGGTCTACCGAAGACCGGGACATGTCATAACCTCTCCGCAAGGAAACCCGCGATTTCAATCGCGGGAGGAATTGCGGCTGCGGGACTGCAGTCGCCGAAAAAGGGTGTGGGCCTTCCACCCACAGGGCCGCAAGGCTCTGCCCAGTAAAGGGCTGCCCCGTAAAGGGCACCAGTAACGCAGGGCTTTCGCCCTGTCTCCCCTCGCCAATGTCTGCAACCGGCTCCCGCTTGCGCGGCGACTGGAACCTTCGGCGCTTTACCTTTCGCCAGCATGATCCCAGCCTTCCAGAGCGGCAGACTGAGGAAGCATCTGCCGGTGGGTCTTGACGACCTGTTGCAAACGTAGCCCCTTTCGAGCGTCCTGCTCAGGCGGGCTCAGGCTGGTCAACCCGGCTTGCTCTCACAAGCCCCCGACTTCAGTCGGGGGTAGTTGACCAGATTCTCCGCGAGCAACACCATCCTGCACATCAGGGCTGGTATCCAATGGAGGCCCCATTGGCAAACGGATCACCACTCTGGCTCCCCCCAGAGGACTGTCCATCACGACAATGTCCCCCTGATGTTCCGTCACCGCACTATGGGCAACAGAAAGACCAAGCCCCGTTCCGCTGCCCACAGGCTTGGTGGTGAAAAAGGGTTCAAAAAGATGGCGATGATGGGCCGGATCGATGCCGGGTCCATCATCATCCACCCGCAGTTCCAGGTGATCGCCGACAATATCCCAACTCACCTGCACTCGCCTTCCCTCATGGAGGGCATTTCTGAGCAAGTTGGTCAGCGCCTGTTCCAGTCGGGGGCGATCCATGGGCAGGACTGGACCGTCATCCTGTGTCAGCACTGTCAGGGCCACCTGTGCCTGCTGGATTTCATCGGCCACCTGAAACAAGGCCGCCTTGACCAGACGCCCCACCGGTTCGGGACGGGTACGACTGGGATTACAACGGCCAAAATCCAGCAATTGACGCACAATCCGGTCCATGCGCTGCACTTCCCGGCGAATATTGATCAGTGCTTTGCCGCTTTTGCCATTGGCCGGAACATGGCGCAGGGCACGCTGGGCCTGTCCATTGATCACCCCCAAGGGTGTACCCAACTCATGGGCTACACCGGCCGCCAGCCGCCCGATGGCCGCCAATTTTTCTGATTGACGCAGACGGGCCTCCAAATTGGCCTGTCGCCGCCGCTGGATTTCCAGTTCTACCCCGGAACGATGGATGCCTTCCAGCATCCGGTTCATGGCCTCTGTGAGCAAGCGCAACTCATGGGGACCGGCTGGTTGCGCCCTGATCAGGCGATCCCCCTGGCCCACCCGCTCCATGACAGCCAGTAAACAGTCCACATGCCGCCCCACGGCCCGCTGATGCCCCCAGAATACCACCGCCAGCAGCAACAGACTCAGGGCGCCCAGGGCAAGCAATGCCCTGGAACGCACCTGGGCCAGATCGTCCCTGAAATCACTGCCATGACGGGTCACTTGCAGCAAACCGTTGATGCGACCACCGGCATCGGTCAAAGGCATGAAGAAGGAATACACCTGATCTCCGCCCCGGTCATCATAGGCGCCATGGGTGCCGGTCACCGTAGCCAGCCGTGCATCCCGTCGCCGTTCCATGGAAGGGCTGCGGGGGCCACTGGCGGCAATCAACTCGCCGGATTCATCGTAGACATAGGCACCATACACCTGATCAATGCGAAAAGCCGAATCCAGAGCCTGCTGAATCCGGCTGCGGCGATCATGGGTGAGGGCATCGCTCAAGGGAAGCTGAATGGCCCGGGCCACCAGTTCGATATCCTGTTGCATCCGCAACTCCACCTGGGATTCCAGGCTGCGCAGGCCAGACCAACCTGCCAACATGATCACCAGCAACAGGGGAAACAGCACAAAGCCCAACACCGCAGTGCGCAAACTGTAGGGGGGGGTGGGAAACATTGGAAAATGCTCTATGCAGCAGCACTTGGAGTCTCCAATCTAACACACCCGGCTGAGTCAATCCTTGCGGGGCGGATGGCCCATGTCGCTACGGTAACCGATGCGAAATCCTCCCCAGTGCCGGCCCTTGACATAAATGGGCACCGACAGATCGTGCATCACCTCTCCAGTGTCTCGCTTATAGGTTTGCAACAGATAGGGTTTTTGGTGACTGCCACAGCGAGAACCGGTTCGGTCCTTGAAGATGCGCTTGGTGCGGTTATGGATCAGATCATGTTGATAATCCCCGGTCAGGGGCTGACTGTAGCGGCGGTTATGGGTGGGGAAGTAACCCCGATCATCCACCGCACCGGCATAGGAAACCTGCTCGTGACGTTCTAAAATCGGTTCCTGGATGGCAGGCAGCACCTTGTCGGTGAATTCATCAAAGCGGGTTTTGTACTTCACCGGATCGGTACCGGGGACGGGTTTGTAATTGCGATCAAACAGGTCATCCAGACGGATGCGCCCCTTGTCACAGGCCTCGGCAAAAACACGCCCTATGGCCGTGGCGGCCTGCTCTGCTTCCCGGCGCATCTGATCATGGACACCCCCTAACCCCAAATCTCCGAGCATTTCGTAGATCATTTCCGCCCGTTCTGAAAGCCGATCCGCCTCGGTAGAGAGACGGATCACGTCTTCCTCTGTTTCGGTGAGGTGCACGCTGACAGTCTGAATGGATGCAGTCACCTGGTCCAGGTGATCATGGTTTTCCTGGCTGCCGGTGACAACGGTCTGGATACACTGATCCGCCAGGGCAGAATGCTCCAAAATGGCCGAGAGCTTTTCGTCCACCGTTGCAGTACGTCGGGCACTGTCTTCCACGGTGGTCACCAATTGTTGAATGGTGGCCACCGCGTGGCCCGTTTCCGTATGAATTTCGTGGACCATCTGGGCAATTTCACTGGTGGCCGATGATGTCCGGGTGGCCAGACTGCGCACTTCATCGGCCACCACCGCAAAACCTCGTCCCTGCTCACCCGCCCGGGCTGCTTCGATAGCCGCATTGAGCGCCAGCAGATTGGTCTGTTCGGCAATGCCGCTGATCACTTCGGTAATCCGCTGAATTTCGCCGGCCCGATTCTCCAGATTATTCATCAGTGACGATGCTTCCTGCATCTGTTGCTTCATGGCTTCCATGTGATTGAGGGTATCGAGCACACAATGATGGCCTTCCTCACTGGCTTGATTGGTGCGTCGAGAGCTTGCCACTGCTTCACCGGAGCGCTCAGCGGCACTCTGGACCGTGGCGGAAATCCGGGTCGAGGAATCGGCAATCCCCTGCATGCTGGTGACCTGGGCATGGACCCGCTGCTTGAGGGTATTGCAGGAGAAAGAGACCTCGGCAGCCGATACAGCAATCAGGGCACCGGTTTCTGCCAGTTTATCGCTGAGCCCACGATAACGCAGCAGTTGTCTGGCCACGGCTTCGATACGCGGGTCTGTACCCTCAGCCAGAGGAATACCCTGCAATTGCCCGTAGAGGGTCTGCAGATCCCGCTCCTTGGGCATGAACCAGACCTGCCACAGTACCAACAGGGTGATCACCACAGCAACGACAGCACCGGTCACGGTAGCCACCGGACCTGGTCCCAGCAGCCAATAGGCCAGCAAGGCAGATAACACCGCAGCCCCACAACAGGCCAACCCCCATGAAAGGCGAATCAAGATCGATCGCTCCATCTTCAAACAATCCCCCAGGCAGCATGATCAACGAAATCATGGGCAACGGGGTGATCCCCATGGGCTAAAACATCATGGGTCAGTACCCCATCCCGTGTTGATCAGGGTTATGCTAAAAAATAATATTTAATTGCCATTATAGCGGCATCAGGGGGATAAGCTTGAGTCGGCGGATCTCTCGATGCTCTATAGGCCATCCTCCAGTCCCAGATCCTTCCAGATCTCATCCACCCGTTTTTTCACCGCCTCGCTCATGACAATGGGGGTTCCCCATTCCCGAGTGGTTTCACCAGGCCATTTGTTGGTGGCGTCAAAACCCATCTTGGACCCCAGCCCCGATACCGGGGAGGCAAAATCCAGATAATCAATAGGGGTATTGTCGATGGTGACCGTATCCCGGCCCGGGTCCATGCGGGTGGTCATGGCCCAGATCACATCCTTCCAGTCACGGGCATTGATGTCATCGTCCACCACGATGACAAACTTGGTGTACATGAACTGGCGCAGGAAGGACCACACCCCCAGCATCACCCGCTTGGCATGCCCGGCATACTGCTTGCGGATACTGACCACCGCCAGACGATAGGAACAGCCCTCCGGCGGCAGATAAAAGTCGGTAATTTCGGGGAACTGCTTCTGCAGGATGGGCACGAACACCTCGTTCAGGGCCACCCCAAGAATGGCCGGCTCATCCGGTGGCCGTCCGGTATAGGTGCTGTGATAGATGGGGTTCTTGCGGTGGGTGATGCGTTCCACGGTGAACACCGGGAAGTTGTCCACTTCGTTGTAATACCCGGTGTGATCTCCGAACGGCCCTTCCGGCGCCATGTCATCGGGGTGAATCACCCCTTCCAGGATGATCTCGGCGGTGGCCGGCACCAGCAACTCGTTACCGATGCAGCGGGTCAGTTCGGTGCGATCCCCCCGCAGCAGTCCGGCAAAGGCATGTTCCGACAGGGTATCGGGCACCGGAGTCACCGCGCCCAGGATGGTGGCCGGATCGCAGCCCAGCACCACGGAGACGGGGAAGGGCTCGCCGGGATGGTCGATCTGCCAGTCCCGAAAATCCAGGGCACCGCCCCGGTGGGAGAGCCAGCGCATGATCACCCGGTTGCGTCCGATCACCTGCTGGCGGTAGATGCCCATGTTCTGCCGTTCCCGCCGCGGTCCCTTGGTCACCACCAACCCCCAGGTGATCAGGGGCCCGGCGTCGCCGGGCCAGCAGGTCTGCACCGGCAGGTTGCCCAGGTCCACGTCGTCGCCGTCCAGCACCACCGCCTGACATTCGCCGCCCCGCACCTTCTTGGGCGCCATGTCCAGCACCTTCTTGAAGATGGGGAGCGTCTTCCAGGCTTCCTTGAGGCCCTTGGGCGGGTCCGGCTCCTTGAGGAAGGCCAGCAGCTTGCCCACTTCCCGCAGGGCCTCCACTGAGTCCTCCCCCATGCCCATGGCCACCCGCCTGGGGGTGCCAAAGAGATTGCCCAACACCGGCATGTCATACCCGGTGGGACGCTCGAACAGCAGGGCAGGGCCGCCGGCCCGCAGGGTACGGTCGCAGATCTCGGTCATTTCCAGATTCGGATCCACGGGAATCTGGATACGCTTGAGTTCTCCCTGGGCCTCCAGGCCGGAGACGAAGTCACGCAGGTCGCGGTATTTCATGGGTTTTCCAAAGGTTCACGGATGATGACGGCCGGACATCCGGGCTTGAACACAAATTCAAAGATCAAAACAGGCCAGCACCGGGGCATGATCCGACGGCCGCTCCCAGCCCCTGGGGCCGGGATCAATACGGGCGCCGGTACAGTGGGCGGCCAGCGCCGGATTGGCGAGGATCAGATCAATGCGCAGCCCCAGATTGCGCCGGAATGCCGCCGCCCGATAATGCCACCAGCTGAAGCTGGCGGGGGGCTGGTCAAACCGACGATACACGTCCTCAAGCCCTGCGGCCAGCAACCGGCGCAGGGCGGCCCGTTCCGGTTCGGAGCACAGGATGCGGTCCCGACAGGCCAGGGGATCGTGCACATCCCGATCATCGGGGGCAATGTTGAAATCCCCCAGTACCACCACCCGGTCATGACGGGCCAGTTCCGCCGTCACGAACGCCGTCACCCGGTCCAGCCAGTCCAGCTTGCGGGCATACTTGTCCGAACCCACTTCCGAGCCGTTCACCACGTACAGGTTGATCACCCGCACCCCGTTCACCGTCGCGGCCAGGATACGTCGCTCCGGATCATCGACACCCGGCGGATCGGTCACCGGATCCTCTGCTGGCACGCGGGTCAGCAGGGCGACGCCGTTGTAGGTCTTCTGCCCGGCATACCGGCAGTGATACCCCGCCGCCCGCAGCGACTCCAGGGGAAAGCCCTCGTCCACCGTCTTGGTTTCCTGCAACGCCAGCACATCCGGCTGTTCCGCGGCCAGCCAGTCCAGCACATGGGGCAGACGCACCCTCAGGGAGTTGACGTTCCAGGTGGCGATCTTCATGCCGCCGCGTCCACCAGTCCTGAATGGCGCAACAGGGCATCAATCCGAGGATCCCGGCCGCGGAAGGCCCGGAACAGCTCCAGGGCAGGGCGGGCGCCACCCTGTTCCAGGATGTCCCGCAAAAAGGCGGTACCCACCTCCGGATTGAACAGACCTTCCTCCTCGAAGCGGGCAAAAGCGTCGGCGGACAGGACCTCGGCCCATTTGTAGCTGTAATAACCGGCTGCATAGCCGCCGGCAAAGATGTGGGAAAAGCTGTGCTGAAAGCGGTTGAAGGCGGGGGGCATCAGTACCGCCACCTGACGGCGCACATCATCCAGAATGTCCTGAATACGCCCCCCCAGGGCGGGGTCATATTCCCCGTGCAGGCGCATGTCGAAGAGGGCGAATTCCAGCTGACGCACCATCTGCATGGCGGCCTGGAAATGCCGGGTGGCCTGCAGCTTGTCGAACAGGGTCCCGGGCAGCGGCTCGCCGGTTTCATGATGACCGGCGATGAGATCCAGGGCTTCCCGCTCCCAGCACCAGTTCTCCATGAACTGGCTGGGCAGTTCCACCGCATCCCATTCCACCCCGTTGATGCCCGCCACGTCCGGATAGTCCACCCGGGTGAGCATGTGATGCAGCCCGTGGCCGAACTCATGGAACAGGGTCAGCACCTCGTCATGGGTGAAGAGGGCGGGCTTGTCGCCCACCGGCGGGGTGGAATTGCAGGTCATGTAGGCCACCGGCAACTGCAGGCGCTCGCCGTCCCGCAGACGGTTCAGACATTCGTCCATCCAGGCACCGCCGCGCTTGCGGGCACGGGCATAGAGATCCAGATAGAACCGGGCCCGGGGCGTGCCGTCCGGGTCCTGAATCTCGTAAAAGCGGACATCAGGGTGCCAGACCGGAGCCTCCGTCACCTGCGTGATCCGCACCTGATACAGGCGCTCCACCAGCTGGAACAGCCCCTGCAACACCCGATCCACCGGGAAGTAGGGCTTGAGATCCTCCTGAGAGAGATCATAAGCATGCTGGCGCAGCTTTTCCGAGGCATAGGCTAGGTCCCACGCCTGCAGGTCTTCCAGCCCCAGGTGTTCAGCGGCGAAGGCGCGCAGGGCTTCCAATTCCTTGCGGGCGGCCGGACAGGCCCGCTGGGCCATTTCCGACAAAAATTCCACCACCTGTTCCGGGGATTCGGCCATTTTGGTGGCCAGGGACAGATGGGCATAGCTGGGATACCCCAGCAGCCGGGCCTGCTCATGGCGCAGGGCCAGGATCTGTTCCATCACCTGGGCGTTGTCGAAACGGGGGTCATGGGGGCCCTGGTCGGAGGCCCGGGTGACATAGGCCGTATAGACCTCGCGGCGCAGGTCACGATCATCGGCATAGGTCATGACAGCGTAGTAGGACGGGAATTCCAGGTTGATCAGATAACCGTCTTCCTTATGCTGGCGGGCATTCTGCAACAGCATCTCCAGGGCGGATTCAGGCAACCCCCTGAGATCTTTCCCATCGGCAACAATCCGTTTCCAGGCCTGGGTGACGTCCAGGACGTTTTCCTCGAACCGGGAAGTAAGCTGGGACAGTTCCTGGGCAATGGCCTTGTAGCGGGCCTTCCTGTCTTCGGGCAGATCGACGCCGGAGAGGTGAAAGTCTCGCAGGGCATTGTTGATCACCCGTTGCTGGGCTGGGGCCAGCTCGGCGAATCCGGGACCCTCGGCAATGCTGCGAAAGGCCTGGAACAAGGCCAGATTCTGCCCCATTTCCGTGGCATAGTCGGACAACTTGGGCAGGCAGGCATTGTAGGCCTGGCGCAGTTCATCGCTGTTGACCACGGAGTTCATGTGCCGCACCGGTGACCATATCCGGTTGAGGCGGTCTTCCAGCAGGGACAGGGGATGGACCAGGGTCTCCCAGGTGAAGGGACCGGGTTGGTGCAACAGGGCCTGGATGGCGGTCCGGTTGTCGGCCAGCACCTGATCCACGGCGGGTTCCACGTGTTCCGGACGAATCTCGGCAAAGGGGGGAAGGCCCTGCATGTTCAGTAGTGGATTACTCATAACCTCT
The DNA here is from genome assembly GCF_900110965.1 of Ectothiorhodospira magna. Lineage (GTDB taxonomy): Bacteria > Pseudomonadota > Gammaproteobacteria > Ectothiorhodospirales > Ectothiorhodospiraceae > Ectothiorhodospira > Ectothiorhodospira magna. The sequence continues at coordinate 36,901 of NZ_FOFO01000023.1, forward strand.
CCGCAAGGAAACCCGCGATTTCAATCGCGGGAGGAATTGCCGCTGCGGGACCGCAGTCGCCGAAAAAGGGTGTGGGCCTTCCACCCACAGGGCCGTGAGGCTCTGCCCAGTAAAGGGCTGCCCCGTAAAGGGCACCAGTAACGCAGGGCTTTCGCCCCATCTCCCCTCGCCAATGTCTGCAACCGGCTCCCGCCTTGCGGCGGCGACTGGAACCTTCGGCGCTTTACCTTTCGCCAGCATGATCCCGGCCTTCCAGAGCGGCAGACTGAGGAAGCATCCGCCGGTGGGTCTTGACGACCTGTTGCAAACGTAGCCCCTTTCGAGCGTCCTGCTTAGGCGGGCTTAGGCTGGTCAACCCGGCTTGCTCTCACAAGCCCCCGACTTCAGTCGGGGGTAGTTGACCATTTTGCGCGAGTCACCCTGCTCACGTCCTCCTGTGCGAATTGAACATTTGACATTTTCCCGCTCTGGCTCCGAAGCAAGGGGATGGCTGCGGCAAGTCCCTCATCACCATGGCCCTGCAGCCCGCTGTAGCAGGAGCCAGGCCAAACCACCGGCTGCCCCCAAAAAACCCAGGGCACTGAACCGGGTCAGCCAGACATAGCGCCGGACCAGATCAGCCTCGGATATGGCCGAGAGGATATAGGGCCGGCGTCGCTCGGGACCACGGGCCATAATATGGACCGCAGGCCCATCGGCCCGTTCAGCCCGCCGCATCAACGCCTGCTGCAGGGCTGCCTGCCGGACACGCTCCCAAGCCGCCATGTCGATATGGCCCTGAAGGTCGATGTTGAAACGGGCCAGAATCGCTGGATCTTTTTTCCATTCCCTGAGAATTTCGGACACCTCTTCGTTCAGGGAACCGCCTTCTTCACCAGCTTGCCGGGTACGAAAATAACCAATGGCGTAAAGATCTTCGTCCAGATGCAAGCGCCGTTCCGTGTAACGATAACGACCCAATCCCGAAAACAATCCGCCAGTGCCTGCCCCCTGAACCGGACGTGGCCCGTGGCCGTGCCAGACATCCCGATGCACACAAACCACCTGGGCACCCTCCGGGTCAATCAAACATTCTCCGGTATCATCCTGCAGTAAAAACAGATCCTCACTGCGCCCCTGCTCGATTCTGGACCATCGCTGTTTGCGACCGGAACCATCCCGCCGCTCCACACGATAGTCATACCAGGCGCACGGGGTGCCCGTCAGGGGGGCTGTGATGCTGGGCCCTGGCAGTAACCGGGCCTGTCCAATCAGTTCCACATAGCCTTGGGCAGCGGAACGCACGCGAGAAGTGGGGGTGTCGGCAATCAGACGCTTGCGATAAGCCCCGCGCAGGAAGCCCCACAAAGCAGCCACCAGAATCAGCACCAAAACAGCCACCCAGAAAAAATACTCTCCGCTATCCATGCGCTGCACCGAAAGGGCCATGGTGTCCTGCATTGCGTGTCTGGCCCCCTAACCAAACAATGCGCGGATATTCACGTCCTGCAGTTCCTCTGCAGAAAACTCCAGCAGGTCAAAGGGACCAAAGCCAAACAGCCGGGCAATGATGACATCGGGGAATTGCTCAATACGCACATTGTTGCGATTGACGGATTCGTTGTAATACTCCCGGCGATCACTGATGGCGTTTTCCAGACCGGAAATCCGGGACTGCAGATGTGTGAATGTCTGATCTGCCTTGAGTTCCGGATAGGCTTCCGCCAAGGCAAAAAGATGACCCAGACCCAGCCGTAACACCCCCTCGGCCTGTCCCAGGGCCTGCATATCCTGATTCTGCTGGGCATTGGCCACCTGACTGCGGGCGCGCATTACTTTTTCCAGGGTATCCTGCTCGTAGGACATATACTGCCGGCAAACCTCCACCAGTTTGGGCAGTTCATCGAAACGCTGCTTGAGCAGGACATCAATGTTGGACCAGGCCTTGGACACGCCATGCTTGAGGCTGACCAGATTGTTGTAGATGATCACTGCGTACAGGAGGATCAGAAAGAAGATGCCAAGCACGATATAGACGCCAATGTCCATGGTCATCGCCTCGTGGTCTGAGTAAAGCTTGTATTCTGCCTGATTCAGGCCGGAGCGGGAAACGATGGGCACTCGGCGCGGTTCAGATGTCCAGATTGGATACCGTCAGGGCATTGGCTTCAATAAACTCCCGGCGCGGCTCGACCTGATCGCCCATCAGGGTGGTAAAGACTTCGTCAGCCCGCACCGCATCCTCCACCTGCACCTGCAACAAACGGCGGGTTTCGGCGTTCAGGGTGGTCTCCCAGAGCTGTTCTGGATTCATTTCTCCCAATCCCTTGTAACGCTGAATGCTCAGGCCCCGGCGGGCCTCTCCCATGAGCCAGCACATGGCCTCGCGGAAATTGCTCACAGGCTGTTGGCGCTCACCCCGCTGGATCCGGGCATCGGCGTCCAGCAGGCCATCCAACCGTTGGGCCAGTTCCCGCATGACACGAAATTCGGCGGACTCAAAAAAATCCGCTCCATAGGTGTCTTCCAGGCGCGCCCCGTGCATCATCCGGCCAATCCGGGCCTGATACCCCCCCCGCTCATCCGGCACAATGGTCATCTCGTAACGGGTGGCGCCGGCAGCATCGCTGTGCAATCCCTCCAGCAGACCGGCAAACCAGCTTTCCAGGCGCGCCTGATGGTTGCGGTCTTCGTCAGTCAAAGGTGCAGCGAAGATCATCCGCTCCAACAGCCGGGGGTCATGCCGGCGGCCCAGGCGCTCTACAGCCGCCATGACACCGTTATAGCGCCGGGCCAGCTCCTCCAATGCGGGACCACTGATGGGCGGCGCCTCGGAATTGACCACCAGACGGGCATCATCCAGTGCCAGGTTCAACAGCAGGTTGCTCATTTCCAGCTCGTCCTTGACGTAGCTCTCCTGTTTGCCTCGTTTGACTTTGTACAAAGGCGGCTGAGCGATGTAGATGTGGCCCCGTTCCACCAGTTCGGGCATCTGCCGATAAAAGAAGGTCAGCAACAGGGTACGAATGTGAGAACCGTCTACGTCCGCATCGGTCATGATGATGATGCGGTGATAGCGCAGCTTGTCCGGGTTGAACTCGTCCTTGCCAATGCCGCATCCCAGAGCCGTAATCAAGGTACCCACCTCGGCAGAGGAGAGCATCTTGTCAAACCGGGCCTTCTCTACATTCAGAATCTTGCCTTTAAGGGGGAGCACGGCCTGGGTGCGCCGGTCTCGTCCCTGCTTGGCAGAACCACCGGCTGAGTCCCCTTCCACGATGAACAGCTCTGACAGGGCCGGATCTTTTTCCTGGCAGTCGGCCAGTTTACCGGGTAGGCCAGCCACGTCCAGGGCGCCCTTACGGCGGGTCATTTCCCGCGCCCGTCGTGCCGCCTCACGGGCACGGGCAGCGTCAATGATCTTGCCGGTAATGGTTCTGGATTCGCCGGGGTTTTCCAGCAGGAAGGTCTGCAAGGTCTCGCCCATGACCGACTCCACCACCGGCTTGACCTCGGAGGACACCAGCTTGTCCTTGGTCTGGGAGGAGAACTTGGGATCAGGCACCTTGACCGACAGCACAGCGGTCAGTCCTTCCCTGGCATCGTCACCACTGGTATTGACTTTTTGCCGCTTGATGATCCCTTCGGTTTCCATGTACTGGTTCAGGGTGCGGGTCAGGGCAGAGCGAAACCCTGCCAGATGGGCACCACCGTCCCGCTGGGGAATATTGTTGGTGTAGCAGAAAATATTTTCCTGGTAGGAATCGTTCCACTGCAAGGCAATCTCTACCGCAATGCCATCCCGCTCGGCATTCAGGTAAATCACCGTGGGATGCAGGGGCGTTTTGTTGCGGTTGAGATGTTCCACAAACGCCCGAATACCGCCCTGGTACTCGAACACATCCTGCTTGCCATCGTCCCGCTCATCCTGCAGCTGAATACGGACACCAGAGTTGAGGAACGACAACTCCCGCAGGCGCCGGGAAAGGATGTCGTAGTGGTATTCGGTGTCGCTGAAGATTTCCGGGCTGGGTTTGAAATGGATGGTGGTTCCGGTGCGCTGAGTCTCGCTCACCGCCTTGAGGGGGGCATCAGGTACCCCAAGGTGGTAGGTTTGCCGATAGGTGCTGCCATCCCGGTAGATGGTCATCTCCAGCCATTCAGAAAGGGCGTTGACCACGGAAACACCAACCCCGTGCAATCCCCCGGATACCTTGTAGGAATTGTCGTCGAACTTTCCCCCGGCGTGAAGCACGGTCATGATGACCTCGGCGGCGGAGCGCCCCTCCTCCGGATGGATATCCACAGGAATACCACGACCATCATCGGTGACACTGACCGAACCATCGCTGTGAATGGTGACCGTGATTTCCGAGCAGTGCCCGGCCAGGGCTTCGTCGATGGCATTATCCACCACCTCGAAAACCATGTGATGCAACCCGGTGCCATCATCCGTATCGCCGATGTACATGCCCGGACGCTTGCGGACGGCATCCAGGCCTTTGAGCACCTTGATGTTGGATGAGTCGTAGGTGGTGGGCATTTGATCGGTCATCAATTTTGCGCGAACAATCCCGCCATTGAGGTCGGGGGGAAGCGCATCGTGCCTGGCACGATCACGCGGCCTGGATCGCAGTCTCCTGTCTCGGTGAGGAGGCCATTATACCCCATCTGGGTCCATGAGCGTAGCCATGGCCTGTGTGTTTTTAAACGGCCCGAATGTTCCACGTGGAACATTCAGACTACCGGATCAATTGTCCCTGGCCTCACCCGAAACAAGGTCCACTCCGACCAGTGGTGATCGGTGACCTGATGTGAATCGATGGCGGTGACAAACACCTGGCAGGCTAACCCCCTGAGCAGGTTCAGCACCCCCTGACGTCGAGAGTCATCCAGTTCTGAGGGCAGGTCATCCACCATCACCACCACTGTGCCCCCTGTGGCCTTCTGAAACGCAGCCACCTGGGCTAAGCGAAGCAACAGGACCGCAGATTTCTGTTGCCCCCTGGATGCCCCTTCTGCCAGTGGAACACCGTCCCGATGTAACAACAGATCAGCGCGATGAGGGCCGGACAGGGTGTACCCCATGATCCGCTCCCTGGGGCGGGCAGTTTGCAGCACCCCCCTCAGATCGACCCCCTCCCGCCAGCCCTGGCGATAAGTGAGGGTCATCCCTTCCTCAGCAAATCCCTCCCCTTCCAGGATGCGCAGTTCACAAATCAGCCCATCGAGGTAAGTGCGACGTGCCTGATCCATGGCTTCGCCGGATTGTGCCATGACCCCTTCCCAGATATCCAGATCCCGGTCACTCAATCCTGACCTGAGGGCCTGGTTACGTTGCATGAGTGCCCTTTGGTAATGCTGCCAGTGAACCATGGTAGCCGGAGAGTGATGAAAAATACCCCAATCGAGAAAACCCCGGCGCTGGGCAGGATGACCAGTCAGCAGTTCATGGCTGTCCGGGTGAATCACCTGTACAGGCAGTCCCCGGGCCAGCTCTGATTGATTACGAATCGTTCTTCCATTGATTCTCGCTGTGGTTTTTCCCATGCCTTTGCGAATGCCTAATGACATGGGCAGACCGTGACGCACCACCCGTCCGGTGACCATCAGATCCCGGGCACCCCGACGGATAACCGGTTCGATACGGGGTGTCCGAAAGGAACGGCCCGTGGCCAGAATGTGGATTGCTTCCAGCACAGTGGTTTTGCCGGAAGCGTTTTTACCCACAATCAGATTCAGGCCGGCACAGGGTTGAATCCGGGATTTCTCAAACACCCGGAGGTTGAAGATATCCAGCCGTGTCAAACCCATGCACAGCCGACTACAGACGCATGGGCATGATCACGTACAGGGCGTCTTCAAAGCCCATGTCCCGAATCAGCACAGAAGAACCAGCGTCCTTGAACGTGGCCTGCAGATGCTCTCCCTTCAGGTGAGTCACCACGTCCATCAGGTAGGTGACGTTGAAGCCAATCTCCAGTGGATGCCCCCTGTATTCCACTTCCATCTCCTCCTCTGCCTCTTCCTGGTCCGGGTTGTGGGACTGAAGTTTCATGTTGTCCGTGGACAGCTCGATACGCACACCCCGGTACTTCTCGTTGGACAGAATCGCTGTGCGCCCCAGTGCCTGACGTAGCAGTTCACGGTCCACCTGCAGAACCTGTTCACCCTCCCTGGGAATCACGCGCCTGTAGTCGGGAAAGCGTCCGTCGATCAGCTTGGTGGTGAAACACAGACCGGCTACTCGAACCCGAAGATGGTTGGCGGCAATCTGGATTCGAACCGGGTCATCCCGGTATTCCAGCAGCCGTGACAGTTCCAGCACGCCCTTTCTGGGGATGATCACCTGATGAACCTGTTCCGTGTCCAGAATGGATTCCAGGGCGCAGAGGGACAGACGATGACCATCGGTAGCCACCATGCGCACTGTGCCCTTCTCCATCTCCAGCATCAGACCGTTGAGGTAATAGCGGGCATCCTGGTTGGCCATGGCAAAGGCAGTGCGGTCGATCAGGGTCAAGAACTCTTTTTCCGTCAAGGAAAATTCGATCAACCCCTGAATTTCATCCAGGTTGGGGAAATCCCCTACCGGCAGGGTGGTGAGAATGAAACGGGAACGTCCCGATGAGATCACCGCCCGCTCGCCTGCCACCTGGATACGGATTTCCGCGCTTTCAGGCAAGGCGCGACAGATGTCCAGCAGCTTGCGGGCAGGCAGGGTGATGTCCCCCGCTTCCTCGGCAGTATGTTCGATCTCTGCCACCAATTCCACCTCCAGATCCGTTGCCGTCATTTTCAGGTGGGTGCCATCGCACCGCAACAGCACGTTACCCAGGATCTGCATGGTGTGGCGTTTTTCCACAGCACCGATGACCTGCTGGAGGGGCTTGAGCAGCACTTCTCGTTGGATATTCAGCTTCATTTTTGGGCATTTCCTCTGTCGACTATTATTAATTATTTCTTTTTTTTTAATTATAGTAATAGGGGGCGGCAAAATCTGTGGATAACTTCGGGAAAATCTTTATTTTTCAATAATTTAATACCTTTAAAACCTGTGGAAAAACTGTGCATAAGTGGCCAAAATCCTGTGGATAACATTGTGGATAAAATGTGGATAAGTCGGGGAAAAAAGTTGTCCACAGTTTATCCACAAGGTTTTCCACAGGGTTATCCACAGATTTTGGGCCACTTATCCACAGGCACTGTGGGCACTTTCACCCTGTGGATAACTTTATCCTCAGGTGGTGAGCGTGCGCAGCAGGGTGATGAAATCCTCGTTGACCTGGGCGTCGGATTCCCGTAGCTCTGCCACCTTCCGACAGGCATGGAGCACCGTGGTATGATCCCGCCCTCCAAATGCCTTGCCGATCTCCGGCAGACTGCAGGTGGTCAGTTCCTTGGTCAGTGCCATGGCCACCTGTCTGGGGCGGGCAATGATCCGGGTGCGCCGTGTGGACAACAGATCGGTCACCCGAATCTTGTAATACTCGGCCACCGTCTTTTGGATGTTGTCCACGGTGCACTGCTTGTCCTGCAGGGTGAGCAGGTCGTAGAGGGCTTCCTTGGCAAATTCCAGGGTGATGGGGCGGCCTGTGAAATGGGCATTGGCCACCACCCGGCGCAGCGCCCCCTCCAGCTCACGGATGTTGGAGCGGATGCGCTTGGCGATGAAAAAAGCCACCTCACTGGGTAATACCGTGCCGGCTTCCTCTGCCTTGCGCTGGAGAATGGCCACCCGGGTTTCCAGTTCCGCCAGTTCGATGGCCACGGTCAGACCCCAGCCGAACCGGGACTTGAGCCGATCCTCCAGGCCATCCACCTCCTTGGGGTAGCGATCGCAGGTTAGAATCACCTGCTGCTGGCTTTCCAGCAGGGCGTTGAAGGTGTGGAAAAACTCCTCCTGGGACCGCTCCTTGCCGGCGAAGAATTGAATGTCGTCGATCAGCAGGGTATCCACCGAGCGGTAATAGCGCTTGAACTCGTCGATGGAGTTGTGCTGCAGTGCCTTGATCATGTCCGCCACAAACCGTTCCGAGTGCAGGTACACCACTTTTGCATCAGGGTTATCCCGCAGGATGGCATTGCCAATGGCGTGCATCAGGTGAGTCTTGCCAAGACCGGTGCTGCCGTAAAGAAACAAGGGGTTATAGGCTTTGCCCACACTGGCGGCCACCTGCAGGCTGGCGGCCTTGGCCAACTGGTTCGATTTCCCCTCGACAAAGCTGTCGAAGGTGAAATTGGGGTTGAGATTGTGGGTGAACTGGGGCGAGCCAGGGGCCGGTATCGGCGCGGCAGGGACCGGTTTGCCGGACCTGTGGATATCCGCAGGTGCTGCCCGCCGACTGGCCAGGGCCTGGGGTGAGGCAGGGTGGGCCACTGTTGGACGCCGGTTGCTGCCCACCTCCAGCAGAACGCGCATGGCGTCATTGCCCTGGAGTTCGTTGACGATGCAGACCATGCGCTGGAAAAAATGGTCCTTGACCCAGTCCAGCACAAATCGATTGGGGGCAAGCAGCCGTAATATGCCTGGCTCTTCCACCACCTGCAGTGGACGAATCCAGGTGTTGAGTTGCTGTTCGGAGAGTTCGCTCTCCAGACGCGATACGCACTGCTGCCACAAGGAGTTGCCAACCAAGGGTATCTCCAGTGGTGGGGAATTGGGGGGTGGGTAAGTCTAACCGTTGAGATTCCGGGTTATCCACACCTTTTCCCGACCTGTTTCCACAGGTTAACGACGGGGCTGATTGACACCCATGTCAATCACGGGTACTTTTACGCGCCTTAGATTGGGCGCTTTTTATCGCCCGTAAATAGAACCTAGCCACGGTCCGCCACCATGAAAAGAACATTCCAACCCAGTAATCTGCACCGCAAGCGTACCCACGGTTTCCGCGCCCGCATGGCCACCCGTGCTGGCCGCAAGGTGCTGGCGGCCCGTCGTGCCCGGGGTCGTGCCCGTCTTTGCCCCTGATTGCCAGTTTGGGCCGAAGGGACAGGGATTCCCTCGTCAGGTCCGGCTGGTTCGGGCCGATGACTACCGGCAGGTGTTCAGGGATGCCCGGCGGATATCCCAGCCGCCCTTCACCGGATTGTGGATACATGCGCCGATGACGGGACCACGTCTGGGGTTGGCGGTTGCCAAAAAAAGCGTCCGCCAGGCCACCCAGCGTAATCGGATCAAACGCTTGATCCGGGAATCCTTTCGCCGACATCGTGCTGTCATGGCCCCCATGGACATGGTGATCCTGTGCAAGCCGGGTGCCCAGCACTTCAACAATGCCGATCTGCAACAGGCCCTGGAACGACTCTGGAGACGGATGAGCAGCCAATGCGAAAAATCCTTATCTTCCTGATCCAGGTCTATCGCTATACGCTAAGTCCTTTTATCGGGCAGCATTGCCGGTTTACCCCCTCCTGTTCCTGTTACGGTATGGAGGCTATCGAGAAACACGGCGCCCTGCGGGGTCTTTGGCTCACCATCCGCCGACTGGCCCGTTGCCATCCTTTCTGCGAAGGCGGGTACGATCCCGTACCGGAACCCGTCCCAGGTCATCACAAACAGCCGCGAAATCATGGATAATCTTCGACCGATCCTGTACCTGTCACTGGTTTTCCTGCTGTTTTTGATCTGGCAGGCCTGGCGCGTGGACTATGGTCCCCAGCCCCAATTTGATCCCCAGCGGGCTGAAGCCACCCTCAATGGCGAGACGTTCCGTGACGATGTTCCCGATGCCCCGGCTTCTGAGGCCATGGATGCACCGGTGGGCATGGACCCGGTACTGTCTCTTGACCGGCAGCGTATCCGCGTCGTGACCGATACCCTGGATGTGCTCATCGATACCCGTGGCGGTGATCTGGTGCGTGCTGATCTGCCCACCTATCCGGTGAGTCTCAAGCAGCCGGACAATCCGGTGCGGATTCTCGATGAGCGGTTGCGGGATTATGTGGCCCAGTCCGGCCTGATCCATGACCGTGTGCCCGGTATCGAGCATGCCGACCGTGCTCCATCCCACCATGCCATATTCCAGGCCGAGCGCAGCGAATACCGGATGGAAGACTGGCAGGATGAACTCGTGGTCCCCCTGACCTGGGAGAGCGAGGACGGCATTCGTGTCACCAAAACCTACACCTTCCGTCGCGGCGATTTCCTGGTGGATGTGGATCATCGGGTGGAAAACCACAGTGACACCACCTGGACCGGTCGTCAGTACCGTCAACTGCGCCACGGCCCTACGCCGCCCAGGGACTCCTGGTTCCTGTACACCTTCACGGGGGCCGCGCTCTATGATGGCAAGTACATCAAGGAATCCCTCGAAGACCTGGGTCCGGGGGTGCAGGATCGCAATATTTCCGCCGGCTGGATTTCCATTATTCAGCATTACTTCCTGACGGCCTGGGTGCCTTTTGCCGATGAGGTGAACCTGCTCTACAGCCGCGCCGTCGGTACCCCCGAGCGGCCTCAGTACATCATCGGCCTGCGCTCCGAGCCGGTGAGTATTGCCCCTGGTGCCTATGACGTCCTGAAATCCCGCATCTGGATCGGCCCCAAGGAACAGCAACCCCTGTCCAAGATTGCCGACGGCCTGGAACTGACTGTGGACTACGGCATCTTCACGGTGCTGGCCAAGCCCCTGTTCTGGCTGCTGCGGGTGATCTACGACTTTGTGGGTAACTGGGGTTGGGCCATCATCATCCTGACCCTGATGATCAAGCTGGTGTTCTACAAGCTGTCGGAGGCCAGCTATCGTTCCATGGCCAAGATGCGTGCCGTGCAACCGAAAATGATGGCACTCAAGGAACGCTTTGGTGACGACAAGCAGCGCATGAACCAGGCGCTGATGGAGCTGTACAAAAAGGAGAAGATCAATCCCCTGGGCGGCTGTTTGCCCATCCTGATCCAGATTCCCGTGTTCATTGCTCTGTACTGGGTGCTGCTGGAGAGTGTGGAGCTGCGTCAGGCGCCGTGGATTTTCTGGATTCAGGACTTGTCCATCCGTGATCCCTTCTTCGTGTTGCCCCTGCTCATGGGTGCCAGCATGATTGCCCAGTACAAGCTCAACCCGGCCCCCATGGACCCGGTACAGCAGAAGATCATGATGGCCCTGCCCATTGTCTTCACCGTGTTCTTTGCCTTCTTCCCGGCGGGGCTGGTGCTGTACTGGCTGGTCAATAACCTGTTGTCCATTGCCCAGCAGTACTACATCACGCGCCAGATTGAAAAAACAGCCAACATCAAGGGCGGCAGCAAGAAATAACCCCACGCCCTGCTGGCTCCTCGGTGGCCCGTCTGAAGCGGGCCGGCGATCTTCGAAAAAATCACCACCGTCGTGATTCGAAGACTGCCGGTGTGCTCCAGCCGGGCCATTGTTATGGAATACACCGCCATGCACCGCAACCTCGATACCATTGCCGCCATAGCCACCGCGCCAGGACGGGGCGGTGTGGGGATCGTGCGGGTTTCCGGTCCCCATGCCGCCGAGGTGGCCCGGTGTTGTCTGGGCAGGTTGCCCAGCCCTAGACAGGCGCTCTACGGCCCTTTCATGGACGCCCAGGGAGAGGTGATCGACGACGGCATTGCCCTGTATTTTCCCGGCCCCCATTCCTATACCGGCGAGGATGTTCTGGAACTGCAGGGTCATGGCGGCCCGGTGGTCATGGATCTGTTACTGGGCGCTTGTCTGGCCATGGGCTGTCGCATGGCCCGGGCCGGGGAATTCACCGAACGGGCCTTTTTAAACGACCGGATGGACCTGACCCAGGCGGAGGCGGTGGCCGATCTCATTGACGCCGGTTCTGCCGCTGCGGTGCGCAGTGCCCGGCGCTCACTGGATGGGGGATTTTCCCGTCAGGTCAATTTGATCCTGTCGGCCCTGACCGAACTGCGGGTGTTTGTGGAAGCGGATCTGGATTTCTCTGAAGAGGAACTGGATCTGCTGGCAGAAGGGGATATCCAGTACCGGATCGAGTCTTTGCTGGATCAACTGGCCACCCTGACCGAACAGGCCCGACAAGGCAATTTACTGCGGGAAGGCGCCCATCTGGTGATCGCCGGGCGTCCCAATGCGGGCAAGTCCAGCCTGCTCAACCGCCTGGTGGACCGGGAAGCGGCCATTGTCACTGCCGTTCCTGGTACCACCCGGGACGTGCTGCGGGAACATCTGAGCCTGGATGGCCTCCCCCTGCATCTGGTGGATACCGCCGGCCTGCGGCAATCGGATGACCCGGTGGAACAAGAAGGCATCCGCCGGGCCTGGGCTGAGATCGAGCGGGCTGACCTGGTGCTGCTGGTGGTGGATGCGACCCAGGGAGAGGGGGAGGAGGAAAAAGAGATCCGTCGTCGCTTGCCCCCCCGATTGCCGGTCATCACTGTCTATAACAAGCTGGACCAGCTCACCCAGCTGCCGGCGGATGCCAGTGACGTGCTGTTCATTTCGGCCCGTACCGGCGAGGGTATCAGCACCCTGCGTGAGGCTCTCAAGGCCCAGCTTCACTACAATGGTCACCCGGAAGGCCTGTTCACCGCCCGTCGTCGCCACCTGGATGCCCTGGCGCGTACCCGTGACCATGTTCAGGCCGCCAATGATCAGTTGATCATCACCCGTGCCACGGAACTGATAGCCGAAGAATTGCGTCTGGCCCAGGAGACTTTGGGAGAAATCACTGGCCGGGTCAGTGCTGATGATCTGCTGGGAGAGATTTTTTCTGCCTTTTGTATCGGAAAGTGAGACGCTGTATCGGATGTCAGGCGTCCCCAGGTTGTTAGGCTTGGTCCTTTTTAACCATTGTCGAGACAGACAGGTGCCCCACAGACCCATTGATGGCTCCGGCAATCATGCCGGGGCATTTGACACGGCGGAGATGATGTAATGACTGTCGGCGTGTTTGTTACAGGCACCGACACCGGAGTAGGCAAGACCGTGGTGGGTTGCGCTCTGGTCCGGGCCTTGATACGTCAGGGACAGCGAATGACGGTGCGCAAGCCGGCTGAATCGGGTTGCGAGGAGAGAAATGGAAGGCTTTGGCCTGCAGACGGCGCCGCTTTAATGGCCGCTGCAGGCGGCGATCTGGAACAGATTACCCCCTACCGCTACCGTGACGCCCTGGCTCCAGACCGGGCGGCCCGACTCACCGGGCAACCCCTTTATCTGGCGGACCTGATTCAGGTCTGCGTCAGTGCTGTCCCCCCGACTGATCTGCTTTGGGTAGAGGGCGCCGGTGGTTTTTATTCCCCCCTGACCGAGGACGGCCTCAATGCGGATCTGGCCCAGTCCCTGGGACTGCCTGTATTGCTGGTGGCCCCGGATCGCCTGGGGGTCATTAATCATGTTCTGCTGACTGCAGAAGCGATTCAGCGTCGCCGATTGACCCTGGCCCTGGTGGTGCTCAATCACTGCGTCGATCCTGCTCCCATCGGGATGGACAATGCCGCTGATATTGCCAGACGGTTATCCGTTCCGGTGATGGGTTTTCCGGCTATCCAAGACGGGACAGCGGATGACCGGGCTGATCAGATTGCCACAATGCTATCCACCGTTCTCGGGCGGGGTGGCAGGATGGTGGGATGAGGGCAAAAAAAAGCAGCCTGCTCAGGCTGCTTTTTAAAAAGTGGTGCCGGCAATAGGAGTCGAACCTACGACCTTCGCATTACGAATGCGCTGCTCTACCAACTGAGCTATGCCGGCGGATATCGCAAAAGCATTTCCCCGAAATCCTGCCGGGCGAAGCTCGCGGCAGACTGGCGGAAAGGCTGCTAAGTTTAGTGCATGAGGCGTCAGGACTCAACACAACCGTTCAACGGAGGAGGCATCACCATGAGCCAGTTCAACGACAAGGTTATTGTCATCACCGGCGCGGCGGGGGGCATCGGCGAGGCCACCGCCCGTCTGCTGTACGCCCAGGGGGCCAGGCTGCTACTGACGGACCGGGAGGCGGATGGGGTGGAGGCGCTGGCCGCGGCGCTGGGGGAGCGGGCGGCGGGGATGGCCGTGGATGTCAGTCGACGGGAGGAGAACCAGGCCATGATCCAGGCGGCGGAACAGCGTTTCGGGGCGGTGCACGGCGTATTCCTCAATGCCGGCATCGAGGGCCGTGTGGGGCCGTTGGCATCCACCACCGATGAGGATTGGGAGCGGGTCTTCGCGGTCAATCTGCACGGGGTGCGTCATGGCCTGCAGGCGGCGGTACCGGCGCTGCGTCGGGCCGGAGGAGGCGCCATCCTGATCACCGCCAGCGTGGCCGGCGTCCGGGGCGCGGCGGGGCTGAGCCCCTATGTCAGCAGCAAGCATGCGGTGATGGGGATGATGCGCTGCGCCGCCGTGGAACTGGGGCCGGAGGGCATCCGGGTGAACACGGTCAACCCCGGTCCGGTGGACAACCGGATGATGCGCTCCATCGAGGAGCAGGCAAACCCGGGACACGGCGACGAGGTCAAGCACGACTTCGTCACCCGCATCCCCCTGGGGCGCTATTCCACCAACGAGGAGATCGCCGCCGTGGCCGCGCTGCTGCTGTCCGACGCCGGCAGTGGCATCACCGGCGCCCATTATCTGGTGGACGGGGGCATGACCGCCCACTGACGGGGGGTGTCCCGCGACGGATCAGTCTTCCAGGTAGGTGTAGCCAGACAGGCCGTTGTCCAGTTCCTGGAGGATCTGCCGCTGCATGGCCTCGTCCAGGCCCGCGGCCGCCACCTTGGTGCGATAGGCGCCTGCCAGCAGCTCGGTGTCGAAGTGCACGTAGCGCAGCAGCTCCTCCACCGTGTCCCCCTGTTCCGGTTCCACCACTTCGTAGCCACCGTCCCGGGTCAGCACCACGTTGATGGCGTCGGTGTCGCCGAACAGGTTGTGCAGATCCCCCAGGATCTCCTGGTAGGCCCCGACCATGAAGATCCCCAGCAGATATTGTTCCCCGGGGCGGAATTCGTGCAGGGGCAGACTGGGGACGATGGTCTCGCCGTCCACGTAGCGGTCCACGTGGCCGTCGGAGTCGCAGGTGAGATCCTGCAGTACCCCAAGCCGGGTGGGGCGCTCGTTGAGCCGGTGCAGGGGCATGATGGGGAAGATCTGGTCAATGGCCCAGACGTCCGGGATGGACTGAAACACGGAGAAGTTGCAGAAATACTTGTCCGAGAGCTTTTCCGTGAGTTCGTCGGCGATATCCCGGGGCAGGCGCTGGGCATGACCGGTCAGCAGGCGTCGGCAGGTGGCGAAATAGATCTGCTCCGCCAGGGCCCGGTGCTCCAGGTCCAGCAGGCCGTGGGTGAACATGGATTGGACTTCCCGCAGCCAGTCCACCATGGTGTGGAAGACTTCGGTGGGGGCACTCTCGGCAGTGCGTTCGAACAGGCTCCACATGTCCAGCAGTACCGCCGGGGCCTCCTCGTCGGGGGGCTGGATGTCGGCGGCCACCGGCGCACGCTCGGTGTCGATCACATTGGTGATCAGCACCGCGTGATGGGCGGTCATGGCACGACCGGACTCGGTGAAGATCTCCGGTGGCGGCAGGTCGTATTCCCGGCAGGTGTTGGCCAGGATGCGCACCAGGCTGTCGGCATAGTCCTGCAGGCTGTAATTGATGGAGCACAGGTTGCGGGAGCGGGTGCCCTCGTAGTCCACCCCCAGGCCGCCGCCGGCGTCCACCACCTGGATGGGGGCGCCCAGGCGATGCAGTTCGGCAAAGAAGCGGGAGGCTTCGTACATGCCTGACTGGATGTCGCGGATGTTGGCGATCTGGGAACCCATGTGGAAATGCAGCAGCTGCATGCAGTCCAGCATGTCGTGGTCCCGCAGCTGGTCCAGCAGCTTCAGGGCCTGGGCGGCGGAGAGGCCGAACTTGGCCTTTTCGCCGCCGGTGTTCTGCCACTTGCCCTTGCCCATGGAGGCCAGCCGCACCCGCATGCCCAGGGAGGGGCGGACCCCCAGGTCGCGGGCGGCCTTGATGACACCGTTCAGCTCCGAGGGTTTTTCGATGACGATGTAGACCCGGTGTCCCAGCAGCTGGCCGATCATGGCCAGACGCAGGTATTCCCGGTCCTTGTAGCCGTTGCAGACGATGACCCCGCCGGGGCGGGCCAGGGCCAGCACCGCCATCAGTTCCGGTTTGCTGCCTGCCTCCAGGCCCACCCGCTCGCCGCCACAAGTGAGGATGCGCTCCACCACGCTGCGTTGCTGATTCACCTTGATGGGATAGACGGCGGTGTAGCGGCCGGGGAACTCGTTGTCCTCGATGGCCTGATCGAAGGCCTCGGTGAGTCGCTTCACGCGGTCGCAGAGGATGTCCGGAAAGCGCACCAGCACCGGCACGTCGATGTTCAGGCCGGATACATGGTTCACCAGTTCGAACAGGTCCACGCCCGGATGCCGGGCATGGGCGGGCGGCCGGACGATCACGCGGCCCTGCTCATTGATGTGAAAGTAATCGCCGTTCCAGTGGGGGATGTTGTAGGTCTGGCGGGCGTTATCCGTCGTCCAATCTGTCATGATGGGCCTTGTCGATCAGCGCGAATGGAGGGGCGGTGTCATTGGGACCGCCGCCCCGGTAAAGCGGGCGTATGATACTCCCTATGCCGTGCCGCCGGGGAGCCTGCAACGGGCTTTTCGACCGCCGGTGGCCTGATGGGTTTCATCCGGCCTTCAGGCGGTCCAGCCGCAGTCGCTCCCGCTCGTCGAACAGGCGCCGGGACCCCAGCCAGATGGCCCCCAGGGTACCGAATCCGGTGCCCGCGGTGATGAGAAACATCACCAGAATCTGGTATTTCACCGCTTCCATGGGCGGTGTGCCCGCCAGGATCTGACCGGTCATCATGCCGGGCAGACTGACGATGCCCGCCGCCGCCATTGCATTGATGATGGGCATCAGGCCGCTGCGGGCGGCGTCCAGGCGGATGTCCCTGATCGCCTCGGTCCAGGTCTGCCCCAGGATCAGGCGGCCCTCGATCACCCGGCGTTGTTGCCAGGCGGACTGGGTGAGACGGTCCAGGCCCAGGGCGATCCCGGTCATGGTGTTGCCCAGCAGCATGCCCAGCAGGGGGATGGCGTACTGGGGCTCCCACCAGGGGGCCGGGCCGATGATGACGGTCAACGCAAACACCGTGGCGGTGAAGGCGGACACGAACATGGCCAGGGTGCCGATGCCGTAGGCCCACCAGCCGGTGAATCGTCGCCCCTGTCGGGCCACCACTTCCCGGCCCGCCACCAGCAGCATCACCAGTGCCATGATGGCCACCCAGTGCAGGGCGGCATGCTCGAACAGGGTCTTGAGCACCAGGCCGATCAGCAGCAGTTGCACCACCGTGCGGGCGGCCGAGACCAGCAGGCTCTTCGACAGCCCCATGCCCACCCGGCTGGTCAGCGCCGCCAGGGCAATCACCAGCAGGGCCGCCAGAGTAAGGTCCAGGGGTGACAGGGCGATGACGTTCATCCGTTTGACTCCATCAGTTGACCGCTTTCCATCAGGAGGAGGCGGCCGCCCAGGCGGCTACGCTGCTCCGCGTCATGGCTGACCCACAGGGCGGGCTACCGCTGGGCGCCAGTCGGCAACAACCTCTACGAAATCCGTGATCGCAAGAGCGACGAGGTGAAGTGGACGGCCACCCGGGTCGACCTGGTGTTCGGTTCCAACTCGGTCCTGCGTTCCTACGCCGAAGTCTATGCCCAGGACGACAACCGGGAGAAGTTCGTCAAGGACTTCGTCAAAGCCTGGGTCAAGGTGATGAACGCGGATCGATTTGATCTGAAGTAAGCCATCGCGTGATGGAGGCACCGCCTCCATCATGCTCCCAAAAACCCTCGGGCGCGGCCGTCTTGGCCGCGCTTTTTTTCAGCCACCTTCCGGGCCAGCTGCCCCGCACACCTGGACCTGCCTCAATACAGATACTGCTGAAAATCCACAAAGACTTCCCGAATATTGCCCACGGGTCCCAACTCCTGCACGGCATCGCCGACGCTGTGGTACTTCAACTCGATCAACTGCGGCAGCTTGGCCGTGTCCAGCTCGCTGACGCCCTGGGCCACATAGTGATCGAGGACGAATCTCAGGAACTCCCGCTGTCTGTAGTCATGGCCATGGAAGATGCGTTCCTTGTGGGCATCCACTCGCTGGGCCCGAGTCACCGGCGCCATGTTGAAGGCGATGTAGGCCAGCACATCGTAGAGATCACTGTGCTCGGCCTCGATCAGCTTGCCCACATCGGCCAGCTGTTGCCTGCCGTAGCCCTTCTCCTCGAGTCCCTCCAGCAGCTTCTTCCGGGTATCCGGGCGGCCCCACAGACGGCGCAGTTCGTCCTCGTCCTTGAACAACTCGGGCAGATCACCGAACAGACGCTGAATGAACTCGGCTGCGGAGATGGGCTTGCCGTCCGGACCCCAGAAGCTCGTGGCAGTCATGTGCTGGAGGGTGCGTTCCTTGCCATCGGCCAGCCGGATCTTCACCTTGCGGCGTGTCTCGCAAAGGCAGGGCCTCTCGCCGCATACCTCGCAAGGTTCCGGCGGTGCCTTCTCGCACACACAAGGCCGCTCGCCACAAACATCGCATCCCTCAGGCGGTGGCCTGGTGCAACGGCAAGGGCTGTTTCCGCATTGCTCGCAGGGCTCGGGGGGCAGCGGCTCCCCATCCCACTCCGGATCACTGAAGTGCTCGTAGGCCTTCACAAAATCGTGGATCGTGAAATAGTCCTTGCCATCGAACAGCCGCGTGCCCCGACCGATGATCTGCTTGAACTCGATCATGCTGTTCACCGGCCGCATCAGCACGATGTGGCGGACATTCCTGGCGTCCACGCCGGTGGAGAGCTTCTGCGAGGTGGTGAGGATGGTCGGGATGGTCTTTTCGTTGTCTTGAAACTGCTTCAGGAAGCGTTCGCCCTCCTTGCCATCGTTCGCCGTGACGCGCTCGCAATAATGGGGATCGGTGCTGGTCTTGAGCTGATTGATCAGGTCGCGGACCGCCAGGGCATGTTCCTGGGTGGCGCAAAACACCAGCGTCTTCTCTCGCGGGTCGATCTGTTCCATGAACAGCTTCACCCGATACCGTTCACGTTCCGCGATCTCGATGACGCGGTTGAAGTCATCTTCCCTGTAGCGCCGCCCCGCTTCCACCTCACCCTCGATCACCTGGTCATCGGGCGTGTAGACATAGTCATCCAGGGTCGTGGCGATCTGCCGGACCTTGAAAGGCGTCAGGAAGCCGTCGTTGATGCCCTCCTTCAGGGAATAGATGTACACCGGCTCTCCGAAGTAGGCGTAGGTATCGGCGTTGTGGGCGCGCCTGGGGGTGGCGGTCAGGCCAAGCTGCACGGCAGGCTGGAAATACTCCAGGATGCCCCGCCAGTTGCTCTCATCGTTGGCGCCGCCCCGGTGGCATTCATCGATGATGATGAAATCGAAAAAATCCGATGGGTAGTCCCCGAAGTTGGGCGCAAGATTGCCCGCCGCATCGCGCCCGGTCATGAAGGTCTGGAAGATCGTGAAGAAGACGTTCCCGTTCTTGGGCACCCGGCCCTTCTTGCGGATGATCTCCGGATCGATACGAACCAGGGCGTCCTCGGGAAAGGCAGAAAAATCGTTGAAGGCCTGATTGGCCAGGATGTTCCGATCCGCCAGGAACAGAATGCGCGGGTGCCGACCAGGCGTGCCCGTGGCGCGTGCCGTCAGACTCCAGCGGGCATGAAACAGCTTCCAGGCGATCTGGAAGGCGATGGCGGTCTTGCCGGTGCCGGTGGCCAGGGTCAGAAGGATGCGATCTCGACCCGCCGCAACGGCCTCCAGCGCCTGGTTGATGGCGTTGTGCTGATAATAGCGCGCCTGCCAGAACCCACCCTTGTCCTCGAAGGGCACCGCGCCGAAGCGTTCCCGCCAGGTGTCTTGAACACCGGCACCCATGCCAAAGGTCTCCACCCACAGCCCATCGGGAGAGGGCCAGGCATCCACCGGCCCCTCCGTGCCCGTGCCCATGTCCACCCGGTAGATGCCGTCGCCATTGGTGACGTAGGCAAATCGGGTCTGCAAGCGCTCGGCATACCGCTTGGCCTGGGCCAGTCCCTCGGTCACCGGCAAGCCGCGCTTCTTGGCCTCGATCACCGCAAGCTTCTGGCCGCGATAGATCAGCACATAGTCGGCGATGTCCTGCCTGGCCCGTTTGCCGCCGCCCTGCAGCCGACCGAGGGTGATCACCTCACGCCGCACCCGGCTGGCCTCCATCACACCCCACCCCACCTCCTTCAGGGCCGGGTCGATGAGTTCAGCGCGGGTTTCGGCTTCGTTCATGGGTGCGCAAGTGCCTCGACAGTATGAATATCCTCTTCCACGACCTGTTCATCCAGTCGGAAGCCGGTACCGAAGTGTTCGCGCAGGCGGGCAGCGAAATCTTCAAAGCTGAGATCGGCCAGCGAGGCGGCAGCGGCAAAGCTCAGCTTGTGGGCATGGTAGAGGGCGGCGGCGAGGAAGAAGTTGGCCGACTCTCTGCCAAAGGGCTCCAGCACTTCTTCAAAGTCGGAATTGATGGCCAAGGGCATGGCGTACTCCTCCGCAGATAGATACTCGTTGATAAAAAAGACTATCTCTTGCCATTATGCGTTCCAGCCAGCATGTTCATGATCAGACGGATCATGGTCTCCTTGTGGGCGGCATCGGACTCGGCCACCAGCAGGGTCAGTGCCGCAAGGCCCACGTCGTTGATCACCGGCTCACCTGCCGCATTCAGCAGGCGGCCATTGCGGTGGAGGAAGTCCACGAACAAAAAGGCCGCGCTGCGCTTGTTGCCATCGGAGAACGGGTGGTTCTTGATCACGAAATACAGCAGATGCGCGGCCTTGGACTCCACGCTGGGGTAAGCGGGCTCGCCAAACACGCTCTGATCCAGATTGCCCAGCAGCGAGGCCAGACCGTCGCCCCGATCCCGGGCGAACAGATCGGTCGCCTCGCCGCGCGCCATGAGCTCGGATTTCAGACTGTCCAGCGCGGCCCGCGCCTGTTCCAGTGTGGGCAGGCTTCCACCCGGCTGGGCACGTGGCTCGGTCAGCAGGCCCTCGTCGTAGCGTTGCAGCAGCAGAAAGGTCTGGGCGTAGCGGCTGACGATATCCACCAAGCCACGACCGCTGCCCGCGTCCAGCGCCGGGCTTTGCGCGGCCTTGCGCACCAGCGCCAGGGCCGCCTCCAGTTCACGGGCGTTTTCCTCAAAGCGCTGGCGGTTCAGGGTCCAACCCTGGGTGAGGTGTTCGCGCAGGACGCGGGTGGCCCACTGGCGGAACTGTACGGCGCGGCGCGAGTTCACCCGGTAGCCCACGGAGATGATGGCGTCGAGGTTGTAGTGTTCGATCTGCCTGATGACCTGGCGCTTTCCCTCGGTTCGAACTGTTTCCAAAATGGAAACAGTTGCCTCCCGTTCCAGTTCGCCATCCTGATAGATGTTCTTCAGATGCTTGGATACCGCCGCCTTCTGCACATCGAAGATCACCGTCATCTGCTCTTGGGTCAGCCAGACGGTCTCACGGTCGGTATCCAGCCGCACCTCGACGGCCTTGTCGGCATTCTCGAAAATGATGATGGGGGCTTGGGTTTCAGCGGTCATGCCACTTCCTCCTTGTTGTGGATTGCATTGGATACTTCCTTGTCTGCGGTGAGTTCGCCGGAGAAGGCTTTTTGTAGGAGGGATTGTTTGAGTTCTGATAAGGCGTTTAGCTTCTGTCGATAAATGGATTGCAGACGACCCGCTTCTACACTCAAATCATCAAGGCTTCCACGTAATTCCTCATGTATTTTGCGCGAAGGAACAGGGATCAGCAGCTTTCTGACATCTCTTATATTGATCTGCATCAAAGCAGCGCCATATGTCTTAGCAGAAATTTGCTCTTGGACGACGGGGGATCTCAATAGATAGTACCCAAGCTCCTGTCCCAAAAGGTCTGGATTGAACCGAATTGGAACTATTCCCCTAGTTACGTTCGCACCTTCGAGCTCTGTCGCAGCGATAGATACAACACCAGTAGTGCCGCGCACACAGAGCAGCAAATCACCCCCATGCAAAGTGGTTCGTGAATATGCTTTAGCCAGCGATGGGTCGATGGTCTTAAGCGTATCACGCCGTATGAATTTTTCTCTCAAGTCTGTAGGCCGAACGACCGGAAGTCCATCCGTAACATCAGGTCCTGGCTGAACTATCCCATACGAAAGGGTGCATGTGTCATGCACAAGGGTTTCAAGTGGTTTCCTTGCCCAGCTCTCGCCTCGCTGGCTGAATACTGAATTCAAATAACTCTCAAACAACTCCCGGGCATTGGCGAGGTTCTTTTCGGTGTTGGCGACCGCGGTGGCGATTCCCGCGAAGGCTTCATCGAGGATGGCGACGATGCGCTTTTGTTCGGAGAAGGAAGGAAGCGGAATCTCAAACTCAAGCAGCTTGTTGATATTCGCTCTCGGCATTCGTGCGCCAGTGCTTGTACTATCGATCTCTTTTACTACAGGCTCCCAAGTCAACCAGTAGTAAAGGAACCGGCGATCGAGACTAGATTCGACCCGTAATGGAAAAATCTCAGAGGAGCAATGGCCGTCGAACTCCGGCAAAAGAACCTTATTTAGATACGGCCGGAGACGTCCATACAATACATGACCCGCAGTGAAACTAAAAGTTGTACTCTTGGCCGTAGCAGGCGCCAAGCTGCCAATAAACTTGCCCGTGCCGCTTTCAATGTGCTCCAAGCCTACATACGGCAAAGTAGTCCCGCTATGTTTGGCCTTATCAACGGTGCAAACATTCTTCAGTGCCGTAGAACTCCACCCCTCCCTCACAACAACATCCCCCGAATCCCTTCCAGGATCTCCTCGCTCTCTCTATCCAGCGTCTCGATCTCGTTGATGATCACCTCAGGATCACGCAGGGGCGCGGCTTCCGCCTTGTTGGGATTCTTCACCGACAGATCCACGCTGTCCGGGTCGATGTCCTTCACGTCCACCGTCCAGGCATTCTCGGAATCCTCGAATCCGGCCTGCCGGGCGACGAAATCCTTGAGGTCGTTGTCATTGAGCGGGTTGGTCTTGCCCAGGCTGCGGCCAGGGTCGAGCTGGTAGTACCAGACCCTCCGGGTTGGCGCGCCCTTCTCGAAGAACAGCACCACGGTCTTCACGCCGGCGCCCAGGAACGTGCCGCCGGGGCAGTCGAGGACGGTGTGCAGGTTGCAGCTTTGCAGCAGCTCCTTGCGCAGCGCCCGCGAGGCATTGTCGCTGTTGGACAGGAAGGTGTTCTTGATGATGATGGCGGCCCGGCCACCCGCCTTCAGGGACTTGATGAAGTGCTGCAGGAACAGGAACGCCGTCTCGCCGGTCTTGATGGGGAAGTTCTGCTGGACCTCCTTGCGCTCCTTGCCACCGAAGGGCGGATTGGCCAGGATCACGTCGAAGCGGTCCTTCTCCTGGATGTCACTCAGGTTCTCCGTGAGACTGTTGGTGTGGACCACGTTGGGCGCCTCGATGCCGTGCAGGATCATGTTCATGATCCCGATGACATAGGGCAGGCTCTTTTTCTCCTTGGCGTAGAAGGTGCGGGTCTGGAGGATCTCCAGGTCGCGGGTGGACAGGTGGCTGCCGTCGCCCTGGCCGTCCGGGCCATAGCGCAGATAATCATGCGCCTCGCACAAAAACCCCGCGGAACCGGCGGCGGCGTCGTAGATGCGCTCGCCGATGCGGGGCTTGACCACCTGGATCATGGCGCGAATCAGTGGGCGCGGCGTGTAGTACTCACCGCCGTTGCGCCCGGCGTTGCCCATGTTGCGGATCTTGGCCTCGTACAAGTGGGAGAGCTCGTGCTTCTCCTTTTGCGACCGGAAGCTCAGCCCGTCGATCAGCTCCAGGGCATCCCGCAGGCTGTAGCCGCTGGCGAACTTGTTGCGGATCTCGCTGAAAATCTCCCCGATCTTGTATTCGATGGTGTCCGGCCCGGTGGCGCGATCCCGAAAGCCCTGCAGGTAGGGGAACAGCTCATCGTTGACGAAGGCGATCAGGTCGGCGCCGGTCAGGGCCGTGTCATGGTCGAACTGGCCGTCAGCCGTCTTTGGCGCGGCCCAGGCCGACCAGCGGTACGGTTCATCGATGATGAACGGGTAGGACGTGCCCACCAGCTCGGCCTGCTGGGCACGCTCAAACTCCAGGTCGTCCAGGTACTTGAGGAACAGCATCCATGACGTCTGCTCGGTGTAGTCCAGTTCCGTGGCGCAACCGGCCTCTTTCCATAGCACGTCATCGATGTTGCGAAAGGTTTGTTCAAACATTCACTGTCCTGTGTTCAGGTTGGGCAAATCCGGCGTATGCCTGATGATGTGTTCAATCAGCCGGCAACAAGCCGCTTGACCTTGAGTTCTTCACGATGCTGCTCAGCGTGCCAGAGTTCATACTGTGACTGCTGATACAGCCAACTCTCTGCCGAAGTACCAAACGCAATGGAAAGCCGAATGGCCATCTCTGGACTAATGCCCGCTCTGCCGTTCAACACAGCACTCAGGGTTTTTCGACTGACCCCCAATGCTTCTGCAGCGGCCGTTACAGAGAGGTCCATTGGCTCCAGGTAAAGCTCACGCAATACTTCACCAGGATGGGGGGGGGTAACTCAAGAGCGCCTGTCCCTTCCGAGTTCATTACCGATCCTCACGCAAACGACCTTCCACATACTTATGGAGGACGCTGGCAATAAGTGTCTGGTAAGGGATACCCTCCGACAGGGCTTTCTTCTGGAGCCCCCGAAGATCCTTGGAAGAAAGCCTAATATTGATGCGGGCATCCTTCTTGAACATGGCTTCTGCGTACTGCTGATGCCGTGTTTTCCTTTCTTCAAAATCCGGTGCTCGCCGGAGCCCACCCCCATCAAATGCATCCAGAATTTCCTGCTCTTCTTTATCCAGCTTACTCATTTCGAACCTCTCAAATAGGTTTTGCTCGCTTTCCGGCTCGGAATGATTGTTTTGAGAAAAACCTCATCTTCCGACTCTACGAAGGGCACCAAATAGGCATACCCCTCTATCTCAATCACATGTACCTGTTGGCCAGGGTACCGCGCCTGATTCGGATGTTCGAACGTATCCAGAATACCTCCGACCAGGATGTGAAAAACCACATCCTCGAAAGAGATGCCTCGCTCCTCTTGGAGAAGCTTGTTCTTGTCTGGGTTCCATGTGATCGGCTTCATGAGTCGAAGTTTAGCACATCGTGTGCCTTATGTGCTCAGCGACTAAACGAAAAAGCTCACCGGCGGCAATAAAGCGCAGCGGAATTGCCGTCCGAGTGCCGGGTGGCCGCGGGTGATTACTCACCTGCGGCTGTGAGCCGACGGACAGAAATCGCATATAAGGCTCAGTCCCCGGGCGAGTCAGCACAAGGTGACAAAGCCCATCAGGTGCAGGGGATAGGGTAAATGCGGCGGTTGTGCACTGAAAGTTCATG
>NZ_FOFO01000008.1 GCF_900110965.1 Ectothiorhodospira magna
CTTTTCAGTGTGCCCTCGACCTTCCGGTGCACCCTGGCCCTGATCGGTCCAAGCTTGGGCACCTTGATCCAGTCGTCGCCGGCCTTGACGCCGACGCAGTGATAGCTGGACTGTTTGCCCCGCTTGCTCTTGAAGCGCGGATAGCCGGCCTTCTGCTGGGGATCGAAGAAGCATTGGAAGGCATGATCCAGGTTCAGGCACGCCTGCTGGAGGGCCATGGAATCCGCGTCTTTGAGCCAGCCATACTTGCGCGATTTCTTGGCGACTGGCAACAGCTTCTTGATGTCGTGTTTGGCGCTCAACGACTGGCCGTGGTATTGGTAGCGATGAGATATGATGCGAAGGCCGGTGTTATAGACAAAGCGCACCGCGCCGAACTGGTAGTTCAGAAATGCCGCCTGTTCGGTCGTGGGGTAGATGCGTAATCTTTGTGGCCTTCAGCATATCAGTGCTCACTGCTACAATAGCCATAGATTAATAGCTATAACGGGGGATTTCAAGTGAGTGCGGATGCAGTCTACCGACGAGGGCGGCACAGCGTCACAACGTTGAAAGCCTATGTTCAGGGGCAGAAGACACAAAAATAGGGCCGCTTGCGCGGCCCCCGCTGACCTCCCCGCCCGAGTGGGCGAGGGTTCACGCGGTTTTTTGCTGAGTATCCTTTAGTCCTGCCTCAGTCGGGGGTAGTTGACCGTTAACCAGCCAGTTTGGCGCTGGCCAGGCGATTGAGGCTCACGCCCTGCTCTGCTGCCATCAACACAAGCTGTCGGTGCAGCTCAGGCGGTATGCGCACCCGAAACTCACCGCTATAACGCCGCTCTGCCAAAGGCTCTGGTACCGGTTCACCGTTTGCCTTAAGGTCTGCGACCACCTCGGCAACCATGCGCCTTACACCGCTCAGTGCCGCCTCAGGCGTCTCTGCCAGCCAGCTCAGTGAAGGGAACTCCACACACAAGCCCACATGTTCTGCATCCTCAGGCGACCACGTCACCCGATAGGTGTAATGATCCAAACTCATCTGTGATCCTCCAGTTTGTCGATCGCCTTCAGTACCTGCCGTACCTGATACGCCTTGGCTTTACCGCCGGCATCCTGGATGTTGACACGCGGATCACCCGGCCAGGGCGTCTTGAATATCAGATGGCTAGTACCCGATTGGCGCGGCTCGCCAAAATAGGTCATGCAGACCTTGCGTAAATCGGCAAAACGAACGTTGGCCGGCTCTCTTCGTAGCCGTTCGAGTATCTTTTCGATGGATGCCATTTCTCGGAATGGTTCCATTATTGGAACCTTATGTCAACCCCTCCCCTATCCCTTGGTTTGCTTGGTTTGCTCGTTTATCTGGGCGCTCGCTCTGGCTGGCTTCAGTCGTCCCATGGTTTTAGTTAGCCAACAGCCTGCACCACCACCTGCCGCTCAAACACCCGCCGGGCCGCCCCCATTCCGCGCAGAAACTTCGCCTGGCGGCAGGCTGCATGTTCCAGCAGTTTCGCCGGCTTGCCCACGGCATGGCCGAATGCCTGCAGCAGACAGTTACCATGAGCAATGAAAGCCTCTGCATCCATGCCCAGACGATCCAGCAATTTAGGCGTCTGCTCCGGCATGTATCCGCGTTTGGTGGGATGCACACACCGGCCCAGTGTCTCCACCAGTTCCAGATAATCCCCCCAGGCAAACGGCACCGCCCAGGACTCCTGCCCGGTGGCATCAAAGGGCATCAGGGGTGCCATAGCAAGAGACGCCAACTTGTGCTCACAGCGCAACCCATCGCGCCAGTGCGGAATATTGGCCCCAGCCTCCTTGGGCGCCATGGCCTTGTCCCCCTGGACCGGAGGCTTGACCAATGCCGCCTGCATTCGAGTCTCGGCCTTGTCCGGACACAAACGCGCCTCCACGCTGGTGTATTCGCTGGTTTCCGGAGTATTGGCAATCCCGGCCCGGATGGGATTGAGGTCCACATAGGCCATGGCACTCAAAATGGCCTGCTCATCCAGCAAGGCTTGGCTCTTGAAGCGCCCTTCCCAGAACCGACCCCGAACCCCGTCCTCGGCATTGGCCTTGCGGGCAATGGTCTCGTTGAGCACCCGCATGAACCAGGACAGATCCGCCAGCCGGGAGCGATAGATACCCGCCCACTCCTGAACCTGAGCCAGTTCAGCATCGTGGAGGGTATCCCGTTTCTGTGGGTCCAGATACCGCTGTACCGCCAGAGGCCCGGAGAACACGCCAGTCCAGCGGCGCAACACCGCCTCATCCGACCAGCCCTGAGCGCGGCTCTGATCGATTCGCAGCACGATGTGATAGTGGTTGCTCATCACCGCGTAGGCGGCCACGTCAATGGCAAAAACGCCACACAACTGCCGAATCCGGGCCTCGATCCAGCCCCGACGATGGTCGAAGTTCTGGCCGGTGTGGTGGTCCTGTCCACAGAGGAAAGCGCGGCGGACACAGCGCGACACCACGTGGTACCAGGGCGTGTCGGTGACGGACACCAGTTCTGAGCGGGGGCGTGTCATGGGGCCAGTGTCTCAGAGAGGGCCGGGAGGGTCAATGAAAAATGGGTGTCCTTTACCCTCCACTTTACCTCTTCCCTTGGGAGGGTCAATGAAAAATGGGTGTCCTTTACCTCTTCTGTGAAAAATGGGTGTCCTTTACCTCTTCTGGTCAGTACAAAAAGGGCTTGAACCGCAGCATCCTCGATGCCGCTGGCGGGGCCTTCCATCAATTGCTCAGGTATAAAGCGGAAGAGGCTGGGACCTGGGCGATGGAGGCTCCGACGCGGCATCTCAAGCCCTCGCAGACCTGTCAGACCTGGGCGATGGAGGCTCCGACGCGGCATCTCAAGCCCTCGCAGACCTGTCACGCCTGCGGGCGGCAGGAGAAGAAGCCGCTCGGCCAGCGGCGTCATGAGTGCCCCTGTGGCGCGTCCTGCTCGCGGGACGAAAACGCCGCTCGGGTCTTGATGAACTGGGCCAAGCAGCAGTTATCCGGTCGGGAACCTGGCCGATGCGTGGAGGGCGGTAAGACCGAATCATCCCCGGATGATCCGGCACGCCCCGTGAAGCGCGAAACTCACGCCATAGCCTGAAAGGCTTGGCGGGAGTAGTTCATCGCAGGATGATCAACGGAATCGGCGACCGCATGATCATGTTGGTGGTGGTGCTGCCCACAAACCAGCGCCGCAGCCGGGAGTGGCCGTAGGCCCCCATGGCCAGCAGATGGATGTCGTGTTCCTGGCGGTAGGCGCAGACCACTTCCGTCACATCACCGGTGCGGATCTGCCCGCGCACATCGAAGCCATTTTGAGCCAGCATGCCGCGGGCGTTGTCCAGGCGTGAGCGGTTTTCCTGATTGTCGTCGCCCACCATCAGAATATGGGCCTCCAGTCCCTTGAGCAGGGGGCTCTCGGAGACTTTTTCCACCACGGTATGCGCCGTGGCGCTGCCATCGTAGGCGATCAGGAAACGCTCCGGCTCCCGGTATTCCAGAGGGGCCACCAGCACGCCGCGCTTCAGGGTTCGGATGATGCTCTCCAGGTGGCTCCCCACATGCTGTTTGAGCATGTCCCCATCCTTGCCCTGCTTGCCTACCACGACCAGACGAGCCTCCTCCTGGATATTGTCCAGGGCCGCGGTGACGCCATCATTGCGCAGCAGGCTGCCGGGGTCGGCGACGCCATGGGCGCGAACCCGTTCCAGCGCATCGGACAGGATGGCGCGCCCCTGTTCCCGCAGCAGCTTGCCGCGCTGCTCCTCGGCCTCCACCATCTGTTCCAGCAGGGCCTCCCGACTCCCCAGGCTGAGGTTGCCGCTCAGGTCCCGCTTGGCGTCCGCATGAGGGTTGTGGATCACATGCAGCAGGGTGAGTGGCGAGTTCATGCGCCGGCTCGCCCAGGCGGCGTAATCACATACGGACAACGACGAGCGCGAGCCATCGATACAGGCAATGACCTTGTTCATAGGGGCATCCTCCAGCAGGTTAGTGGCCCATGAGCCGGTCAGCGGCATCGGCCTTGTCGTGTGCGGCGTGACGGTCGACGATGGTGGCGGTGGCCTCATTCATGCCAATGATCTCCACCTCGACACCCTCACGGCGGAAGTTGATGACCACGCGGTCAAGGGCGGCCACGGAACTGATGTCCCAAAAATGTGCACGGGACAGATCGATGGTCACCTTATCCAGATCCTCCCGGAAATTGAACGCTTGCATGAACTTCTCCGTGGAGGCGAAGAAGACCTGCCCATACACGCGATAGGTGCGGTGCAGGGTGTGTTCATCCGGGCGGGTGTCGGTGTCGGCGCCCACGAACATGAACTGGCTGACCTTGTTGGCGAAGAACAGGGCTGCCAGCAACACGCCCGACAGCACGCCCAGAGCCAGGTTGTGGGTGAACACGGTGACCGCCACGGTGGTGATCATGACGATGTTGGTGCTCAGCGGGTGGCGCTTCATGTTCTTGATGGAGGTCCAGCTGAAGGTGCCGATGGACACCATGATCATCACCGCCACCAGCGCGGCCATGGGGATGATGCCCAGGATTGGGCTGAGAAAGACCACCATGATGAGCAGATAGATGCCCGCCATGAAGGTGGATAATCGCCCCCGGCCACCGGATTTGATGTTGATGACCGATTGCCCGATCATCGCGCAGCCCGCCATGCCGCCGAAGCTGCCGGCAACGATATTCGAGATGCCCTGGCCCTTGCACTCGCGGTTCTTGTCGGTGCGGGTGTCGGTGAGGTCATCGACGATGTTCTGGGTCATCATGGATTCCAGCAGGCCCACCACGGTCAGTGCCAGGGCGTAGGGCAGGATGATCCACAGGGTTTCCAGGTTCAGCGGGATGTCCGGCCAGAGGAAGACGGGCAGGGTGTCGGGCAGTTCGCCCATGTCGCTGACGGTGCGGATGTCCAGATTCAGCAGCCAGGCCAGCAGGGTGAGTACCACAATGGTCACCAGGGGCGAGGGGATGGAACGGGTCAGGTAGGGGAACAGATAG
This sequence comes from Ectothiorhodospira magna, assembly GCF_900110965.1. GTDB lineage: Bacteria > Pseudomonadota > Gammaproteobacteria > Ectothiorhodospirales > Ectothiorhodospiraceae > Ectothiorhodospira > Ectothiorhodospira magna. The sequence goes on from NZ_FOFO01000008.1 coordinate 5,000, forward strand.
ATGATGGCCAGCCCCAGGGCAGTCATGGCGTAAACATGCCAGGTGACGCCGGTGAGTTCGGGGAGTTGCGCCAGGAAGATCATGATGGCCAGTGCGTTGACGAATCCTGTCATCACCGAGTTGGAGATGAAGCGCATGTAGCGCCCCACCTGCAGATAGCCTGCGATGATCTGCAGTATGCCAGTCAATATGGTAGCGGCCAGCAGGTATTCCAGCCCATGTTCCTTCACCAGGGTGATCATGAGCAGGGCCATGGCTGCGGTGGCCGCCGAGATCATGCCGGGTCGGCCGCCGGTGAAAGCGATGACCACCGCGATGCAGAACGAGGCGTACAGACCCACCTTGGGGTCCACGCCGGCGATGATCGAAAAGGCAATGGCTTCCGGGATCAGGGCCAGGGCAACCACCAGGCCAGAGAGCATGTCACTGCGTATATTGGAAAACCATTCCTGCTTGATGCGGGTGAGGTTCATGGATGATGTCCTGTCATTACGAATTCGTTGTCGGCCTGGCCCGGATCATTGCCAAATGACGTCACGCGGCCCCGTCTGTGATGATTGGGGCCGTGAAGTACGCGGCTGAAACGGTTTTGCAAGGGCGTTTCTTCGGGGGGGGGGGGGCGTTGCCCAAGCGTAGCCGGAATCCTGGGGATCCTGTGTTCCAGCGATGATCCTCAGGGAATGCCGTGGGGAGGCCAATGAAAAAGGGGCAGTAGTCTACACTGCGGGCAGGGCCTTGGCCAGCTTGTCAAGCCTTGCAATCGGGTGAGTGAGGCCTGATTTTGGTCCCGCTCACTGAAACGTGGGGAAGCTGGACTACAAGGCCAAGGAGCAGGGCAAGCATCTGGTCAAGATCGACCCGTGGTTTGCCAGCTCCAGGACCTGCCATGTCTGCCAGCACAAGGGGGACGCCATGCCGTTGAACGTCCGGTCGTGGGCGTGCCCGGCCTGCCACACACAGCATGACCGAGATATCAACGCGGCGCTGAACATCAAGCATCAAGGCATAGTGAAGTTGAAGGCGGAAGGGCTGTCCGTCTCTGCCCATGGAGGCTTGCGTAAGCCCGGCACATCGCCGGCTGCTGCCTGAGAAGTGGGAAGCCTCGCCCGTGGCGCGTCAGCGCTTAGGGCGGGGAGCAGTCACCACAGCGAGTTGACGGGACAGTTTGGCAGCATGCCCGCTCTGGATACCCACCTTGGACCCAGTCTCGAAGAATTTTCGAAGGCCTTTGTGCTGGAAGCTCTTGATCACGCCCCTGGATGAAAAGTTGAAAAGTGGGCATCCTTTATTCTTTAATCATTTGTCCCTCAGTCCACCCGCACTCCCTTCCAACCAAGACGGTGATTTATCCCATGCGCAGAATCGGTTATAGATCGAATGGCTTCACCTTGATCGAGGTGATGATCGTCGTCGTCATCATTGGCATTCTTGCTGCCATTGCCTATCCTTCATACCTTCGCTATATCGAGCGCTCTCACATTTCCGAAGGCAGGGCCGCATTGCTACAGGCGGCACAATGGATGGAACGCCGGTACACCCAGGACAACCGCTACCCCGCTGACACAGACTTTCCAGCGCATTTCAACAACGACTACTACACGGTTGCCGCCGTAACCACTGCATCCACATACACCCTGACTGCCACCGCCAAAAAGGCCGGCACAAGGTGCACCGAGATGACCATCAACCAGACCGGTGTCACCACCCCCAGTGACTGCTGGGATTGAGAGGGCATGCCCATCGGCGAATATGGGTCGAAAAATCTTCCAGTCCTCCCGGTTTGGTCTACACTCGTTGGAACGAAAAACTTTTTAGCACTGCCGGTGGCGCACTCATCCACCGGCAGTGCTGGATGGTGCGATAAGGACCAACGTCTTGAATCGGAAAATATTTCACCGTTTCGGCCCCTCCCTTAGCCAGCGCGGCGTGACGCTGCTGGAGGTGCTGATTGCCCTGGTGGTGCTGTCCATCGGCCTGCTGGGATTGGCGGCCCTGCAGGCAACCGCTCTGCAGCATAACCATAACGCCGCGGTGCGATCCCAGGCCACCAACCTGTCCTATGACATCCTCGACCGCATGCGCGCCAACCGCGCTGCCGCCCTGGCCGGAGCCTATGCAATGACCCTGGATACCGGTCTTGTTTGCAATCCTGCCCTGAATCCTTCCGCCGGTACCCTGGCCCAGCGGGATCTGGCCCAATGGCAGAATCAGGTGGCCTGTCAACTGGCCGCCGGCGCTGCGGCAATCTCTCCGGTGACGAATAACACCGTGACCATCACCCTCTGCTGGCGTCAGCGCCTGTCCGACGAGGCGGTGGCAGAGGAGGTGGACGAGGATGCCCAACCGGATCAGGCCTGCAGTGATCAGGGCCTGATCAGCTTTGTGTACAGCACCCGGCTTTAGCCGGTGTGATCGAATACCCCGGAGGGGTCATGGTTCACCCTGCATGCCCAAACATCCTGTCCCAGACGCCCCATGTCCGCCGGTCGGGTTTCCCTCGTCGTGGAGCCGGGCAATCGGGCCTGTCCCTGGTGGAGTTGATGGTTGCCATGGTCATTGGGCTGATCCTGGTGGGGGGGGCGATCCAGATTTTTTTGGGTACCAGTCAGACCTATCGGTTGACCGAAAGCCTGTCCCGGATGCAGGAGGACGGGCGTTTTGCGCTGGATCAGTTGAATCATGATCTGCGGCATGTGGGGTTTCGTGGGGGCTGTCAGGGAGAAATCCAGAATCTGCTGGATGAGGATGACAGCAAGTATGACGCCAGTTTTTTTGACCTGGACGATGCCATCGAGGGATGGAACGGGGTTAAGGGAAAGGCGCCTGATGATTATGTGGCAGGTACGGACGTGTTTGTGATCAAGCATGCAGCGAATATCACTGGATTAGCTGCAAGTGGAAATACAGGACAAAATTCTGCAAACATCAATTTGCAAAATAAAAACAGCGGTGTCCCACAGGGTACCATCGTAGTAGTGGGAGATGCCGAAAGTTGCGATATGTTTCAGAATACTGCTAATGAAAATGCAGGCAACCTGAATCGAGGCGCAGGCGGAGCCGGTATCTCGCCAGGAAATAAAAAAGGGAATCAGGAGTTCAGCAAAGCCTATTCTGGTGACCTGAATATTTTTACCATCACCAGCCACCTCTACTACATCGGCACCCAAAATGGCCAACGGGCCCTGCGCCGGGTGAGCTATGATCGTGGCTTTACCGTGACACCGCCCAATGATGAAATCATCCTCGGCGTATGGGACATGCAGATCACCTATCTGCTCAGAAACGGCACTGAATATGTGGATGCCGATGCAGTGGGAAACAACTGGAGAGACGTGATCGCCGTGCGGGTCAGTCTGCTGCTACACAGCGAGCACAACAATCTGGCCGATGCACCGATGGTCCTGCCCTACAACGGCGCCGCCTTCACTGCTCCCGACCGCCGTTTGTATCAGGTCTTCACCACCACCGTGGCCCTGCGCAACCGTTTGCCATAGCTTAGGACTCACTCCATGGCCCGCCTCCCTTCCAGCCTGTTGAACCGGATAATGCCAGGGGATTCCCTGCGCATCCGCCCGCCCCAAAAACAACGGGGCACTGCCCTGGTCATTTCCCTGATCTTTCTTTTGATGATGACCATCCTCGGTGTCAACGCCATGCGCGATACCACCCTGCAGGAACGCATGGTGGGGAATATGCAGGATCGTAATATGGCGTTTCAGGCCAGTGAGGCTGTGTTGCGTGTAGGGGAGGCATGGATAAGAAATCAGGAAGCGCTTGATGATGATGACTTGGGGCAGGCTCTGTCAGATCCAGCCGCTTGGGATGGCAAAAATCCAACTGGCACCATGCCAATGGAAGAACTTGCGGAAGATCCGGTATTCCATGTTGGCAAGCCTCGTATCATCCTTAACGACCCGGCAGATCCAGCCGGTGGTGTGCACGCCATTTATACGGTCGTCTCCAGAGGGGTTGGGCGCTCGGAGAATACAGTGGTAATTATTCGAACGCATTTCAGGCCCTGACGCCAGGTATTTCAAGGCTGATTTTATTGGAAGTCAATTCAAAAGGTGGGCTTCATGCTGACTTTAAAACACCGTCGCGCCGCTTTCCGTTTCACCAGTTTATTTTTTCTGGCGGTTGTTTTTTCATTTGGTGCAGGAGCACAGCTTTCGGCCAATGTGAATATTTCTCAGATTCCTCTACTGGTGAGTCAGTCCGTTCAACCTCTTGTCATGCTGAACATGTCCAACGACAATCAGCTTTATTTTCATGCTTACCCGGATTACGCCGATCTTACAGGTGACGGTGCTCCCAATACCACCTATGCCCATGAGGTAGATTATTTTGGGTATTTTGATGCTTACAAGTGCTACAAGTATGACAATGGAGTGTTTGATCCAGTTGCCCTGACAGCAGACAAATACTGTACTGGAGAGCAATGGAGCGGCAATTTTCTCAACTGGCTGACCATGGCCAGAATTGATGTGGTAAGAAAGATTCTTTATGGTGGCTATCGTTCCACGGATGATGCCAATGAGACGATTCTTGAGCGTAGTTATCTTCCTAATGATGCCCATGCTTGGGTGCGATACTATGATGGGGAAGATATCGAAAAATTGACCCCCTTTTCCTTGCCTTTAAGGACAGTCAGTGAGAGTTCCTCAGTTATTACTATTCCTGCGGGGGATCGTAATAGTGCCGATCATCGCAGAACCTTTTCTACTTCATGGGCGAGCAATGAGAAGGTGCAAATTGGTGATCAAATCATCATAAGAGATCGTGAAGACCCGGATAATAAATGGATGGAAGGTGTGGTCCGAAGTAGAACTGGAGGCAATGTCGAGATTCAGGTTACTGCCAGTTCAGGAAGTGGTGCAACCGGCAATGACTGGGAACTATTTAATGACTCCCGTCGGGGTGTGAGTTTTTGTAATACAACTGTTGGAACCGGGTCATCACAAAATATTAATACCCCTCCGCTTTTGCGTGTAGCGCGTGGAAATTACAGCCTGTGGACAGCCAATGAGCGATGGCAATGTCGCTGGAGTGGTGAAGCAAGCAGGGGAAGTCATAATGGGCTCAATGTGGCTGGTTTGCAGTCTGATAACGCCAATACCTATTCTTCATCGGGGTTATTTGCTAACTTCCGCAACCCGATACGCAATGATGTGCAACTGGGTTCGGGAGATTATCATGTCAGACTGCGCGTCTGTGTTACCGAATTACTTGGCGCCGAGGATTGTAAGCAATACCCATCGGGTAGCAATAAGCCGATAGGTCTTTTACAAAGATATGGCGAAGACGGTAGCATTCTTTTTGGTTTGATGACGGGTAGTTACAGTAGAAATCTTTCCGGTGGCACCTTGCGCAAGAATATAAAAAGCTTTGCTGATGAAATTGATGCCCAAACCGGACGGTTCATTGTTCCCTCCGATGGCGGCTCCATTATCAGATCACTCGATGCGTTGCGTATCTATGGCTATAATCACGGTACTGGTGTATATGATGGTGCAGGAGATAGCTGTGGTGTTGGTGTTCAAAAAAGTCAGATGACGGATGGTAAATGCATGAGCTGGGGTAATCCCCAAGCCGAGATATTTCTGGAAAGTCTGCGCTACTTTGCAGGGAAACCCATGACCTCGGGTTTCCATGTATCGGGCTCGGATAAATTATCCAACCTGCAATCAGAAACCTGGGTTGACCCCCTGAATGATCATAACTGGTGTGCCGCATCCAGTATCATCAACTTCAATGCCAGCGTCTCCTCTTTCGACGGTGACCAGTTGGGTGGTTTTTCCTCATTACCGGGGGCCGGTGACGTCAGTGAGTGGACCGATAAGGTGGGTAAAGGCGAAGGATTGCATGGTCAGCAAAGATTTTTTGGCGGTAATAATGCCTTGTGCACCGCTAAGCCCATTGGGGTACTGTCTGACGTATCTGGGCTGTGTCCGGAAGCCCCCAATCAGGATGGTACGTTTCATATCGCCGGACTGGCACACTACGCCTATACGAAAAGCATTCGTACCGATCTGCGAGATCACGAGGGAAACGCCCCTGACACTCATGTCAAGACCTATGGTGTGACCTTGGCACCGGCGGTGCCTAGAATCAATATTCCCAGACCTGGAGAAACCGAGACAGCAGTCACGATACTGCCCGCCTGCGAAAACAAGGGTGATGGCGGGCTACGCTGTGCGCTCTCGGATTTTCGTATCGTTGAGCAGGATATTGAGAAAGGGACCGGCAGATTTTTCATTCAATGGGATGTTCATGAATGGGGAAGCGACTTTGATATGGATATCAACGGTACCCTGTCCTATGTCATTACGGAAAATGAAATCACAGTAACAACCAATGCCTGGGCCCAGTCCAGCAGTCGTCCTGCCGGTTTTGGCTATATTATCAGCGGTACTACTCAAGATGGCTATCATGCTCACTCCGGAATAAATGATTACACCTATGTAGACCCTACGGGTGTTCTTGGTTGCAATAACTGCGGAGTCGGTGATCCAGAAACATCCGTGACCTACACCTTGGGTGGCGATACTGCCAAATTACTGCGTGAGCCTTTGTTCTATGCGGCTAAATGGGGCGGTTACCACAAAACTGGTGGTATGACATTTCCTGATGATGTGGCTTCTTGGGACAGAACCGGGGACGGTCTGCCGGATAATTATTTCTTTGCCATTGATCCGGCTAGATTGGCAGAGGGTCTGACACAAGCCTTTGATGCCATTGCTCAGGCGGCCACAGCAACCACCTCAGCTGCAGTCAGTTCTCCACATCTGCTGGATGGAACTCTTGTTTTTGTTGCAGGCTTTGACAGCACGGACTGGTCGGGCGAACTCAAAGCCTATGCACTGAACGCCGATGGGAGTCGCGGACAGGAGGCATGGAATGCAGCAACTCGTTTGTCCAGCAATAACACCCGTGCCATTTTCACCACCCAAAGGGATTCAATGTCCAATATCAGTACCAAGGGCGTGATCCTGAATCTTTCCAGTCTTCATCCGAATCAGCAGGACGCCATCAATCATAACCCAGGTGGTGATGCCGGACTGGCTGAAGAGCGTCTTGGCTGGATTAGAGGCAATGATAACGCTGATCAAAGTTTCAGGCAGCGCCCTCATAGACTGGGTGATATCGTCCATTCCAATCCTCAGTTTATTCGGCAGCGTTATGAAGGTTTTTCCCGCATTCTGGGAGCACCTTCGCTGCGGGACATAAAGCCTGTCATTTACGTTGCCTCCAACGGCGGCATGCTCCATGCCTTTGATGCCGATACAGGTGATGAGCTGTTTGCCTTCATGCCGGGAGAGTTGCTGCTTCCCGAGGCTGGAGAGACTTTTTCTCCCATGAGTCGTCTTATGGAAAAAGACTATCAGGAGAATCGCCGTTTCTATGTGGATGGTACTGTCACCGTCGAAGAAGCCCTGATCAATAATAACTGGAGGCGGATATTGGTGGGCACCATGGGGGCCGGAGGGCGTAGTGTTTTTGCGCTGGATGTTTCCGACCCTGGAAAATTCAATCAGGATCATGTGCTTTGGGAGTTTTCCCATGAGCAGTTGGGATATGGCGTGACTGAGGCAAGGATTGCCAGAATGGGAGATGGAAGTTGGGTCGCCATTTTCGGTAATGGCTATAACAGTAAGGATCACAAGGCCGTACTTTTCATCGTCAATCTTGAAACTGGAAATTTGGTCAAATTGATAGACACTGGGGAGGGTAGTACAAGCCAGCCCAATGGCCTTGCACCGGCGGCATGGACCCATTGGCCCGAATCAGAACTGAAGGCGCAGTGGATTTATGCTGGTGATCTGCTCGGCAATCTTTGGCGCTTTGACGTGACTCATAATAATTCAAATAATTGGAAAGCTGAAAAAATCTTCGCGGCAGGGCCGTCACAGCCAATCACATCGGGGCTGCTCCTGACGGCAGTACCAGACCATGATGGGCTGATGATAAATTTTGGTACCGGCAGCTATTTCCGGGTAGAGGATGGTCTGGATATACCCAGCACACCCCATCAGAGTCTTTACGGTATTCTGGATCGTCCCCAGGATAATAAAACCACCAGCGTGGTGACCAGGTCGAACGACCTGATCGAGCAAAAGATCGAATTTCAGGGCGAAGCCACCTTTACACGGGAGGATGATCGACAGGTAACCCATACCATTCGCATCCTTTCGGATGAACCGGTGGATCTCACTCAAAAACGGGGTTGGTATATCGATTTGAATCAGGTTGCGGGTGAGCGTGTCATCAATAAACCAACGCGCCGCGGAACGAGGGTACGATTCAGTACGCTGATTCCGAACCCGGATGCCAATCCTTGCTCTCCGTCAGCTGATGGATTCTTTATGGATTTCAATTTACGCACGGGGGGCAGAGAGGAAGACCCGGTATTTGACTTTACAGGGGATCTGGCATTTGATGATGCTGATAAGTTCTTGAAGGATAGCAATGATCCGGGATCATTGGTCGCACCTAGTGGTGTTGGCGGTCTCACCAAAGGGGAAACCATATCAGCCACACGGATTACGGATGATGGTGGTGTCGAGTTGCCTATTCCCGGCGATGGTGCTCCCCCTGATGATTTGCTTCTGAAGGGTGACCCGTTGTTTTCAAGTGGCCGCCAGTCCTGGCAGCAACTCCGCTAAGAGCGGCGGCGATGGGCACTTTGGCGTGCCTGTCGCCGCGTTCCTCTTTCCCCCTTCAGCAGTTACCTTTTTCCAGGCGCACATTGCCGCTGGCCACCACCTCCAGGGTACGACTCTGACCCTGCTTGCACCCCTTGATCTTGAGCGTGAAACTGCCAGCGGTGGTGGCGTCGCCCCGTCCGGAAAAGGTGATCCGGTTGGGGCCTGTGAGTGTATCCACGGTGCCAGGCGGGGCGTTCCAGATCCTGAGTACATTGTCATTGCTGCCGCCCTTGACCGTGCCGCTGCCCGAATCCACAAAAGCCACCCAGGCGTTGTCCTTCCAGTTGGTGGTGCAGGTGGGGATGGTGGCCTCGGGGTTGGCAGTTGGGCAGAGGCTGACGGCCTCACCCCGGCGCACGGCTTCATTGCGGGTGAAGGTGAGGGCATTGAGCAGGGTATTGGCCTGGGCGGCGGTGCGGTTATTGACGATCATGGTCTGAAAGCTGGGTATGCCGATGGTCAACAGAATGGCCAGCAGGGCGACGGTGATCATCAGTTCGATGAGGCTGAAGCCTCGGGGGGCGTGAATCGGTGGCCGGGGATGGACCATGAGGGGCGACATGACTGACTCCAGGGGATTGCGGCTCCAGGTATGGCAGCCGGGAGTGGAAGCCCGGCTGCCGTAGAGCCTTTAGGGGTTGAGGGTAGATTCCTCAATCACTCGGGGAGTGACAAAAATCAGTAATTCGTTCTTTGTTGAATCACTTCTTTGTTGCCTGAAAAGATGACCTAAAACGGGTATGTCTCCTAGCAGTGGAGTCCTGGCGGAGCTTCTGATGTTCGCTGTCTCATAAACGCCGCCCAATACTACAGTTTCACCATTTCTTACAAAAACCTGCGTTTCAACTTCATTTTTATTAATGGCAAATCCATCTGGTGTGATTTCACCTCGACTATCTTTGCTAACTTTGATATTAAGAATTATATTTCCGTTAGGAGTGATTTGTGGCGTGACTTCGGTGATTAGCTTTGCATCCCTGAAAATCACGTCAGGCGTCCCATCAGTGCCAACAGACTTGTAAGGGATTTCTTCGCCTTTCTCTATTCTTGCCATTTGCCCATTGGTGGTAATGACTCTTGGGCTAGAAACAATCTCTCCACGTTGCTCCTGCTGCAATGCTAAAAGCTCTAAGTCCAGTAATATATCTGGTCTTAAAATGGAAAAACCAATACCGCTTGTAGCTGCTTCCGATGTGGGAAGATTAATATTTAATCTACTATTTAAATCTGGAAAACCACCTAGAGGAAAAGCACTCCCCGTTGCATTGAGATTGCCCATGGCACTGCCAATCATGTTGTCAGCTGCATTTAGTCTCCCTCCGGTGGTAGCAATAGTATTACCCCTCTGTCTTGCCCCTGTTACACCAAATCTTGCACCTAATTCACGCGCAAAAGAATCTGAGGCAATCACAATCCGCGTCTCAATCAGCACCTGTTGCACCGGAATGTCCAGGGAATTGACCAGCCGCCGAACCTGCTCCAGCTTCTCGTTGGTATCCTGCACCAGCAACGTGTTGGTGCGGTTATCCACGGTGATGCTGCCCCGTTCCGACATAAACCGGCCACGATCACCACTGATGATCCCCGCCACATCTTCCGCCCTGGCATAATTCACCTGAATGAACTCCGCCCGCAGGGGAGCCAGTTCCCGCACCTGCTGCTGGGCTTCCAGCTCCTGGCGCTCCCGGGCGGCAATCTCCGTGGCCGGGGCCACGAAGATCACGTTGCCCGCCTGGCGCATGGCCAGCCCCTTGGTCTTGAGGATGATATCCAGCGCCTGATCCCAGGGCACATTACGCAGACGCAGGGTGATATTGCCGGTGACCGAGTCGCTGACTACCACGTTGAGATCGGTAAAATCGGCAATGAGCTGCAGCACGGAACGGATTTCAATATCCTGAAAATTCAGGGACAGCCGCTCCCCCACATAGGTAAACCGCTCCCTGGCCAGCGCCTCCCGCTCCTCCCGGCTCAGGGGCTTGACCTCCACAATGTAGGTGTTGTCGCTTTGGTAGGACAACAGATCGTAATCCCCAGACGTGGTCACGGTGATGCGGACCCGATCCGTTTCCCGCAGGGTGTCGATCATCTGCACCGGGGTGGCAAAGTCGGTCACGTCCAGGCGCCGCTCCAGGGCTTCGGGCAGATGGGCACGATGGAAAGAGACTTCGATACGGTTGTTCTGCTCCCGAATGTCCACGGGGGTGCGGGGGTCTGCCAGGGTGATGATCACCCGACCTTCACCTTCCGGGCCGCGACGAAAGTCCACATTGTTGATGGATCGGGGATGATCCCCCCGCTGGACCGGGGCTTCACGGCTGGGCAGGGCACTGGCCACGCTGGTGCCGGTGTAGGGCGCCGCCACGGGTACACCGCTGGGACTGAGGGTCAGGGTGAGGGTGTTGCCTTCCCGCTCGATGTCATAGCCCATCATGCGCACCAGATTGAACACCACCCTGGTGCGTCCGCCGGCCTCCACGGCGTTGACCGACTGGGTCAGCCCCAGGTTGATTTGCTGGGTGCGCTGGGCCAGGGCATTGCGGGTGTCTTGAAAATCCAGGGCAATGCGGGCCGGATTATCGATGGTAAAACTCATGGGCTCTGGGGCCGGGCCAGAAAAGCGCATCACCACCTGTAGCCGGTCGCCGGGCAGGGTGCTGTAAATCAGCTGTTCCAGTGCCTGTTCTTCCTGGGCAATGGCGGTGTGCCAGGGCAGCGCCAGCAGGCACAGCATCAGCAGTGGTCCCAGGCTGCGCCAGAATGGCGTCAGTGGTGGCCGGGACGGGGTGAGTCGCAAGGTGCGCGGTGTCATGATGTGAAATCCTCTTGCCTATTCCGAGAGCGCAATGGCGCCACTGCGTTCCATATAGCCGCCAAACCCGTCCGGTACGATTTCGGTGATCTGGATGCCCGTGGGGGTGATCCGGTCGATGTGGCCGTGGTTCTGCCCCAGGTAGTTGCCTTCGGCCACCTGCTGGATGGTGCGATCCGGGGTCCGGATCAGGGCCCATCGGATACCGCCCTGTTCCAGGGTGCCCACCATGCGCAGGGTATCCAGGGGGAATTGTTCCAGGTATTCCCGGGTGCGGGTACGGTCGATGGTGACGGTACTGGTGGTGGAAACTTCCGGTTCATCGGCCCGAATGGCAATCACGGTGCGATCAAAGGGGTCTCGTTCGTGGCCGGGATAGGTGAATGTCTCGTGGGGGACGATTTCCGGGATGGGTTCGATGGCACCACCGGGACGTTGCTTGACCTGTTCCACATAGTGTCTCAGATCGGAGAGGTCTCCGGTACAGCCAGAAACCCCCAGGATGGCCAGCAGCAGGGCAGTGGCTCTGGGGGGGATGCGGTGTTGGGATAGGCAGCGATCAGCCATCGGAACCTTCCAGGTAGCGATAGGTTTTGGCGGTGGCCTCGATGGTCAGTCGGTGGCTGCCCTGATCGGGACGCAGGTTGATGTCATGCAAGGTGACGATCCGGGGCAGGGCGGCCACGCCACTGGTGAAATGGGCCACCTGTTCATAATTGCCCTTCATCCGCAGCCGGATAGGGTTTTCTGCATAAAAACCCCGTCGGACTTCGTTGCCGGGACGAAACAGTTCGATTTCCAGCCCGGCAGACAGGGCGGTCTGGGAAACGTCCACCAGCAGGTTGGGAATTTCCGTCTGGTTGGGGAGTTGCCGCAGCAGGGTGCCGAAGTTGCGGCGCATTTCTTCCAGTTGTTCCTTATGGGCGTCCAGGTTGGCGGCCCGGCGCTGTTTGGTTTCAAACTGCTGCCGCAGGGGCGGTTCCCTGGCCTCCACCTGGTGCAGGCGTTCGATCTGGTCCTTGATGAAGAACCAGTAACCGCCGCCCAGCAGCAGGGCAGAGAGCAATACCAGCACCATGACACGTATCGGCAGGGGGGCATTGCCGATATTTTTGAGGTCGATATTGTTGAGGTCGTTGAAATCAAAATTGCCGGCTTTCATCGGCTGCCCCCTGTCGGGGTGGTGCGAGGGGTGACCAGGCGCACGGTGAGGCGGAAGTCACTCAGGCGTACCCCTGATTGCACTTGGGTTTCGACCACTTGCAGGTTGGGGTCGGAAAACCAGGGGGAGGCTTCCAGATTACGCATGTAAATGGAGACCCGGGCGTTGGATTCGGCTCGGCCAGCAATCTCCAGGGTATTGCCCCGCTGGGTGACTGCAGTCAGGTAGACGCCGTTGGGCAGGGTGGTGACCAGTTCGTCAAACAGCCGGACCACCGTTGGACGGGTGGTTTGCAGTTCCTGAATGATGTTCATGCGGTCCACCAGGGCGCGGCGGGTGGCTTCCAGGTCCTGAATTTCGGCAATTTTTCGGTCCAGAAGGCGGATTTCATTCTGCAGGAGCTGGTTGCGTTGCTGCTGGTGGTCAATGAGGCGTTCCACGTAGGTATGGGCCAGGAATACTGCCACCAGGCTGGCCAGCATCACCAAGGCGGTGATGGTGTTGAAGTTTTTTTGCCGTTCCTTGCGCCGCTCTTCACGCCAGGGGAGCAGGTTGATGTGGGTCATCAGTCAAAACTCCTCATGGCAAGGCCGCAGGCAATCATCAGTGCCGGTGCGTCGTTACTCAGGCGCTTGAGATCGACGCGAGGATGCAGGGTCATGTTGGCGAAGGGGTTGCCCACCTGGGTAGGGGTGCCCAGGCGGGATTGAATCTGCTGGTCCACGCCGGAGATGGCGGCGCAGCCTCCGGCCAGGATGATCCGGTCGACCTGTGTATCACCGTTGGTGGCATGGAAATACTGCAAAAAACGGATGATCTGCTGGGTCATGGTCTCCTTGAAAGGCGCCAGGGCATTGGGGACATAGCTGTCCGGCAGGCCACCGATCTTCTTGGCCCGACCGGCTTCGTCGTAGGAAAGGCCAAATTGACGCATGATTTCCTCGGTGAGCAGCTTGCCTCCGAAGGGCTGTTCCCGAGTGTAGATCAGCTTTTGCTGCTGCAGAATATTGATGGCGGTCATGGTGGCCCCCACATCGACAATGGCCACCAGACCATCCGGGTCCATGTCGGGTGTCTGTTGTGCCAGCAGGGGGTAGGCGTGTTCGGTGGCGTAGGACTCCACATCCATCAATTGAGTCTTGAGTCCGGCCATTTCTGCGGCGGCCTGTCGCATTTCCACGTTTTCGCTGCGGGAGGCGCAGAGCAGGACTTCTATCTGGGCCGGGTTCTTGGGGGCGGGGCCGATGACTTCGAAGTCCATGTGGACTTCTTCCAGGGTGTAGGGGATATACTGGTCGGCTTCAAGCTGGATCTGGGCTTCCAGGTCCTCTTCCTTGAGGTTGGCGGGCAGGGTTAATGTTTTGGTGATCACTGCTGATGAGGGCACGGCCAGGGCGCAGATCTTGGTGCCGGTGCCTATGCGGCGGTGGGCGGCCTTGATGGCCTGGCCTACGGCTTCCACATCCTGAATGGCTTTTTCCATGATGGCGCCGCCGGGCAGGGGTTCGACGCTATAGCCTTCCACCCGATAACCTTGACCTGATCGGGAGAGTTCCACCATCTTGATGCAAGTGGAACTGATATCGATTCCTATCAACGTGGGGCGTTTGCGGGCGAATCCTATCACGGTAACCCCTTGGGATTTATTGCAATGCTTGGGTAGGGTGACTTATGGTTTTTCATCGGAAATACTAGACCTAACTTCGGGCAAATACTACCTTAGCTCTGGCCCGATTCGTCATCATTGGATCACGGCGATCATACGGGCCGCTTTCCTTTCCATGTCGGGCGCGTTATCTGGCCTGCGGGCATATTGTCATGCGTTTTTTGATTAAATCCCTTGTGTTTGGCCTGATGGCCGTTTTCGGCGTGTTCACCCTGGGGGTGCTGTTCACTGCCGCGGCCTATGTGTATCTGGCGCCTCAGATGCCGGATGTGGAGCAGTTGCGGGAGGTGCAGTTGCAGGTTCCCCTGCGGGTATTGAGTCGTGATGGGCAGTTGATGGCGGAATATGGTGAGCAGCGGCGGGAGCCGGTGACCATGGAGGAGGTGCCGGAGCTGGTGCGGCTGGCGTTTTTGGCGGCGGAAGATGATCGGTTTGAGACCCATCCGGGGGTGGATTATGTGGGCCTGATCCGGGCGGCCATGAATCTGCTGGCGACTGGCGAAAAGACCCAGGGGGGCAGCACCATCACCATGCAGGTGGCGCGTAACTTTTTTCTTAACCGGGAAAAGACCTATACCCGGAAACTGACGGAGATTTTCCTGGCCATCCGCATCGAGCGGGAGCTGACCAAGGACGAGATTTTGGAGCTGTATCTGAACAAGATTTTTCTTGGCCATCGGGCCTACGGGGTTCGGGCCGCTGCCCAGGTGTATTACGGGGTGGATCTGCATGAGCTGACCTTGCCCCAGATTGCCACCATTGCCGGTCTGCCCCAGGCACCGTCCCGCGCCAATCCGGTGACCAATCCGGCCCGGGCAGTGGCCCGGCGCAATTATGTGCTGGGGCGGATGTATGAGCTGGGTCATATTGATAGGGCGACATTTGAGGCGGCCAGGGAAGCGCCAGAGACTGCCCGGTTGCGGCGTCCGGTGATACAGGTGGATGCGGCCCATGTGGCGGAGCTGGTGCGTCTGGAGATGTTGGACCGGTTCGGTGAAGCGGCCTATACCGAGGGTTATCGGGTTTATACCTCGGTAGACCCAACCCTGCAAGGGGCTGCCATTGATGCCTTGCGTTCGGGGCTGATGGCCTATGACCGCCGTCATGGGTATCGGGGACCGGAGGGGGAAGTGGATCTGGACCGCCATCCCACCGATGAGGCGCTGGATCGGGTGTTGGCGCAATACCCCAGGGTGGCGGGCATGTTGTGGTCGGGGGTGGTGACGGCGGCAGACCCGGAGCAGGCCACGGTATATCTGGGGCGGGGAGAGCGGAAGGTGCTGGACCGGGAGGCGGTGGCCTGGGCCAGACCCTATCTGGCCCTATCCCGTCGGGGTCCGGCGCCCCGGACAGTAACCGATGTTCTGGCACCGGGTCAGGTGGTGCGTCTGTTGCAGACGGCTGATGACCGCTGGGTGCTCAGTCAGGTGCCGGCGGTGGAGGGGGCGATTGTGGCACTGGATGCCCAGGATGGGGCGGTGCTGGCCCTGGTGGGTGGATTTGATTTTTTCCGCAGCAATTTCAACCGGGCCACCCAGGCCCAGCGTCAGCCGGGTTCGGCGTTCAAGTCGTTCATTTATTCGGTGGCTCTGGAGCATGGACATTCTCCCGCCACGATGATCAACGATGCGCCTATCGTGATTGAGGATATCTCCTTGCAGGGGGAATGGCGGCCCCGCAATTACAGTGGCCGTTTCTATGGTCCTACCCGTCTGCGGGAGGCTTTGGCCCATTCCCGTAATCTGGTGTCCATCCGGTTGCTTGATGATGTGGGGGTCAGTCGGGTGCATGGGGAATTGACCCGGTTCGGGCTGGACCCGGCCCGGCATCCTCGCAGTTTGTCCATGGCCCTGGGCAGTGGTTCGGTCACCCCTCTGGAACTGACCCGGGCCTATGGGGTGTTTGCCAATGGGGGGTATCTAATCGATCCGTGGATCATTGAGCGGGTGGAAAATGCAGCAGGAGAGGTGGTGTTTCTCAATGTGCCGCAACAGGTCTGTCAGGCCCCTTGCGAGACATCGGCCCCCCGGACCATTCCCGCCAGCAATGCCCATCAGATGTACAGCATGTTGCGTGAGGTGGTGCAAACCGGCACGGGCCGCCGCGCCCGCGCCCTGGGTCGGGAAGATGTGGCGGGCAAGACCGGCACCACCAATGATTTGCGGGATGGCTGGTTTGCCGGTTTTGCCGGGGATGTGGTGGCAAGCGCCTGGGTGGGGTTTGATCAGTACACCTCTTTGGGACAGCGGGAAACCGGCGGGTCCACGGCGTTGCCCATCTGGGTGGATTTCATGGCTGAAGCACTCAAGGGACAACCTCAACGGCCCTGGGCACCTCCGGCGGGGATGATCACGGTGCGGATTGATGCCGATACGGGAGGGCGGGTGACCAGCCGCACCCAGCGGACCCTGTTTGAGGTATTGACACCGGCTCAGGTGCCACCGGAACCCTTGCCGGATGCATGGGGTCCGGGCAGTGGCGAACTGGCGCCGGAGAACATTTTCTAAACCGGCTGGGTAACCCGTGGGTGGCTATATTGAGTATGGATAGTCGTATGCGACAGATGATCGCTGAGGAAGCGGCTCGCATCATTCTGGACGAAGGGGTGCTGGATTATCGCCTGGCCAAGCGCAAGGCGGCGGAGCGGCTGGGGGCGGGTCAGACCCGGAACCTGCCCAGGAATGCAGAGATTGAAGTGGCGGTGATGGAGCGTCAGCGTCTGTTTGAGGATGACGCGTCACGGCTTCAGTTGCGGCATTTGCGGCAGGTGGCGGTGAAGGCCATGCGGATGCTGGCGTCTTTCAATCCCCGTCTGGTGGGGCCGGTGCTGGCGGGGATCGTCAATGGTCGGGATGAGCTGACCCTGCATCTGTTTGCCGACAGTCCGGAGGAGGTCATTTTCTTTTTGCAGGATCGGGGGGTGACCTGGCGGGCAGATGAGCGTCGGTTGCGCAATGGACAGGGGTATGTGTTTTATCCCTGCATCGAGTTTGGCGCAGAAGGGGTGGACGTGGATCTGGTGGTGTTTCCGGTGGACGGGATTCGTCAACCGCCGTTGAGTCCGGTGGATGGCCGGCCAATGAAGCGGGCAGAGTTGAAAGTGGTGGAGCAGATGCTGGAGGGGTGAGGGCTGGCCTCACCCCGTCCTGATCAGCCTGATCAGCCGGCGTGGTACTGCTTGCCGTCTTCGTGCACCGTTTCCACCAGAGCGGCCACGTTTTCCGGGTCGATCTTGGGATGGATGCCGTGGCCCAGGTTGAACACATGGCCGTTGCCATGACCAAAGCCCGCCAGCACCTTTCTGGCTTCTTCCCGTACCTTGTCGGGGGAGGCATACAGCACCGCCGGGTCCAGATTGCCCTGCAGGGCCACCCGGTCACCCACCCGCTTGCGGGCATCGGCGATGTTCACGGTCCAGTCCAGACCCAGGGCATCGCAGCCGGTGTCGGCCATGATTTCCAGCCACTGACCACCGCCCTTGGTGAACAGCACCACCGGCACCTTGCGGCCTTCGGCCTCGCGGGTCACGCCTTCGACGATGCGCTGCATGTACTGCAGGGAGAACAGACGGTAGTTCTCCGGGCTCAGGGAGCCGCCCCAGGTGTCGAACACCATCACGGCCTGGGCGCCGGCGGCGATCTGGGCGTTCAGGTAGGCCACCACGGTGTCCGCCAGCACGCTCAGCAGGTGGTGCATGGTGGCCGGGTCGTCGTACATCATGCCCTTGATATGGGCGAATTCCTTGGAGGAGCCGCCTTCCACCATATAGGTGGCCAGGGTCCAGGGGCTGCCGGAGAAGCCGATCAGGGGCACCCGGCCATCCAGTTCCTTGCGGATCAGGCGCACGGCGTCCATCACGTAGCGCAGCTCGTCTTCCGGGTCCGGCACCCCCAGGGCGCGGATGGCGGCGGCGTCCTGGACCGGGCGTTCGAAGCGGGGGCCTTCACCTTCGGAGAAATACAGGCCCAGGCCCATGGCGTCCGGAATGGTGAGGATGTCGGAGAACAGGATGGCGGCATCCAGGGGGAAGCGATCCAGCGGCTGCATGGTGACTTCGCAGGCCAGTTCCGGGTTTTCGCACAGGCCCATGAAGCTGCCGGCCTTGGCCCGGGTGGCGCGGTATTCCGGCAGGTAGCGGCCGGCCTGGCGCATGATCCAGATGGGGGTCGTGTCCACGGGTTCGCGCAGCAGGGCCCGCAGGAGTCGGTCGTTTTTCAGTTGGCTCATAGTTCTCGATGCACATGGAGTTAAACCCCCGATTATACGAAGGCTTGTCCGTGTACGTATATGGATGGAGGGGGGTTTAACCGGGGCCAGGTCATGAAAACGGCCGATGTGCCGGTCCGTGCCGACGTTATTTTCCGGCAGCTTGGCTTTTTCGGGGGCCGCATGGATTCCCGCTTTCGCGGGAATGACGGGCCTGATGGCTTTGGGGCATCGACGCGGGAATGAATCGATGGCGTTGATGCTCCAGAAACGGGGCTCTTTAATTACCGTCACTCCCGCCGCCGTCATCCCCGCGAAAGCGGGAATGACGGGCCTGATGGCTTTGGGGGGAGCTGACGATGCGAAGAGGACTTAGTACAGACGCTCGCGGCGGCTGATTTCCTTCGAGAGGCGCTTCATCTGACGCTTCACGGCAGCAGCAGCCTTGCGCTTGCGCACTTCCGTGGGCTTTTCGTAGAACTCGCGGCGGCGCACTTCGGTCAGTACACCGGCCTTTTCGCAGGTGCGCTTGAAGCGGCGCAGGGCAACTTCGAAGGGTTCGTTCTCTTTTACTCGCACATGGGGCATAAAATCGTTACCGTCCGTCAATCAGTTCACAGGTTCAGGGGACACACAGCTACTCCACCTCCGGCGGAGAATCGCGCATTATAGAATGGCACCGATCAAAAACCAAAGCCCCATGAGTGAAATGCGCCCGAAAAAATCTGTTGATGCCGAAACGCCCCTGTGTGTCCTGGGGATCGAGACCTCTTGTGATGAGACCGGGGTGGCAGTGTATGACTCCCGCCGGGGGCTTTTGGCCCATGCCCTGCACAGTCAGGTGGCCCTCCATGGGGAGTATGGCGGGGTGGTGCCGGAACTGGCCTCCCGCGACCATGTGCGCCGGGTGTTGCCGCTGGTGCGTCAGGTGATGGGGGAGGCCGGGATCAGCGGCGATGACCTGGACGGGGTGGCGTTCACCGCCGGGCCGGGGCTTTTGGGGGCGCTGCTGGTGGGGGCGTCGGTGGCCCGCAGCATGGCCTGGGGCTGGGGGGTGCCGGCGGTGGCGGTGCATCACATGGAGGGACATCTGCTGGCGCCCCTGCTGGAGGCACCGGCGCCGGCGTTTCCCTTCGTGGCCCTGCTGGTGTCCGGTGGGCATACCCTGTTGGTGGATGTCCGGGGGCTGGGGCAGTACCGGATTCTGGGGGAGAGTCTGGATGATGCGGCAGGGGAAGCCTTTGACAAGACGGCCAAGTTGCTGGGGCTGGGGTACCCCGGTGGTCCCGCGCTGGCGCGGCTGGCGGAGCAGGGAGATCCGGGGCGGTTTCGTTTTCCCCGGCCAATGACCGATCGGCCGGGGTTGGCGTTCAGTTTTTCCGGTCTCAAGACCCGGGCCTTGACCACGCTGCGGGACGGTCCCCAGGATGCCCAACTGGATGCGGATGTGGCGCGGGCATTCGAGGATGCGGTGGTGGATACCCTGGTGATCAAGTGCCGGCGGGCGTTGCAGGCGGTGGAGGCGCGGCGTCTGGTGGTGGCCGGTGGGGTGGGGGCCAATCGGCGTTTGCGGGCGGCGCTGGCGGAGATGGTGGCCGAGGAAGGCGGGCAGGTGTTCTATCCGCGCATCGAGTTCTGTACCGACAACGGGGCGATGATTGCCCTGGCCGGGGCCTTGCGCCTGGCCGCCGGCACCCGGTGCGGGCTGGAGATCCCGGCCCGGGCCCGGTGGAGCCTGGAGGAACTGATGCCGGTATAGTCGCCGGGGCTGTTTCAATGGCCCTAAGGCTGCTTTTTCTGTCCGATCCGGGGTTCCGTCCTGTTCATGATGCGGCGGATGTTGCCGGCGTGTCGCATGTAGATGAGGGCCATCATGAAGCAGGCCGCGATGGTGACCCAGGCATCCCCCAGAATCAGCGCCACCCAGATGGGGGCGGCGGTGGCGGCGGTCAGGGCACCGATGGACGAGGTGCGGGTGATGGCGGCGGCCAGCAGCCAGGTGGCCAGGGTGCAAAGGCCCACGGCCCAGTGCAGGCCCAGCAGGACCCCCAGGCCGGTGGCCACCCCCTTGCCGCCCCTGAACTGGTGAAACACCGGGAACAGATGGCCGAGGAAGGCGGCCAGGGCCACCAGGGCCAGGGCAAGACCTTCCAGCCCCAGGGCCAGGGCGATCCATACCGGGATCACCCCCTTGAGAAGGTCTCCCGTCAGGGTGATGATGGCCGCTTTTTTGCCGCCGGAGCGCAGCACGTTGGTGGCGCCGGGGTTGCCGGAGCCTTGGGTGCGGGGGTCGGGCAGGCCCAGTAGCTTGCAGGTGATGATGGCGGTGGAGAGGGAGCCGATCAGGTAGGCGGCAATGGTCAGTATGATGGGCAGCAACATGGGGGGGCGTATCCTCTCCGGCCTGTTGGGTCGGGCGGTTGGGTTTGCCGCGCATGATAACCGAGAACATGCCCCAAAGCCCCTCCCCCCTTGTGTGAGCGGGGTTGGGGTGAGGGCAAGATAACCCGAAGGAGGGGTGAGTGACTGTTGCCTTGACAAGCCATTTCCAGGGTCACGGCCCGAGCCTGACCCTGATCCACGGCTGGGGTCTCAATGCCGGGGTCTGGGAAGAGCTGGCCTGCGCCCTGGCCGATGATTTTCAGGTTTGCCGGGTGGATCTGCCCGGCCACGGCGCCGCCGCCCATGAGACCCGGCTGGGGGATCTGGATACCCTGGCGGATCGCCTGGCCGCCACCCTGCCGATGGCTGGGTCCACTCTGGTGGGCTGGTCCCTGGGTGCCCTGGTGGCCCTGCAGGCCGCGGCGCGCCATCCCCAGCGGGTTCACCGGGTCATTCTGGTGGCCGGTACCCCGCGCTTCGTGCAGGCCCCGGACTGGCCCCATGCCATGGCCCTGCCGGTGCTGGATGCCTTTGCCCAGGGGCTGGCCGCCCAGTACCGGGTGACGTTGAATCGGTTTCTGGCGTTGCAGTTTCACGGCCTGCCCGATGCCCAGGGGGCCTTGAAGACCCTGCGGGGCCGTCTGCTGGATGGCCCACCCACCCCCGAGGCCCTGACCGAGGGGCTGGCGTTGTTGCGGAACATGGACCTGCGCCGGACCCTGGCCACGCTGCCCTGTCCGGTACATGCCGTGTTCGGGGAGTACGATACCCTGGTGCCCGCCGCCGCCGAGACGGCGTTCAAGGCATTGCGGCCCGCCTTGGGCACCGCCGTGATCAAGGGCGCCGGCCATGCCCCGTTCCTGTCCCGACCGGCCCGGTTCGAGGCCGTTCTTCGGAGTTTTTTGCATGACTGATCCCTCTCCATACCGCGTGGACAAGCAGCGGGTACGCGCCACCTTCGACCGGGCCGCGCCGTCCTATGACGAGGCGGCGGTGTTGCAGAAGGAGGTCTGCAGCCGGTTGCTGGAGCGTCTGGCGTGGATCCGGCTGCAGCCGGCATGGGTGCTGGATGCGGGCACGGGCACGGGGCAGGGGTTGCGGGGACTGCGGCAACGGTATCGGCGGGCGCGAGCGGTGGGGCTGGATCTGTCGCCGTCCATGTTGCGGCAGGCGGGCAAGGGGGGCGGCTGGTGGCGCAAGCCGGGTCTGGTGTGCGCCGATGTGGAGGCGCTGCCGTTTGCCGATGCCCGTTTTGATCTGATCTTTTCCAGCCTGACCATCCAGTGGTGCAATGACCTGGACCGGACCTTTGCCGGATTCCGGCGGGTGCTGGCCCCCGGTGGGCTGCTGATGTTCACCACCCTGGGGCCGGATACCCTGCATGAGTTGCGTTCCGCCTGGGGGGCGGTGGACGGCCATGCCCATGTGAATGCCTTTTTTGACATGCATGACGTGGGGGATGCCCTGGTGCGGGCCGGATTTGCGGACCCGGTGATGGATGTGGAGCGGATCACGGTGACCTACCCCCGGATGGGGCGTCTGATGCGGGATCTGCAGGCCATCGGGGCCACCAATGCCCTGCTGGGCCGGGGGCGGGGGCTGACCACGCCGTCCCGGTTGCGGGCGGCGGAGGCGGCCTATGAGCCGTTCCGCAATGCCCAGGGGGTGTTGCCGGCCACCTATGAGGTGATCTATGGCCATGCCTGGGTGACCGGGGCGCCGGCACCCAGTCCGATGCCGGCGCGGGGAGTGATCCCCATCGCCCGGAAATAGGCGCCCCTCTCCCCCGGCGTCCAGGGGAGCGGCCCCAATCTGCGACGCCCGGACCGGTGGAACTCATCCCGACTGTTAGCACTCCAACCCCGCGAGTGCTAAACTCGCCGCATTCCGCTTGGTATTGGGGAGGATCGCAATCCATGACAACCGCACTGACGCCTGCCGCCCATCGTCTTGCCGTCCCGGTCGGGGACCTGGACAGCTACATCACCGCCGTCAACCGGCTGCCGGTGCTGGAGGCCGAGGAAGAGCAGACCCTGGCCCGCCGCCTGCGGGATGAACAGGACCTGGAAGCCGCCCGCAAGCTGGTGATGCACAATCTGCGGTTCGTGGTGCATATCGCCCGCGGCTATTCCGGCTACGGCCTCAACCTGGGCGATCTGATCCAGGAAGGCAACATCGGCCTGATGAAGGCGGTCAAGCGCTTTGACCCGGACATGAACGTGCGCCTGATTTCCTTTGCCGTACACTGGATTCGGGCCGAAATCCATGAATTTGTGCTGCGCAACTGGCGCATCGTCAAGGTGGCCACCACCAAGGCCCAGCGCAAGCTGTTCTTCAACCTGCGGAGCGCCAAGCAGCGGCTGGGCTGGTTCAGTCAGGAGGAGGTGGACACCGTGGCCAATGACCTGGGGGTGTCTGCCAGGGAAGTGATGGAAATGGAGTCCCGTCTGGCGGGACGGGATGTGAGTTTTGATCCAGAGCCGGCAGAGGATGATACCTATACGGCAGCCCCGGCAGAGGTGCTGATGGACCAGGAGGGCGACCCGGCCTTATTGATGGAACAGGCGGATTGGGGAGATTATCACCAGCACCGCCTGAAGCAGGCGCTGGCGGCCCTGGATGACCGCAGCCAGGCCATTCTGGCCCGCCGCTGGCTGGCAGAGGAGAAGGCGACCCTGCATGAACTGGCAGCAGAACATGGGGTGTCAGCAGAGCGGATTCGTCAGTTGGAAAACAACGCCATCCGCCGGCTGCGACAAACCCTGGTGGCTTGACCCAAAGCCGTCCCCTTTCACCGGGGTTCGATGTCCTGCAAATGCTGGTTTACCGTGATCCATGACCCCACCAGGCCCAGCAAGGCACCCACCCCCAGCAGGGTTAGGGTGCCTTGCAGCCCCAGCCCCTGCAGCGCCCATTCTCCACCATAAAGCCGGGACAGGGTGTGTACCGGCCCGGACAACAGCAGCAGGGTCACCGTGACAATCGCCACCGCCACTGCGGCCCCCCCCAGACCCAACCATAGCCCCCCGTAGAGAAAAGGCCGCCGGATGAAGGCATCAGTGGCCCCCACCAGTTTGGCCACTTCGATTTCCTCCCGCCGGTTTTGTACATCCAGCCGGATGGTATTGCCCACCACCAGCAACACCCCCAGCCCCAATAGCAGGGACAGTACCACAGTGGCCCGCTGCAGCATGTCCATGATGGCAAACAGCCGCTGCATCCATTGCAGGTCCAGCAGCGCCAGGGCAACTTCAGGTCTTTGTTCCAGGGCACTGACCAGCATCTCCAGGGCGGTGGTGGCCCGGTGGTCCAGGGCCGGCGTCACCACAATCACCGGCGGCAGGGGATTGTCCTCCAGAATGTCCAGCGCCCCATCAAAACCGGAATGGGCGCGAAACTCCGCCAGGGCCTCACTTCGGGTGATAGGCAGCGCCTCGGCCACATCGGCACGCTGAGCCAGTTGAGCCGCCAGAGACGGTACCTGTTCGTCGGTCACCGTCTCTTCAAGAAAGACTGAAATCTGCGCCGTCCGGGACCAGTCCGGGCTGAGTTGTTTCAGGTTGCCCAGAGCCACATGAAACAGGGTGGGCAAGGTCAGGGCGGTGGCAATCACCAACAGGGTCAGGGTGCTGGAGAAGGGGGCGCGGTGGAGTTTGCCCAGACTGAAAATCAGGGCGCGCAGGTGGTTGATGGCATAGGCCCGGAAACGGGCATTGACCGGCGGCTGTTCCAGCCTGCGTTGTCCGCTCATGGTTCCAGCGCCCGCCGCTGAAGTTGACCTTCGTGCAGGTGTACCGTGGGTTTGCCCAGGGAAGAAATCAGATCCAGGTCATGGCTGGCAATCAGCACAGTGGTACCCACCTGATTGAAACGCAGGAATAACTGCATGATTTCCCGTGACAGATGGGGGTCCAGATTGCCGGTGGGTTCGTCGGCCAGCAGGATGGCAGGCTTGTGGACCACGGCCCGGGCAATCCCCACCCGCTGCTGCTCGCCAGTGGACAGGGTGACGGGTTCGGCCTGCTCCTTGTGCAGCAGACCCACCTTGTCCAGGGCTGCGCGAACACGCCGGGCAATTTCCGGCTGTCGGTAACCCTGGATCACCAGGGGCAGGGCCACATTGTCAAACACGCTGCGATCATGGAGTAAATGATGATCCTGGAAGATGATACCGATCCGCCGCCTGAAATAAGGCACCTGCCGGGCGGACAGGACGGCCAGATCCTGACCATTGACCAGAATCTGGCCGCGACTGGGGCGTTCGATCAGGGCGATGAGCTTGAGCAGGGTGCTCTTGCCGGCCCCGGAATGGCCGGTGAGAAAGGCCATTGCCCCCCGGTCCAGGCTCAGGCTGACCCGGGCCAGGGCTTCATGGCCATTGGGATAACGCTTGCTGACATTGCGCAGTAGGATCATCTTGAGACCTAGTCCCGATCCGACAGCAAGGCCCTGGCAAAATCTTCGGCATCAAACGTCCGCAGATCCTCGATCTTTTCTCCCACACCGATGAAGCGCACCGGCACCTTCACCTGATCGGCAATGGCAAACAGGATACCGCCCTTGGCGGTGCCATCCAGTTTGGTGACGGCAATGCCGGTCAGGCCCATGGCCTGATGGAACTCTCTGGCCTGATTGAGGGCATTTTGACCCGTGCCGGCATCCACCACCAGCAGCACTTCATGGGGGGCATCCGGCACCTGACGCTGGATCACCCGTTTGACCTTTTTGAGTTCATCCATCAGGTTGGACTGGGTATGCAGGCGTCCGGCTGTATCGGCAATGAGCACGTCCATGCCCCTGGCCCTGGCGGCCTGGAGGGCATCGAAAATCACCGATGCCGAATCTGCCCCCTGTCCCTGGGCAATGACCGGCGCCTGATTGCGTTCGCCCCAGGTTTGTAACTGTTCCACGGCGGCGGCCCGGAAGGTATCGCCGGCGGCCAGCATCACCGACTGGCCCTGTTGACGCAGGTGATGGGTGAGCTTGCCGATGGTGGTGGTTTTGCCGGCCCCGTTGATCCCCAGCACCAGGATCACATAGGGTGTCTTTTCGGCGTCGATCTTCAGCGGCTGTTGTACCGGCTTGAGCACGTCCACCATGGCCCCTTCCAGGGCCTTGACCAGGGCGTCTGCGTCCTTGAGTTCCTTGCGGGCCACCCGGCGGGTGAGTCCATCCAGAATGGTTTCTGTGGCTTCAATGCCCACATCGGCCATGAGCAGACGGGTTTCCAGCTCTTCGAGCAGTTCGTCATCGATGGTCTTTTTGCCCAGCACCAGCCCTGCCATACCCTCGGTGAGGGTGGAGGAGGTTTTGGACAACCCTTTGCGCAGGCGGGAGAATAGTCCTTTTTTTGAGGTGTCGGTGTCCTTGTCCCCGTCGCTGTCGGCCTTGTCACTGTCAGCCTTGATCGGGGCTGTTGCGGCAGGCTTGTCCTCGGCCACAACCGGGGCGGTCAGGGGCGGTGCCGGGGGCTTGGCCGGGGCCGCAGGGGCCACGGTGGATGCCGGGGGCCTGGGTGGAGCCGCCGGGGCCACGGTGGGTGCCGGAGGCTTGGCTGGAGGGGCGTCCGCTGTGGGCGGTTTGGGGACAGGCTCCGGGGGAGATGCCGCCGGGGGAGAATCCGGTGATGGCCCTGACCCTGCCTTGGCGGATTTTTCGGAACGGGTATCCTCGGGCGCCTTGATGATCTCCAGGCCCTCGATGATCTCCAGGGATTCCACGGACTCAGCGGCCTTCTGAGGCGGCTGATCGACAGGTTTTTTCTTCTTGCGGAAACCGAACATGCGCTGATGGAGTCTACGGTGATGTTCAAGAGCCCACATCCTACCACTGAGGGACGCTTGCTGAAATGAAACATCAAACGCCTTGGATCAGTCTGTTATTGGTACTGCTACTGTTACCCGGTGGGTTATGGGCCACCGAAAGCAGCCCTGTACATGAGTTCATGCTGGATAACGGCATGAAAGTGCTGGTGCTGCCGGATCGACGGGCGCCGGTGGTGGCGTCCATGGTCTGGTACCGGGTGGGTTCCGGTCACGAACATGGGGGTATCACCGGCATTTCCCATGCCCTGGAACATATGATGTTCAAGGGCACCCATGCCCATCCTGCCGGGGAATTTTCCCGCATCATCGCCAGCCTGGGCGGGCGGGAAAATGCCTTTACCAGCCGGGACTACACCGCCTATTTCCAGCAACTGGCCGCCGAACATCTGGAAACGGCCCTGAAGCTGGAAGCGGACCGGATGCAGCATCTGGCCTTGCCGGAAGATGAATTTATCCAGGAGATGCGGGTGGTGCGGGAGGAACGGCGGCTGCGAACCGAGGACAACCCCAACGCCCTGACCTTTGAGCATTTCAATGCCGTCGCCTGGCTCAACAGCCCTTACGGTATTCCCATCATCGGCTGGATGGGGGACATCGACGAATACACGGTGGCCGACCTGCGGGACTGGTATGACCGTTGGTATGCCCCCAACAACGCCATCCTGGTGGTGGTGGGCGATGTGGAGCCAGAGGCTGTACACCATCTGGCCAGCACCCATTTTGGCCCGATTCCGGCCCGGGATCTGCCGGTGGTGAAATCCCGCACCGAGACCCCGCAACGGGGGGAACGGCGGATCACGGTCCGGGCACCGGCCCAGGTGCCCTATCTGCTGATGGGCTACAAGGTGCCGGTGATCATGACTGCCGAGGAAGACTGGGTGCCTTATGCCCTGCAGGTGGCCGCCGGCGTGCTCAATGGAGGACAAAGTGCCCGCTTTGCCCGGGAGCTGGTGCGGGAGCGGGAACTGGTGGCTTCTGCCAGTGCCGGATATAACCCCCTATCACGGCTCGATAACCTGTTCGTGCTCAGCGCCACCCCTTCTGCCGGGGTGGATCGGGCCGAGGTGGAAGCGGCCCTCACCGAGTCCCTGGAGCGACTCAAGGACGAGCCGGTCAGCGCCGCCGAACTGGAGCGGGTGAAGGCCCAGGTGGTGGCCCGGGAGGTGTATCGCCGGGATTCCATCATGGGACAGGCCATGGGGCTGGGGATGCTGGAGAGTGTGGGATTGTCCTGGCAACTGGGGGACGAGTTTGCCGAGCGCATCCGGGCGGTGACCCCGGAGCAGGTGCAGGCGGTGGCCCGGCGCTATTTTGACGTGGACCAGCGCACGGTGGCCTGGCTGGACCCCCTGCCCATCGACCCGGACAATCCGCCGGGGTATTTCGACGGCCATCTGCGCTGATGGTCTGATTCGCCCATTTTGAAGGAAGGCATGCTCAACATGACGACATTTTCCTCTCTGCCCCGTCCCGGCTGGGGACTGTGCCTGCTGGCCCTGCTGGTCACCCTGACCACTCCGGCGGCCGCCACCACGGTCCAGCATTGGGAAACCGACAACGGCCTCCAGGTCTATTTCGTGCCATCGCCGGCCTTGCCCATGGTGGATATCCGGCTGGTGTTCAATGCCGGCAGCGCCAGAGACGGGGATCATCCTGGCCTGGCCCGCCTGACCAACACCCTGTTGCGGGATGGTGCCGGGGATTGGGATGCCGATACCATCGCCCAGCGGTTGGAGGAGGTGGGCGCCCAGTTGAGTACCAGTTCGGAACGGGACATGGCCATCCTCAATCTGCGCACCCTGACCGAACCGGACTGGCTGGAGACGGCAGTGGAGACCCTGGTCACTGTGGTTGGCCAGCCGACATTGACGCAGCGGGGTCTGGATCGAACCCGGCGTCAGGCCCTGGTGGCCCTGCAGGCCCAGCAGCAAAATCCAGGGGCCATAGCCAGACGGACCTTCTTCGAGACGGTGTATGCCGGACATCCCTATGCCCATCCCCCTCTGGGCACTGAGGCGGGATTGGCCGGCATCACCCCGGCGCATCTGAGCACCTTCCACCAGACCTACTACGTGGCCCGCAACGGCATCCTGGCCCTGGTGGGCGGGCTGGACCGGGATCAGGCCGAGGCCCTGGCGGAACGCATTGCCGCTGCCCTGCCAGAAGGTGAGCCAGCCCCGGCGCTGCCCCAGGTGGCCCTGCCCGAGGCGGAGCAGACCATCCGGGTGCATTTTCCCTCCGAACAGGTCCACATCTTCATGGGCCATCCCGGTATGATCCGGGGGGATGAGGACTATTTTCCCCTGTATGTGGGCAACCATCGCCTGGGTGGGGGCGGGTTCACTTCCCGGCTGATGGATGAAGTCCGTACCCAGCGGGGCCTGGCCTATAGTGTTTATAGCCACTTCTCTCCCATGGCCGCAGCGGGGCCGTTTTTGATGGGCATGCAGACCCAGGTGACCCAGGCGGACGAAGCGGTGGCGGTGATGCGTCAGACGTTGGAGACGTTTGTGGCCAGCGGCCTGGATGAGGATGAACTCAAAGCAGCCCAGGCCAATATTGTGGGCGGTTTCCCCCTGCGCACCGCCAGCAACTCGGGCATTTTGGACCATGTGGCCATGATGGGATTTTACCGATTGCCGCTGGATTATCTGGACACCTTTACCGATCAGGTGGAAGCGCTGGACCCGGTCACGGTGAATGAAGCCTTTGCCCGCCGGGTAGACCCCACCCGGCTGGTCACGGTGATCGTCGGTGGGACCGACTGATGGGAGCCCGTCCGGCAAAACATCCCCGACCCGGTGCGCCGGGTCGGCTGCGCATCATCGGGGGGCAATGGCGCAGTCGGCGTCTGCCGGTGCCCGATGGCCCCGGCCTGCGGCCTACCCCGGACCGGGTACGGGAAACCCTGTTTAACTGGTTGCAGCCGATGATCAGCGGCGCCCGCTGTCTGGATCTGTTTGCCGGCAGTGGTGCGCTGGGATTTGAAGCCGCTTCCCGGGGGGCGGCCACAGTGGTGATGGTGGAGCGGGACGGGCGGGTAGCGGCCCATCTCAAGACTCAGGTGACGGCATTGGGGGCGGCCCATGTGGAGATTCTGGCCCGGGATGGACTGACCTATCTGGCCACCTGTGATGATGGGTTTGACCTGGTGTTTCTGGACCCCCCCTATGGTAAGGGGCTGCTGTCCGGGTGTCTGGTTCATCTGAGCCGCCCTGGTCTGCTGCGGCCTGGTGCCCGTGTTTATCTGGAACAAGCCCTGTCAGAACCAGCACCGGAACTGCCGACGGGGTGGACCGTGGTGAAAGAAACCCAGGCCGGCGAAGTGCTTGGCCGGTTGGTGGCCACATGAGCCTGTGGCCCGCCCTGTGTGATGAAATTACCCGTGCCACTGGCCGCCCCTTCCGGCTCCAGAACCGGCGGGGCGCTGCCGGAGGCTGTATCAATGAAACGGCCCTGCTCCAGGGGCAGGACGGTCGCCGCTTTTTCGTCAAGCTCAATGATCCCCAACAGGCTTTCATGTTTGCCGCCGAGGCAGAGGGTCTGCTGGCCCTGAGGGCACCGGGCGCCATCCGGGTGCCTGAACCCCTATGTCATGGGGTGGTGGCGGGGCGCAGTTTTTTGGTGATGGAACATCTGCCCCTGGGTGGTCCCTCCCATCCTGCCCGGTTCGGGGCGCAACTGGCGGCCCTGCACCGGCATACGGCCCCCCGGTTTGGCTGGCACCGGGACAATACCATCGGCAGTACGCCCCAGATCAATACCTGGTGCGACGACTGGGTGAGCTTCTATCGGGAGCATCGACTGGGTTTCCAGATCCGGCGGGCGGCCCAGGGCGGGGGGGGAACCGGGTTGATCGACGCCGTGGAGCGGCTCATGGCGGCATTGCCGGCATTGTTTTCCGGTTACCAGCCGGTGGCTTCGGTGCTGCATGGGGATCTGTGGAGCGGTAACCACGATACCGACCAGCAAGGCCAGCCGGTGATTTTCGATCCGGCGGTGTATTACGGTGACCGGGAGGCTGACGTGGCCATGACCGAGCTGTTTGGAGGCTGTACCCCGGCGTTTTATGCCGCTTACGATGAGGCCTGGCCCCTGGACCCGGGATATCGGGTGCGGCGGGATATGTATAACCTGTATCACCTGCTCAATCACTTCAATCTGTTTGGCGGCGGTTATGCCGGACAATCAGAGCGGGTGGCCCGACGGTTATTGGCGGAAGCGGAATAATTAATTGACCAGCCCGTATTGCCGCAGCTTCTTGCGCAGGGTACCCCGGTTAAGCCCCAGATACTGGGCGGCGCGGCTCTGGTTGCCGTCACAATGTCTGAGCACAGAGGCCAGCAAAGGCCGCTCCACTTCCTCCATCACCAACCGATACACGTTGTCCGGTTCATGGCCGTCCAGATGGGCAAAATAGTCCTCCAGCGCCTGATGCACTGCCCGGGCCAGGGTTTCACTGTCTGCTTTGATGCCATGGGTCATGCTGCAGCACCCTGCTCCCCACGGGGAAGTGACCGAAAATACTCGCTGATCTGTGCCCGCTGGGTGGCGCCGTCCGGGGCGCCCAGGATACGCGGACGCCATTGGGCAATACCGGGGCGATCATGCAGATACCAGACGATATGCTTGCGGGCGATACGTACCCCCAGCCTTTCTCCATAGAAGTCATGGATATGGGCCAGATGGGTCTGTATCAGGGCATGAACCTGGGCAGGATCGGGATCGGGCAAGTGTGCTCCGCAGGTCAGATACTGGTGGATCTGCCGGAATAGCCAGGGGCGTCCCTGGGCACCCCGGCCAATCATGAGGGCATCGGCACCGGTCATCTCCAGTACCCGACGGGCCTGTTCAGGGGTGCGGATGTCGCCGTTGGCGATGATGGGCATGTCTACTGCCGATTTGACCTGGGCAATGGCCGCATAATCCACGGTGCCTTTGAAGCCACAGGCCGCGGTACGGCCATGAACCGTCAGGGCCTGGATACCCTGGTCCTGGGCCAGTTGGGCAATGTGGGGGGCATTGATATGTTCCCGGTCCATGCCCAGGCGAATTTTCAGGGTGACCGGAACCGATACGGCGGCAACGATGGCCGCCAGAATCCGCGCCACCCGTGGCGGGTCTGCCAGCAGGGCGGCACCGGCACTGCGGTTGATCACCTTGCGGGCAGGGCAACCCATGTTGATGTCGATGATCTGGGCACCCTGGTCCACGGCAGCCGCCGCCGCTGCCGCCATCATGGCAGGATCATGGCCCACGATCTGAACGCTACGGGGGCCGATTTCCCCATCCTGGTCCAGACGCAGGCGGGATTTGGTGCGCTGCCACAGGCGCATGTCCGCGTGTACCATTTCCGAAACCGCCAGACCGGCCCCCTGGGTGCGGCACAGGTGACGGAACGGGCGGTCGGTGATCCCTGCCATGGGCGCCAGAATCAGTGGCGGGTCGATACTATGAGGGCCGATATACATGGGTCTTGAGGGGCTGCCTGATGTGCGCTGAAGGTGCCATCATACCCACGGGATTGAGACTGATGAACCTACACTTACTGGGTGAGTAGACGAAACTGGTAAGACACCGCCTCTGGCGCGGGGTCTTCCAGTTCCAGCCGGATATCCGCTGGCTGCCCCGGCGGCATCAACCCCTGGGCAGGCTGTAGCAGGTAATGGGCCGAGGACAGCCGCCGGGCCGCCACGGGCTGACCCATGGGGTCCATCAAGACCACCTCCAGGATTGGCCAGGGTTGGGGAAAATCGGCCCGGTTTTTCAGTTGGCCAGTTACCATCAGGGCATCGGGGCGGGTGGGGTGGCTATGTACCTCCCGGCTGATCAGGTGCAGGGCCTCGGGGTCAATGGCCGGCGAAAGTGAACAGCCTGCCCAGTCGCAGCCCAGACGAACCCAGGGTTCCAGATCAGGATGGGCCAGTAACCATTCCCGCTGCTGGTAGGCCAGTTGCCCTATCAGAAGCACAATCAACCACAAGCAGGCCAGCTTCCAGACCAGGGTGTTCCCCCGGACTGGCGGCAAGGGCTGGGGTCTGGTCAATTCCTCCCGCAGTACCGGGGGCACGGTGGGGGGGAGCGGAGGCGCCGATGACCGTAGGGATGCCAGGGTGTCATCGACGGCAGCAGCACCGGAGTCTGCCCCCTCCGGCACCCCAAAAGCCTGCAGATTCAATTTTTGAGGCCGTTCCCCCAAGGGGCTGTGGGGTTCCGGAGGGGTGGCGTCAGCGGGGGATGACAGCTTCTGACCACAATGGGGGCATGAGGCCGTTTCCGTTTGCCCGCAGGTTGCGGGGACGAGGTGGGGATGCTGGCAATGGGGGCAGTTGGGCATGGCATCAGACCACGGGGTGACGCCGAACCCCCTGCAGCAGGGTCCAGCCGTCCAACTGGTCGGCCACACTCATTTCAAACCAGGGCTCATGGGCAGAAGCCACTTCATCCGCCTGACGGTCCAGTAAACCGGCGAGGATGATCCGTCCTCCGATCCGGGTGCGGTGACCCAGGGCCGGGGCCAGGGCAATCAGGGGGCCAGCCAGGATATTGGCCATGGTCAGGTCGAAGCGGATCTCGTCCGGCAGGGCATCGGGCAATACCGCCTGCAGTCGTTCCGGGGGGATGTGGTTGCGCTGGGCATTCTCCCGGGTGGCGGTCATGGCCTGGGGGTCGATGTCCACACCCCAGGCATGGCGGGCGCCCAGGGCCAGGGCGCCGATGGCCAGGATGCCGGAGCCACAGCCGTAATCCAGTACCTCCTGATCCACGGGGGCGTGGCGGTCCAGCCAGCCCAGGCACATGGCGGTGGTGGGATGGGTGCCGGTACCAAAGGCCAGACCGGGGTCCAGACGGATGTTCACCGCCTGGGGGTCCGGGGTCTGGTGCCAGGTGGGTACGATCCACAAACGCTCCCCGAAACGGATGGGCTTGAAGTCATCCATACAGGCCCGCACCCAGTCCTGATCTGGCAGCACCTCGTGGTGGATACACTCCGGCGCAAGGCCCAGCGTCCGGGCCAGGGCGGCGGTGAGGCCAGGGATATCGGCATCGGCGGCAAACAGTCCGGTCACCAGGGTATCCGGCCACAGGGGGGTTTCCCCCGGCAAGGGTTCCAGCAGGGGAAAGTCCCCGGCATCCCGCAGCATGACCGAAACTGCCCCCAGGTCCAGCAGGGCGTCTTCCACGGCGTCGGTCTGCTGGGCCGTGGCCGGAAGGGTGATCTGGATCATCAGCTCTGCGCCTTGAGTTTCTTTTCCAGGTAGTGAATATCCGTACCACCCTGCTGGAAAGCCACATCGTTGATCAAATCCCGGTGCAGGGGGATATTGGTCTTGATGCCTTCAATCACGATCTCCGACAATGCCCCACGCATGCGGGCCAGGGCAATCTCCCGGGTGGCCCCATAGCTGATGAGTTTGCCGATCATGGAATCGTAGTAGGGGGGAACCTTGTAGCCGTTATAGATATGGGTATCCACCCGGATACCCGGACCACCGGGGGCATGGTACTGGCTGATGGTGCCGGGAGAGGGCATGAAGGTGGCCGGGTCTTCGGCATTGATGCGGCATTCGATGGAATGACCTTGCAAGATGACCTGATCCTGGGTGAACCCCAGGGGTTCGCCGGCAGCGACCCGAATCTGTTCCCGCACGATGTCGATGCCGGTCACCATCTCGGTCACCGGATGTTCCACCTGCACCCGGGTGTTCATTTCGATGAAGTAGAACTCCCCATCCTCGTAAAGAAACTCGAAGGTGCCCGCACCCCGATAACCGATCCGGCGGCAGGCATCGGCGCAGCGTTCGCCGATGGCCCGGCGCTGTTCCTCGGTGATGCCGGGGGCGGGGGCTTCCTCGATCACCTTTTGGTGACGGCGCTGCATGGAGCAGTCCCGCTCCCCCAGGCTGACGGCCTGGCCGTGCGTGTCGGCAATCACCTGAATCTCCACATGCCGGGGTCGCTCCAGATATTTCTCCATGTAGACGGTGGGGTTGTTGAACGCGGAAGCCGCCTCGCTGCGGGTCAGGGAAATGGCGTTGATGAGGGCGCCATCGGCGTGAACCACCCGCATACCCCGGCCACCACCGCCGCCGGAGGCCTTGATGATCACCGGATAGCCGATTTTGCGGGCCAGGGCCAGATTTTCTTCTGGATCATCCCCCAGGGCGCCGCCGGAACCGGGGACGCAGGGTACACCCGCGGCGATCATGGCCTCCTTGGCGGAGACCTTGTCCCCCATCAGGCGGATGGTCTCGGCCCGGGGGCCGATAAAGGCAAAACCGCTGGATTCCACCCGTTCGGCAAAGTCGGCATTTTCCGACAAAAAACCGTAACCAGGATGGATGGCCTCGGCATCGGTCACTTCAGCGGCGCTGATGATGGCGGGAATATTGAGATAGCTGTCCATGGAACGGGCCGGACCAATACACACCGACTCGTCCGCCAGACGCACGTGTTTGAGATCCCGGTCCGCTTCGGAATGTACCGCCACGGTCTTGATGCCCATTTCACGACAGGCCCGCAGGATCCGCAGGGCGATTTCACCCCGGTTGGCAATCAGTATCTTGTTGAACATCTGTTTATCTGGCCCCTGGTGGTTGTTCAGTCGATGATGAACATGGGTTGACCGTATTCCACCGGCTGCCCGTTTTCCACCAGAATAGCCTTGATCACGCCCGTTTTGTCGGCCTCGATCTGGTTGAGCATTTTCATGGCTTCGATGATGCACAGGGTATCCCCTTCCTGCACCGATTGGCCCACCTCCACAAACGCCCGGGCGCCGGGAGTAGGGGCGCGGTAGAACGTGCCCACCATGGGGGCAGTGACCTGATGGCCGGGAGGCAGGGCAGGCCGGGTTTCCGCTGCCGGTGTCGGTGCCGGCGGGGAGGAGGTGGGTGCCGATGGGGCAGCAGGTGCGGCGCCAGGGACCATGTATTGCTGGGGTGGCATCATGAAGGTGGTCCCGCTGTTGGGCGCGGCCCGGGTGATGCGGACGGACTCCTCACCTTCTTGAATCTCGATCTCGTTGATGCCGGATTCCTCCAGCAATTCGATCAGTTTCTTGATTTTTCTGATATCCATGGCGTCTCAGTTTCGGTGGGTCAGTTGCATGGCGGCCTGTAGCGCCAGCCCATACCCCTGGGGGCCCAGGCCGATGATCACACCGGCGGCCACATCGGACAGGTAGGAATGGTGGCGGAAGGACTCGCGGGCAAAGGTGTTGGACAGATGCACTTCAATGAACGGTATGGCCACGCCCAGCAGGGCGTCACGCAAGGCGATGCTGGTATGGGTGTAGGCACCTGGATTGATCAGGATGCAATCCACCCCCTGATGACGGGCGGCGTGGATGCGGTCGATCAGGGCGTGTTCCCCGTTGGACTGAAAGGCGTCCAGATGGTGACCTGCCTGTCGGGCCTGTTCGGTCAGGGCCTGGACGATGTCATCCAGGGTCTGGCGGCCATACACATCGGGTTCTCGGGTACCGAGCAGGTTCAGGTTGGGACCGTTGAGCAGCAGGAACTGGGCCATGGGCTTTACAACATCGCAAGGAGTGAAAAATGCCGGGCCTTGCGGGGTGAAAACCGCGGTCAGACGCAGGAAAAATGAATACCCCCAAGGTGCAGGGGATTGTGCCTGATGGTTGGGGTGGTGTCCAGAGGATATGCCGGATCAGGGTGTTTTTGCCGAAGTTTCCTGCATGTTCTCATACTTTTCCGACAGTTTTCGTGGGATGCTTGATGTCCTGGGGCGCAGGATCGGCCTGTGGTTGATGTGGCTATAGCAACGGCTGCAGTTCCCGCTCCAGGGTCGCCTGGGTCAGTTCACCGGCATGGATATAGCGGATATGGCCCTCCCGATCCAGCAGCACACTATAGGGCAGACTGCCGAAACGGTTGCCGTAGCGATGGGCCACGGCCATGGCGTCATCTTCGCCGATCAGCACGGGAAAATTCACGCCATGGGTGTCCATGAAATCCTGGACGGCCTGAGGTTCATCGATGGCCACCGCCACAATGGTAAAACCGGCAGCGGCATGGGCTTCCTGCATCGCCACGAAGGTGGGCATTTCCTTGCGGCAAGGGGGGCACCAGGTGGCCCAGAAGTTAATCAGCACCACCTGCTGATCCCATTCGGCGATGGTACGGGTCTGGCCCTGCATGTCGGGCAGGACAAAATCGGGGCGGTACTGGCCCAGCATCCCGGCTCCGGTCAGTTCACTGTTGGCCGTTCTGTCGGAGGAAAACAGACCAAGCCCAAAACCGGCTACAGTGCCAAAGCCCAGGATCAGCACCAGCAGCAGGACCGGTAACAGGTAACGGAACGAGACAACATTGGATGGAAACCGGGGCATATCTAAAAATGGTCCAGAGTCTGTTGCAGATGGTGGCTAAAACGGCGGGCGTTCATGTAGCCCACCACCCGCGCTTGATGGATTTCCTGTCCCTGCTCATCATAAAAGACCAGCGCCGGCGGGCCAAACAGGTCAAAGGCTTGCAGCAACGCCCGGTGATCGGCGGTGTTGTCCGTGACATCGACTTTGAGCAGGTGCACCTGGGACAGGCGCTGGGTCACGGTGCTGTCCTGGAAGGTGGTGCGTTGCATCCGTACACAGTCCACGCACCAGTCGGCATAGAAGTCCAGCATCACCGGCTGACCCCGCTCCCTGGCCTGGGCCAGTTCCCGTTCCAGATCCGCCAGGCTGTTCACCGGGCGAAATGGCAGCGGGTGAACCGTGGCTGAACTGCCGATGGTGATGCCGCTCAAGGGGCGCAGCACATCCCGCCCGCCGGTGGCGGCGCCGACCATCACCACCATCCCGTAGATCAGGATCACCAGACCCAGCCCCTTCCACAGCGCCCGCCAGAGGCCAGCCTGCCTGGGCAGGGGCTTTACCGCGATCATGTAGATGGCAAAGCCCATGAGCAGGGTCGCCCACAGGAACAGGGTCACCCCGGGTGGTGCCACCCGCTCCAGCAGCCAGATGCCCATGGCCAGCAGCAGCACGCCGAACACCACCTTGACCGTATCCATCCAGGCCCCGGCCTGGGGCAGCAGTTTGCCGGCAGAGGTGCCGATGATCAGCAGGGGCAGGCCCATGCCCATGCTCAGGGAGAACAGGGCCAGGCCGCCGAGTACCGCATCGCCGGTCTGGCTGATGTAGAGCAGGGCGCCCACCAGGGGGGCGGTGACGCAGGGACCGACGATCAGGGCCGACAAAAAGCCCATGATTGCGGCACCGATGAGGGTACCGCCCTGTTGTTTGCCGGACAGGGCAGAGAGCCGGGTCTGGACGCCGGAGGGCATTTGCAGGTCATAAAAGCCGAACATGGACAGGGCCAGGGCGATGAACACCACCACAAAGCTGCCGATGATCCAGGGGTTCTGGAACGCGGCCTGCAGGTTGGCCCCCGCCAGGCCAGCAAACACGCCGGCCACGGTATAGGTCAGCGCCATGGCCAGAACGAAAACCAGGGAGATGAAGAAGGCCTTGCGGGTGGTGAGATCCTTCTGACCGACGATGATGTTGGACAGAATCGGGATCATGGGCAGCACACAGGGGGTGAACGTCAGTAACAGACCAAAACCAAAAAATGCCAGGACCACCAGCCAGAGGCGCCCGTCCGCCAATTGGGCAGCAATACGGTCCTGCTCGGTGATCCCTGTTGGAGGCTTCAGGGCCTGGGGGCCACGGATATCGGTCAAATCCAGGGTGACGGTTTGAAAATGGGGGGGATAGCACACCCCGATATCGGCACAGCCCTGGGAGCGGGCCTTGAGGGTCAGGGTGTTGGGGGCATCCTCATCCCGCAGCAGGGGGATATGAATGGAGATATGGTACCGATAGGTTTCCACCTGGCCGAAGAATTCGTCTTCCTTGATGACCCCGGCGGGTCGGCGGGGTTCTCCCAGGGTGATGCCTTCGGTCTGGGACTCGAACTGAAACTGGGCGCCATAAAGATAGTAACCGTCAGCAATACGCCAGCGGGCCACCGCCGTGTACTCGTCCTCCAGATAGGCGTCAAAGGCAAAGGCCCGGTCCGGTGGCAGGAGTTCGTTGCCTCCACTTTTACCGAACAGGGCCAGGGCGGGGAGGGCGGGCAGCAGCAGTGCCAGTAACAGCAAAAATACCAGTGAGCGTCGCATCATGAGTCGGTGTTATCGTCGATCCAGCGCAGGTAGCCTTCCAGGCCATGGGTGATTGGAACCGCGATGATCTCCGGAAGTTCATAAGGATGCAGGGTCTGGAGGGTTCTTTGCAGGGTATCGAGGCAGTCGGCCCGGGACTTGATCAGCAGCACATGTTCGCTATCTTCCTGAACGTCATCCTGCCAGACATACACGGAAGTCGCCGCCGGCAGGATGGTGACGCAGGCCGCCAGCCGGCGCCGGACCAGTTCGCCGGCAATCTCCCGGGCGCGAACAGAGTCATTGACGGTGGTGAGGATCAGCAGCTTGTCGCTCATATCAAAAACTCAGTCAAATTGCGTTAATTTCCTTCCAGCGGACCATGTCCGACTGAAACCCCATATAGGCGGCATGGACCCGGCGGATAAAAGGGTCGTCCTCTGCCATGGCCACCAGCAGGTCCTGGGTCAGACGGCGCAATTTGTCCAGTACCGGGGTCGGGAATCGCTTCAACTGAACACCATGCTCACTCACCAGCCGGTCCAGAGTCTGTTGATTACGGGCCAGGAACGTTTGCAGCATCTGTTCGCCAGCCAGCCGACAGGCCTGGGCCACCGCCACCTGAAGATGCTGGGGCAGGACTTCGTAGGCGTCCCGGTTGATCAGGGCTTCCACCTGAAACCCCGGAGCCTGCCAGCCCGGATGATAGTAATAGGGCGCCTGACGATGTAGCCCCAGCGCCATGTCTTCATAAGGCCCCATCCACTCGGCAGCCGCCAGTTGCCCCGCCGCCATGGCTTCTGGTAAATCATCACCGGGAAGATGAATCACCTGGGCACCGGCACGACGCAGGACTTCCCCCCCCAGTCCTGCAGCCCGAATGGGCAGCCCCTGAAGGTCTGCCAGGGTTTGAATGTCATGCTGGAACCAGCCGCCCATCTGGGCGCCGGTATTGCCACAGGGAAAGGGGATAACATCAAACGGGCGGTACAGATCCCGCCAAAGCTCCAGACCGCCGCCTTCGTGTAACCAGGCCTGGGTCTCCAGGGCATCCATTCCAAAGGGAACGGCGGTGAAAAACTGGGCAGCGCCACTTTTACCCTGCCAGTAGTGGGCAGCACCATGACCGATCTCGGCAGCCCCTCGGGACACTGCGCCGAAGATTTTAAAAGGAGAGACCAGGTCATCCGCTGCAAAGATGCGAACCTGAATCCGGCCCTCGGACAGTTCGTGAAGCATCCGGGCCAGCAATTGGGCACCGCCCCCCAGTCCGGGAGAGTCATGGGGCCAGGCGGTGACCATCCGCCAGTGAAAGCGACGCCCCGTATCCGGCGCCGAAAACTCGGTACCCTGGGGGACGCCACAACCGGTCAGGACGCCGCCGGTGGCCAGGGCGGTAAGGGCAGCTTTGCCCAGGAAATCCCGTCGATGCATGGATGACCTCGGTGTTGTATGCGCTAACTCAAGATGGGCTCAAGTTTGGCAAAACCCACCACCAGCCACTTGCTGCCCTGGCCAGCAAATCGCACCTGTACCCGGGCTGATTTACCCTGCCCTTCCAGGTCGGTGATTATCCCTTCGCCAAATTTGGGATGACGTACCCGGTTACCGATACCCAGACCGTCTGCTGGTGCCGGCCCCCGGAAGGTGGAGGATTTTCTCTGGCTCCGGCCCGGAGTTGGGGCCAGGGGGCGGCGGATCATGGCCTTGGGACGGACATCTTCCAGTAGCTCGGTGGGTAATTCTCCGATAAAGCGGGAGGGGGTGTTGTAGGTTTCTCGACCGTGAAGCCGACGGGTTTCCGCATAACTGATCACCAACTGGCGACAGGCGCGGGTGATGCCCACATAGGCCAGTCGCCGCTCTTCTTCCAGACGGCCAGGTTCCTCCAGGGACATGCGATGGGGAAATAATCCCTCCTCCATGCCCACCAGAAATACCAGCGGAAACTCCAGTCCCTTGGCTGAATGCAGGGTCATCAACTGAACACAGTCTTCCCAGGGGTCTGCTTCCCCTTCCCCCGCCTCCAGGGCGGCATGGGCGAGAAAGCCGGTCAGGAGGGGCATCTCGTCCCTGGTTTCACGGTCGGGTGCAAAGCCCTTGGCGGCGCTGATCAGTTCGTCCAGGTTGTCCAGCCGGGTCTGGGCCTTTTCCCCCTTCTCCCGGGCATAGTGTTCCCTCAGACCGGAATGGGCCACCACCTGTTCCACCTGTTCGTGGAGTTCGATGCCCTGACAGGCCTGCTCCATGGCGTCAATCTGTTGTATGAACCCCCGCAGGGCATTACCGGCACGGGGCGTCAGGCGGCCCTGGGACAGCAGCTGTTCAGCGGCGGCCCACAGGCTGCTGCCCTGTTCCCGGGCCTGCTCCCGGATCAGGGCCAGGGTCCGCTCTCCCAGCCCCCGGGCCGGCTGGTTGATGATCCGCTCCAGGGCGGTGTCATCCGCCCGGTTTTCCACCAGGCGCAAATATCCCAGGGCGTCCTTGATTTCCGCCCGTTCAAAAAAGCGCAGCCCACCATAGACCCGGTAGGGTATGCCGGCCTGAATCAGCATCTCTTCAAGGACCCGGGACTGGGCATTGGAGCGGTAGAGAATGGCCGCATCCCGACAGGCCTTGCCCGTGGCCCGCCAGGCCAGAATCCGGTCGCGCACGAAGCGGGCCTCTTCGTATTCGTTGTAAGCCGCATAGAGGGTGATGGGTTCACCGGGAATGTCCTGGGTCCATAGTTCCTTGCCCAGACGCTCGCCATTGTTACGGATCAGGGCATTGGCGGCCTGGAGGATATTTTGGGTAGAACGGTAATTTTGTTCCAGACGCACCGTGCGGGCGCCGGGGAAGTCGCGGCAAAATTTCTGGATATGTTCAATACGGGCGCCCCGCCAGCCGTAGATGGATTGATCATCATCGCCGACGGCAAACACCGGTGTGCGGTCCCCTGCCAGCAGTCGCAGCCAGGCATACTGGATGGCATTGGTATCTTGAAACTCGTCCACCAGAATGTGACGGAAACGATGCCGATAATGTGCCAGCAGATCCGGGTGGTCCCGCAGCAGTTCCAGACAGCGCAGCAGCAGTTCGGCAAAATCCACCACGCTGGCGCGACGGCAGGCGGCTTCGTAGGCGCTATAGATACGGATCATCTGCCGGTTCACCGGATCGCCGGTGTCCTGCAGGTGTTCGGGCCGTACCCCTTCGTCCTTGCGGTTGTTGATGTACCACTGCATCTGCCGGGGCGCCCAGCGGTCCTCATCCAGTTCCAGTGCCTTGAGTACCCGCTTCACCAGTCGCAGCTGGTCTTCTGAATCCAGGATCTGAAAGGCTTCCGGCAGGCCGGCCTCCCGCCAGTGAATCCGTAGCAGGCGATGGGTCAGGCCGTGGAAAGTGCCCACCCACAATCCCCTGGGTGGAATGCCCAGCAGGCTTTCCAGGCGTCCGCGCATTTCACCGGCGGCCTTGTTGGTGAAGGTCACGGCGAGGATACTGTGGGGTGAAAGTCCTTCTGCCTGGATCAGCCAGGCCACCCGATGGACCAGAACCCGGGTTTTGCCACTGCCGGCACCTGCCAGCACCAGCAGAGGACCACAGGGACTACCCACCGCTTCGCGCTGGGCTTCGTTGAGAGATTCAAGCAGGGGAGCAGCATCCATCCGGGGGAGTCTATCAAAACCCGTGGCTGGGTTGACCCTCTTGGATAGAATGTCGAAAAGGTCTACATATATTAGGGCGACAGCAGCAGAATCGCCCGGATTATAAACTTACGCTATTCACGCCACCAGCGGATGCGCAGATGACCAAAGCGACCCAAGCCCGCGACATGCAGGCTCAATGGAATACCTCCCACCTGGATGCCGGGAACGCCGCCTACCTGGACCAGCTCTACGAGACCTACCTGGAAGACCCCTTGCAGGTATCACAGGCCTGGCGAAGCTATTTCGAGGACATGACCCGGGCTGGCCGGGAACCCCAGATCATCCATAGCCGGGTCCGCGAGGAATTTCGCCAGATGGCCGAGGCCGGCACCCAGCGCGGCCTGCCCATGGGCAGCCTGGAGCACGAACGCAAACAGGTCCGGGTGCTTCAGTACATCAATGCCCATCGCTTTTTGGGGCATCTGCAGGCGGACCTGGACCCCTTGGGCCTGCATGAAGCCGCCAGCACCCTGCCGGAACTGACCCTGGAACACCATGAGTTGTCGGAAGGCGACCTGGACACCGTCTTCAACACCGGCTCCCTGTTCGGTCCCAGTGAAGCCTCCCTGCGAGAGATTACCCGCATTCTCAAGGGCACCTATTGCAAAACCCTGGGTGCCGAATACATGCACATCACCGAGACCACCGAAAAACGCTGGCTACAGGAACGCCTGGAGCCGATGCGCGGCGAACCCGGCTTCACCGCCGACCGCAAGCGCTACATCCTCGACCGCCTCACCGCCGCCGAAGGCCTGGAACG
This sequence comes from Ectothiorhodospira magna, assembly GCF_900110965.1. Classification (GTDB taxonomy): domain Bacteria; phylum Pseudomonadota; class Gammaproteobacteria; order Ectothiorhodospirales; family Ectothiorhodospiraceae; genus Ectothiorhodospira; species Ectothiorhodospira magna. The sequence goes on from NZ_FOFO01000008.1 coordinate 48,339, forward strand.
CTACCTCCATAACCGCTATGTGGGCCAGAAACGCTTCTCCCTGGAAGGGGGCGAGAGCCTGATTCCCATGCTGGACGAGCTGATCCGGCGCGCCGGTGAGCAGGGGGTGCGGGAGATGGTCATGGGCATGGCCCATCGGGGCCGCCTGAACGTGCTGGTGAACATCCTGGGCAAATCCCCGGCGGAGCTGTTCCAGGAATTCGAGGGCAAGGGTCGCCGCCATCCCGGCACCGGCGACGTGAAATACCACATGGGTTTTTCCTCCGACATCCAGACCCCCGGCGGCCCCATGCGCCTGGCCCTGGCCTTCAACCCCTCCCACCTGGAAATCGTGGGACCGGTGGTGGAAGGCTCGGTGCGCGCCCGGCAGACCCGCCGCGACGACCGGGACGGGGACGAGGTGCTGCCGGTGGTGATCCACGGCGATGCCGCCTTTGCCGGTCAGGGTGTGGTGATGGAAACCCTGAACATGTCCCAGACCCGGGGTTTCTCCACCAAGGGCACGGTGCATATCGTCATCAACAACCAGATCGGTTTCACCACCAGCACCCTCAAGGATGCCCGTTCCACCCCCTACTGCACCGACGTGGCCAAGATGGTGAACGCCCCCATCCTGCACGTGAACGGCGATGACCCGGAGATGGTGCTGTTTGCCACCCGGATCGCCCTGGATTACCGGATGACCTTCAAGCAGGACGTGGTCATCGACCTGATCTGCTATCGACGCCATGGCCATAACGAGGCCGACGAGCCTTCCGCCACCCAGCCCGTGATGTACCAGCGCATCAAGTCCATGCCCACCACCCGTGCCCGCTACGCGGAGCGACTGGAACAGCAAGGCATCCTCGACGGGGAAGAGGCCCAGGCCATGGAAGCCGCCTGCCGCGCCCGTCTGGACGCCGGGGCCAGTCTGATGCCCTTTGTGATCGACAAATCCGAAGCCTTCTACGACAAGGCGGTGGACTGGAAACCCTTCATTGACCGGGACTGGCGGGAGCCCACCGAAACCCGGGTCGGCCTGGATACCCTGCGCGGGCTATGGCGACGCATGGTGGAGCTGCCCGAGGGCTTCGAGCTGCACCCCCGGGTGGCCAAGATCATGGACGACCGTCGCAAGATGGCCGCCGGCTCATTGCCTCTGGACTGGGGTTTTGCCGAAATTTCCGCCTACGCCAGTTTGGTCACCGAAGGCTACCCGGTGCGCCTGACGGGGCAGGACAGTGGTCGGGGCACCTTTTTCCATCGTCACGCGGTGCTGTTCAACCAGCGGGACGGCAACCGCTGGATACCGCTGCGCAATCTGGCCGAGCACCAGGAGGAGTTCCTGGTCATCGATTCTTTGCTGTCGGAAGAAGCGGTACTGGCCTTCGAGTTCGGCTATGCCACCGCAGCCCCCAACACCCTGACCCTGTGGGAAGCCCAGTTCGGCGACTTTGCCAACGGCGCCCAGGTGGTGATCGACCAGTTCATCAGTTCCGGTGAACAGAAATGGGCGCGTCTGTGCGGCCTGGTGATGCTGCTGCCCCACGGCTATGAAGGCCAGGGCCCGGAACATTCATCCGCCCGCCTGGAACGCTATCTGCAACTGTGCGCCCAGCACAACATGCAGGTCTGTGTCCCCTCCACCCCGGCCCAGATCTTCCACCTGCTGCGGCGCCAGATGATCCGGCCCTACCGCAAGCCGTTGATCGTGATGACCCCCAAGAGCCTGCTGCGCCACAAGCTGGCGGTGAGTCCCCTGGAATCCCTCACCGAAGGCCATTTCCAGAATGTCATCGACGAGATCGACCCCCTGGCCCCCCAGGAGGTCACCCGGATCGTGCTCTGTGCCGGCAAGGTCTACTACGACCTGCTGGAGCGTCGCCGCGCCGAGGAGAAGCACGGTATCGCCATCCTGCGCCTGGAGCAGCTTTATCCCTTCCCGGAAGAAGAACTGAGCCGGATTCTGGCCCAGTATCCCAACGCCACCGAGTTCTACTGGGTCCAGGAAGAACCCCTCAACCAGGGGGCCTGGTACTCCAGCCAGCATCATATCCGCGCCCTGCTGGGCGAAGACCGCTACCTGCAGCATGTCACCCGGCCCGCCTCCGCCTCACCCTCGGTGGGCCATCTGGACGTTCACGTGAAACAGCAGGACGCCCTGATCGAACGGGCCCTGCGCCAGAACTGACCTGGCCACCACCAGGGCGAGAGACACACAGGGGGCCAACGGATGTGCATCGCATCCGCGTCCCAAGGCCGGAACCATAAGGACACATAAACCATGAGTACAGAGGTCAAAATCCCGCAACTCCCCGAGTCCGTCTCGGATGCCACCATCGTCAGCTGGCACAAGCAACCCGGAGACCAGGTCAAGCGGGACGAGATACTGGTGGACATCGAAACCGACAAGGTGGTGCTGGAAGTCCCCGCCCCCGAGGACGGGGTAATGGGGGAGATCATCGAGCCGGCGGGGGCCATCGTCACCGCGGGGCAAGTGATCGCCCGCCTGGAAAAGGCCGGCAAGGGGGGCAAGGGTGGCGGCAAGAAAAAGGCCGCCAGGAATGACGGCGGCAAGGACACGGAGAAAACCGCGAAGCAACTGGATACCGCCACCGCCGGGCGGGATGCCGCCGATGAGGGGGATGACCCGGCCCTGAGTCCGGCGGTACGCCGCCTGGTCAACGAACACGGCCTGGACCCGGCCGAGATCGAAGGCACCGGCAAGGGCGGCCGCCTGCTCAAGGAAGACGTGCTCAAGTACCTGGAAACCCTGGAGGCAGAGGCCGCCCAGGCACCGGCAGCGCCTGCCACCGCCCCGGAAGCCCAGGCGGCCCCGGCACCCAGCGCCCCGCCGCCGGCCCCGTCCACCGGCCCCAGCGGTGCCCGCCCGGAAAAGCGTGTCCCCATGACCCGCCTGCGGGCACGCATCGCCGAGCGCCTGGTGGAGGCCCAGCAGAACGCCGCCATGCTCACCACCTTCAACGAGGTGAACATGAAGCCGGTGATGGACCTGCGGGCCCAGTACAAGGACCGCTTCGAGAAACGCCACGGCGTGCGCCTGGGCTTCATGTCCTTCTTCGTCAAGGCCGCCACCGAGGCCCTCAAGCGCTTCCCCGAAGTGAACGCCTCCATCGACGGCAAGGACATCGTCTACCACGGCTATTTCGACATCGGCATCGCCGTCTCCGCGCCCCGGGGGCTGGTGGTGCCCATCCTGCGGGATACGGACACCCTCACCATGTCGGAGGTGGAGCGCACCATCAACGACTTCGGCAAGAAGGCCGAGGCGGGCAGTCTGGGCATGGAGGACCTCACCGGCGGCACCTTCACCATCTCCAACGGCGGTGTCTTCGGCTCCCTGCTGTCCACCCCCATCATCAACCCGCCCCAGAGCGCCATCCTGGGCATGCACCGCATTCAGGAACGCCCCATGGCCGAGAACGGCCAGGTGGTGATCCGGCCCATGATGTACCTGGCCCTGTCCTACGATCACCGCATCATCGACGGTCGCGAGGCCGTGCAGTTCCTGGTGACCATCAAGGACATGCTGGAAGACCCGGCCCGACTGCTGCTGGAAGTGTAGGGACCATCCTGAACCATGCCCGTGTGGCGGTCGAGGCCGCCACACGGGCCACATGAACACAAGACAATTAAGATCGGGAGCCAGACCATGGCACAGCAGGACTATGACGTAGTAGTGATCGGCGCCGGCCCGGCAGGCTATGTGGCCGCCATCCGTTGCGCCCAGCTGGGACTCAAGACCGCCTGTATCGACCGCTGGCGGGATGACGCGGGCAAGGAGCGCCTGGGGGGCACCTGCCTGAACGTGGGCTGCATCCCCTCCAAGGCCCTGCTGGAATCCTCGGAACTGTACGAACACACCCGCAAGCACCTGAACACCCACGGCGTGCATGTGGGCGACGTAGAACTGGATCTGGCCGGCATGATGGCCCGCAAGGACCGTCTCATCGGCAACCTCACCCAGGGCATCCAGGGCCTGTTCAAGGCCAACAAGGTCACCTGGCTCAAGGGCCAGGGCCAGCTTCAGGGGGAGCGCAAGGTCTGCTTCACTTCCCACGACGGCAAGGAAGAGATCCTGGAGCCGGAACACATCATCCTGGCCCCCGGCTCCCACTCGGTGGAATTGCCCTGCGCCCCCTATGACGGCAAGTACATCGTCGATTCCACCGGCGCCCTCGCCTTCGACCAGGTACCCAAGCGCCTGGGGGTGATCGGCGGCGGCGTCATCGGCCTGGAGCTGGGCAGCGTCTGGCGCCGCCTGGGGTCCGAAGTGGTGGTGCTGGAGGCCCAGGACCGCTTCCTCTCCTTCTGCGACGACCAGGTCTCCCAGGAGGCCCTGAAGATCTTCGGCAAGCAGGGACTGGACATCCGCCTCTCGGCCCGGGTCACCGACACCCAGGTGGACGAGGACAAGGGCACCGTCACCGTCATGTACGAGGATGAACAGGGCCGTCACGAAGAGCGCTTCGACCGCCTGGTGGTCTGCGTCGGTCGCCGCCCCGCCACCGACGGCCTGGTCAGCGGCCCGGTGGAACTGCTCATCGACGAGCGGGGGGCCATCCATGTGGACGACCACTGCAAGACCACCCTGCCCAACGTCTATGCGGTGGGCGACGCGGTGCGCGGCCCCATGCTGGCCCACAAGGGTTCCGAGGAAGGGGTCATGGTGGCCGAGCGCATCGCCGGCATGGGCACCGCCCTCAACTACGAGACCATCCCCAGCGTGATCTACACCCTCCCGGAGATCGCCTGGGTGGGCAAGACCGAGCAGGAACTCAAGAGCAAGGGCATCCCCTATGCCGTGGGCGTGTTCCCGTTTGCCGCCTCTGGCCGGGCCAGGGCCATGGAGGACACCACCGGTTTCGTCAAACTGCTGGCCCACGCCGACACCGACCGCCTGCTGGGCGCCCATGTGATCAGCTCCCGCGCCTCCGAGCTGATCGCCGAATGTGTCATCGCCCTGGAATTCGGGGCCTCCAGCGAGGATCTGGGCCGCACCGTCTTTGCCCACCCCACCCTCTCCGAGGCGGTGCACGAAGCCGCCCTGGCCACCCTGGGCCATCCCCTGCACATCCCGCCGGGCAAGAAGAAAGGCTAAAAACCTTGACTTTCAGCCAGTGCCCCGTTCCCTCCCCAGGGGAGCGGGGTAGCCTGTTAAATAGTTTAAAGTTATCAAAAGATATTATTTTTATATTTCAAAAGAATTTGCTGGCTGCATAGAATCGTCTCCAGCACGTCATTTTCTTTCCCCTTGACACTGGAGTTCTATTCATGAAGCCATCGTTTTCCCTTTTCTCCGCCGGTGTGATACTGGCGGGCGCCCTGGCGCTCCCGGCCCAGGCCAGTGACCGCATCCTCAATGCCTCCTACGACATCGCCCGGGAACTGTTCCAGGCCATCAATCCGGCATTCATCGAGGACCATGCCGCCGCCACCGGACAGAACATCACGGTACGCCAGTCCCATGCCGGCTCTTCCAGTCAGGCCCGCTCCATTCTCCAGGGTCTGGCGGCGGATGTGGTCACGTTCAACCAGATCACGGACATTCAGGTGCTGGTGGACGGCGGGCTGGTGGCTCCGGACTGGCAGGCGCGCCTGCCGAACCAGGCGTCTCCCTTCTATTCCCTGCCGGCCTTCCTGGTGCGGGCGGGCAACCCGAAGAACATCAGGGACTGGGAAGACCTTGCCGGCGATGGCGTGTCGCTGGTGTTTCCCAATCCCAAGACCTCGGGTAATGGCCGTTATACCTATCTGGCGGCCTGGGGAGACGCCCATCTGCGATTCGAGGGGGATGAGGACAAGGTCCGGGCCTTCATCCAGCGCTTCATCGGCAATGTCCGTGTCTTCGATACCGGAGGCCGGGGGGCCACCACCACCTTTGCCGAGCGCGGCATCGGGGATGTCCTGATTACTTTCGAGTCGGAGGTCAATCATATCCGCCGCGAGCACGGCGAGGATCGCTTCGAGGTGGTCATCCCGTCCCGCAGCCTGCTGGCGGAATTTCCCGTCGCCGTGGTGGACCGGGTGGTGGACCGGCAGAACAGTCGCGCCCTGGCCGAATCCTACCTGCAGTATCTCTACACCCCCCGGGCCCAGGAGATTCTGGCGGGATTTCATTACCGGGTGACCGATGAATCGGTCCGGGCCGCCCACAACGCGGCCTTCCCGGCGGTGGAGCTGTTCACCGCCGAAGACCTTTTCGGCAGCTGGGCCCAGGCCCAACAGAGGCACTTTAGTGATGGCGGTACCCTGGATCAGGCCCAGGCTGCCAGCCGTCGCCGCTGATCCTCCACCGCGGCACCCTGGTGCAGACATGGCCGGAGTGACATCACTCCGGCCCCTTCCTGATTCACCTTCGAGAAAGACACGCCATGCAGCTGTGGACCATTCGACCCCGGGCGCTACGGGTCAAGGGCGTACTACCCGGCTTTGGCCTGACCATGGGCACCACATTGCTGTTCATCAGCCTGGTGGTCCTGTTGCCGCTGTCGGCACTGCTGATCCAGGCCGCCAGTCTGAGTCCCGGCGAGTTCTGGCGCATCATCAGTTCGGAACGGGCGGTGGCCACCTATAAGCTCACCTTGAGTTCGGCGCTCATTGCTTCCATTTTCAATGTATTTTTCGGCCTGTTGCTGGCCTGGATACTCACCCGCTACCAGTTTCCGGGCAGATCCCTGCTGGATGCCATTGTGGATCTCCCCTTTGCCCTGCCCACCGCCGTTGCCGGCCTGTCCCTGGCCTTTCTGTTCACCAGTCACGGCTGGATTGGGCAGTATCTGGAGCCGATGGGCATTCAGGTGGCCTATACCCAACTGGGGATCATTGCCGCCATGGCCTTTACCAGTGCGCCCTTCGTGATTCGCTCGGTGCAGCCGGTACTGGAGGACATGGAACCGGAACTGGAAGAAGCCGCCGCCATCCTGGGGGCAAGCCCGTGGCAGATCTTCCAGGGCATCATCCTGCCCACCATCATGCCCGCCCTGCTGGCGGGATTCTCGCTGGCCCTGGCCCGTAGCCTGGGGGAATTTGGCGCCATTATCTTCATCGCCGGCAACATGCCCTTTGAAACCGAGATCACCGCCCTGCTGATCATGATCCGCCTGGAGGAATACAACTACGCCGGCGCCGCGGCCATCGCCTCGGTGGTGCTGGCGGCGGCCCTGGTCATGCTGTTGATCATCAACCTGCTGCAAGGCCGGATCTATCGCGCCCGGAGCGACTCATGACCCATGCCATCACGCCATCTCCACGCCGGGGCCAACCCTCCCGCGCCATCCGCTGGGGGCGCCGGGGCCTGATTGCCGCCGGTGTCCTGCTGGCACTGCTGGTCATCGTATTGCCCCTGGTGGCGGTTTTTGCCCAGGCCCTGTCCCGGGGCTGGGCGGTCTATGCCGCCAACATCGCCCACCCGGAAACCCTCCAGGCCATCAAGCTGACCGTGCTGGCGGCCGCCATCGCGGTGCCGGTGAACACGATTTTCGGCGTCTGTGCCGCCTGGCTCATCACCCGGTTTCGCTTTCCTGGCCGGCGCCTGTTGCAAACATTCATCGACATTCCCTTTGCCATTTCCCCGGTGGTGGCCGGCGTCATGTACCTGTTGCTCTACGGCACCGGAGGCTGGCTGGGGGCCTGGTTGCATGCCCATGATCTGCAGGTGATGTTTTCGGTCACAGCCATTGTCATGGTCACCGTCTTTGTCACCAGCCCCTTCGTGGCCCGGGAGCTGATTCCCTTCATGCAGGCCCAAGGCACGGAAGAGGAGGAGTCCTCCATGGTGCTGGGGGCCAGCGGCTGGCAGACCTTCTGGCACATCACCCTGCCCAACATCCAGTGGGCATTGATCTATGGCGTGATTCTCTGCAATGCCAGGGCCATGGGGGAGTTTGGCGCCGTGGCCGTGGTCTCCGGGAACATTCGTGGTGAAACCAACACCCTGCCCCTGTATGTGCAGCAGACCTTCGACGACTACAACATTGCCGGTGCCTTTGCCGCCGCCTCCCTGCTGGCCACCCTTGCCATGGTCACCCTGGTTCTGAAGACGGTGGTGGAATGGCGTCGGGACCGTCTGCTGGCCACCCATGAGCGCGGGATCAGCGGCGGATGACGCCGGCCATTGCCCATCAGAGCCCAGGACTTTCCGGATACCCCCATGAGCATTGAAATCGAGCATGTCAACAAGCGCTTTGGTCACTTCGTGGCCGTGGACAATGTCAGCCTGTCCCTGCCCGCGGGTCAGCTCACCGCCCTGCTGGGGCCTTCCGGGTCCGGCAAGACCACCCTGCTGCGGATCATCGCCGGCCTGGAACATGCCGATTCGGGGCGCATCCGTTTCCATGGCGAGGATGCCACCGATGTCCATGTCAGTCGGCGGGGCGTGGGCTTCGTGTTTCAGCATTACGCCCTGTTCAAGCACATGACCGTGTTCGACAACGTGGCCTACGGCCTCACCGTCAAACCCCGGCGTCTGCGCCCTGGCAAGGCGGAGATCCGCAGGCGGGTGATGGAATTGCTGGAACTGGTGCAGCTGGACTGGACTGCCCACCGCCTGCCCTCCCAGCTCTCCGGGGGACAGCGGCAGCGCATCGCCCTGGCCCGCGCCCTGGCGGTGGAACCCAAGGTGTTGTTGCTGGATGAACCCTTCGGCGCGCTGGATGCCCAGGTACGCGCCGAATTGCGACGCTGGCTGCGCCGTCTCCATGACGACATCCACCTCACCACGGTGTTCGTCACCCACGATCAGGAAGAAGCCCTGGAGGTCTCGGATCGAATCGTGGTGATGAATCAGGGCCGGGTGGAGCAGGAAGGCACCCCGGAAGCCGTCTATGATCACCCGGTCAATCCCTTCGTGTTCAGTTTCCTGGGTCAGGTCAACCTGTTTCACGCCCGGGTCCAGGACGGGCAGGCCCGCATCGGCGATCTGGCCCTGCCCATGGCGGCCCCGGACCATCAGCCGGAAGGTGATGGGCTGGCCTATGTGCGTCCCCACGACATCGAGATCCTTGCCGAGGACGACGGACAGGGTGCCCTGGCGGCGGTGATCCAAGGCATCACGGTGGTCGGGCCGACCGCCCGCCTCGAACTCAAGGTGGCGGGCGGCAAGGATCTGATCCATGCCGAACTGCCCAAAACCCAACTCGCCCCCCTGGGCTTGTCGCCAGGGATGAAGACCTGGGTGCGGCCCGTCAACAGCCGGGTTTTTGTGGGGCATCGGAACCAGAATCCCCCCGTGGCGGAGCCCGCCTTGCATCCACGGGATTGATCCCCGGTGTAGCCCGGGGCGGATCGGGGCTGCACCAGGGGACAGGAAAGGCGACTATTTCGTCAGCGCCTCGCCGCGGAACTGAAGCAACGCCGCACGCCACCACTCCAGCAAGCCATGGCCGAAATCGGGAAGCGTGGAGACCGAGGCGCGTTCTTCTCACAAAAAAAGCACGTCAGAAATGATATACACTCCTGTGCCGGAATCATTCAACCAGTCACCCGTGTTGCGCGAGAAGCCCCCGGCCGTGGGGAGGGTGTCAACCGAACCCACCCAGGCAACCCAGCGCCAGCCTGATCAACGCTGTACAGGGAACGCGTCATGTCCAATCCAATCTGTAACGCGCTTGTGGCATTAACACTCGCCCTGGCCTTTTCCGCCGACATCAGGCCGGTGATGGCACAATCCGGCCCACCACTGGACGCCGAGCATTCGGACCCGGGAAGGCTGGGCTGGATGACGGGTTTTCCGCCGCCGCCTGAAAAACTGATCACACACCCCGATTATTTCAGCTTCCCCAAGCTGCGCTGGACGGTGTGCCACATACGCGAGCTACTGCCGACCAAGCAGGTCAGCCGTGGCATCGGCGCGCCGGTGCCACTGACATACGCCCTCGATGACGGCATTGATGCCGTGCGTTTCACGCCACTGGATGGCGATGAACCCATGACATGGAAGGCGTCGCTCTCGGCCAATTACACCGACGGCATACTCATCATCCATAAGGGTCGGGTAGTTTACGAACGGTACTTCGGCTGTCTCGACGAAATGAGCCAGCACGCGGCGATGTCCATGACAAAGTCTCTGACGGGGCTGCTGGCCGAGATCCTGGTGGCGGAGGGAACGCTTGATGATACCGCCAAAGTGGCCACCCTTGTCCCGGAACTCTCCTACGGCGGGTTTGGCGAGGCCACCGTGCGCCAGGTCATGGATATGACAACGGCTCTCGATTACAGCGAAGACTATGCCGACCCCGGGGCCGACATATGGGCCTATTCCGCGGCGGCAAGTCCATTGCCGAAACCCGAGGGGTATGAAGGTCCAAACGGGTATTTCGAATATCTTCAAACCGTTGGGCAGGACGGGATTCATGGACAGACTTTCGGCTACCGGACCGTCAATACGGATGCCCTCGGCTGGATCCTCTCGCGGGTGACGGACAGGAATATCGCGGAGCTGCTGTCGGAACGTATCTGGAGCAGAATGGGCGCGGAGCAGGATGCCTACATGACCATCGACGGCAAGGGCATACCATTTGCGGGTGGCGGGTTGAGCGCCGGTCTGCGTGATATGGGGCGAATCGGCCTGCTGATGCTGAACGGCGGAGAGATCAACGGACAACGGCTGTTTCCCGAATCGGTCGTGGCGAACATCCGCGCCGGTGGCGACAGGGAAGCCTTTGCAAGGGCGGGGTATGCCACCCTTGACGGCGGCAGCTACCGTGGCATGTGGTGGATTTTTCACAACCCCCATGGTGCCTTCGCGGCACGCGGCGTCCATGGGCAGACCATCTATGTGGACCCGACCGCCGAAATGGTGATCGTGCGTTTTTCATCCTTCCCCACGGCAAGCAATGCCGGGATCGATCCGACCTCACTGCCCGCCTATCAGGCCGTGGCCGAGTATCTGATGGGATCCAGCCTTGTGTCCGCGGATTGAACGGCGACTATTTCGTCAGTACCTCGCCGCGGAACTGAAGCAACGCCACACGCCACCAGTCCAGGGTATCGTCCAGGTTGCGCTCGGTCACGCCGAAATCCAGATTCACATTCATCTCCAGCACCGGGTCCCCATCGCCGTCCAGATAGGCCTTGCCGAAACGGGCGGTACGGTTCCAGCGGTTCATGTCTTCCAGCGTGTACTGGCCATTGGTCTGCCAGGCGCTGGTGAACTGAATGTTCTTGCAATCCCGGTTCTCCGAGCAGCCATAGAAGATGATGGCGCAACTCGTGCCGTCAATGCGACCACGGATCATGGGATCGCCCGTGCCGTCGGTAGTCAGGGTTGCCGAGCCATACCCCTGGGCAAGTTGACGGATCTTCTCCGGATTGGTTGCGTCGACAATCTCGGAGGCCGACAGGGGGCCGGCCGCGGCCAGCAGAATGGCGATCATCATCCAGGGTTTCAGCATGCTTCAGTCTCCCTCAAGACGGTTCAAGGACATTGCCATGATTCAGGCCCGGAGCCTGATGACAGGGCCATGCATGGTGGAATTTATACCACTTGCATCCCCGTCTGTCCCCCCCATGGCACCGGGACTTCCGACGCGCCATTCGCGGGCAGCCTGACCGCATGCCCCGAGCACTGGCATCCATCGGCCGTTGGCCTCAGAATTCGGACCAACTCAAGCAACCGCTCATACGCTCATGCCTGATATTGTGGTGATGTTCTTCCTCCTCGGCCTGGTGGCCGGGCTGCTCAAGTCCGACCTGACCATTCCCAAGGCCGCCTACGACACCCTCAGCCTGCTGCTGATGCTCACCATCGGCCTGAAGGGGGGCATGTCGCTCCATGGCAATCTCAGTCTGTCGGTGGTTCAGGATCTGCTGGCGGTGGCGGTGCTGGGGGCACTGATTCCATTGATACTCATGCCGCTGCTGCTGCGGGTGATCCGGCTGTCGGTGGCCGACAGCGCCAGCATGGCTGCCCATTACGGTTCGGTGAGCGCGGGCACCTTTGCGGTGGCCCTGGCCTTTGCGGAGGGACTCCAACTGCCCATCAGCGCGGAGGTCACCCTGTATCTGGTCATGATGGAACTGCCGGCCATCATGGTGGCCATCATCCTCTACCGTCGCTACCGCGGCGCCCAGGCGGCCGCCAGCATGCGGGGACTGTGGCATGAAACCCTGACCAACCGAGGGGTGATCCTGCTGGTGGGCGGGGTGATCATCGGACTGCTCTACGGCCCCCAGGAAGGCGCCGCGGTGACGGACCTGCTCACCAATGCCTTCAAGGTCGTGCTGGCCCTGTTCCTGCTGGAGATGGGACTGACGGCCGCCGAGATCCTGCGCCCCGTTCCCTGGCAACACTGGCGCCTGCTGTGCTTCGCCGTGATCACCCCGTTTCTGCTGGGCGGCCTCGGCCTGGCCACGGGACTGCTGCTGGGTCTGCCCGCGGGCTCCCTGCTGATCCTGGCGGCACTCACCGCCAGCGCCTCCTACATCGCCGCGCCGGCGGCCATTCGCGCCGCCATTCCCGATGCCAACATCGGCCTGGCCATGCTTGCCGCCCTTGGACTCACCTTTCCGGTAAACGTGATCGTGGGCATTCCCCTGTATTATCAACTGGTACGGTGGCTGGGGGCTTGAGTCCTCAACCGGCCGCGGCACCGTCCTCGGTGGGAAGCGGCCTGACGCGCAACTGCATGCCGTCGCGGGCAAAGGCCAGCACCCGGTCCCCGGCCTTCACCTCATCAGGCCCCTGGGCGGCATAGGTGGTATCCCCCACCCTCACCCGGCCCCGACCCGCCACGAAATCCGTGGCGGCGATATATTCCCGGTTGAGCAGGGCATCCATTTCCCGATTCATCACCGGGGCGTCACCCTGGGCCGCCCTGCCCCGCCGCTGCAACCAGAACCCCAGGCCGCAGGCACCGAGCATGGTGATGGAAAAACCCATGAGATGCCAGGCAAAAGCCAGATCCGGCAACAGGGCCACGAACATGGCGGAGATCAGGGCGCCCAGCCCGATCCAGAGCAGGAACACCCCGGGGATCAGGATCTCCAGCCCCATCAGGATCATCCCCGCGATCAGCCAGAACCAGGGATTGGTCAGCAGCGTCTGCAACATCGCCTGCCCTGCCCTATTTACCGGATGAGCCGGAGGTCAGGGCCTTGTTGTCCGCCCCCATCTGCTGCACCAGTTCGGTCACGCCGGCCACGGCACCGGTGATCCCCGAGGCCTCCAGGGGCATCAGGACCAGCTTGGAATTATCGGCCTTGCCGATCTGCTGCAGGGCCTCCACGTACTTGATGCCCAGGAAGTACTGCACCGCCTGAATGTTCCCGGAGGCGATGGCCTCGGACACCACGCGGGTTGCCTCGGCCTCGGCCTTAGCCTCACGCTCGCGGGCCTCGGCCTCCAGGAAGGCCGCCTGACGCTCCCCTTCGGCGCGCAGGATGGCGGCCTGCTTTTCGCCTTCCGCCTGCAGGATCTCCGCCTCCCGCTTGCCGGTGGCCTCCAGGACCTGGGCCCGGCGCTTGCGCTCGGCGGTCATCTGCATGTTCATCGCCTTCTGCAACTCCGGCTCCATTTTCAGGTCGCGGATCTCGATGCGGACGATCTTGACGCCCCAGGGATTGGTGGCATCGTCGACGATGCCCATGAGAACATCGTTGATCTTGCTGCGATTGGACAGGGTATCGTCCAGATCCATGGAGCCGATCACCGAGCGCAGGTTGGTGGTGGTGAGATTGACGATGGCCTCTTCCAGGTTGCGCACCTGGTAGGCGGCGGAGGCGGCATCATCGATGCGGAAAAAGACCACGCCGTCGGCCACCACGGCGGCATTGTCCTTGGTGATCACGGTCTGCGCCGGCACGTCCAGCACCTGTTCCATCACCGTCAGCTTGCGACCGATGCTGTCGATGAACGGCACGATGATGTTGAGGCCCGATTCCAGGGTGCGGGTGTAGCGCCCGAACCGCTCCACGGTCCATTTTTCACCCTGCGGCACCGCCTTGACCGCCTTGGCAATGAAGATGATGGTGACCACCACGATGGTGGTGGCAAAGATTCCAAAGGCTTCCATGGTCATCCCCCAGGTTGTATATGCCGGATACGGGTCAGTATCGCGGATCAAGGCTCAAAACACACCCATGCTCACGGGGAGGCCATCGGCTCGGCATGACCCTTCATCGTCCCCTCCGGCCCGGACAGGACCAGGGCACCGGTGGCGTCGATATCAAACCCGGTGACCGCGGCCAGGATGCGGAAGAAGGTCTGCTCCTGAAGCATCAGCGCCTCGGGGCAGGCCATCAGGGTGGAGGCGGGGTGCTGGAAGGTCAGGCCCTCGCCGGTGAGCGTGAAGCCCCCGTGGTAACGGTTGCAGGAGGCGGTGCCGGCCACCCGGCCGTCCTGGGCAAAAAACTGCAGGGTGATGCGGGATTGATCCACGATCCCCTGACCGTCCAGGTCTTCAATGACCCACTCCCGGTCCGTGAGCAGGGACAGCGGCTCCCCTCCGCAGCCGTTCAGGGTCTCGTCGTCCCACTGCAGGATCACGGTGTAGGGGTGAGGCATGCCGCTCATGCTGTCGCGACAGATATCGGGGGCGACAGCGACCACCAGACGATGCCCGGCATCGGCGGCCCGGAAACGGGTCCGGGGTCCGTCCTGTCCCGTGTGCAGCAGGGGCAGGGTCAGGGTTTGCGCACCATAGCCGGTGACCAGGGTGATCCGGTCCTGCTCGATATCCACGTGCCAGCCCGGCTCCTGACCATAGGCGCGGAAGGGCAGGGAAGGGGGCGGTGTGATCCGGCAGGGCGGCAGTTCCCGCCCCGCCACACTGATCAGGGCCTCGCCGCCCTTTTCATGAATCCAGGTGTCGGGGTCCTCCACGCCTTCAAGGCGAACGCCGGATGCCGCCGGCACCGGCACCAGATCGTGGGCGGTGCCCGACACGATGAGGCGTGGCGATGCGTCCAGCACGACCTGTTCGGGACCGCAGGTGAAATGGGTGCCAAAGCGCGCCGCGGTGAACGGAATCAGACGCAGCGGTCCGGTATCCAGAGTCTTCCCGGTCAGGGACAGCATCAGCGGTTCCGTCACTCGCAACCACTGCCCCTCCAGTTCCACGGCGCCCCGCAGTTCGTGGATGGCCGTCCCGCCCAGGGCGACGGAAGGCAGTTCAAGACGGAAGGGAATGGGGACCTGCCGGCCCTCCAGGTCAAGGCGCTGCTCGATCAGGATCTGCTCGCCGGTTGCGTCAAAGGCACGCACCTCGATGACAGCCACGGCCTGAGGCGGCAGGGCAATGCGCTCCGGATAGGTCAGTTCACCTTGAATGGTAACGGTGCCGTCACCATCCGGGGCGACCGTCCGGGCATCACGACAGCCGGGCAGGCTCACGAGCACGGCCAACAGCAAGATCACCAGGGACACGGGAAGACGCATGGCATGGACTCCTGAGCAGGTGCGATTGACCAGCGTAACCGTTACCCACTCAGGAGTACACAGCCCGAGAGTCATCCACCAGGCCTGGCCGGCAGGTCAGGGGGATCTTCTGAACACGGCATTCCCGCGCACGCGGGAATCCAGTGCCGACTGATGACTCTGGACTCCCGCGTGCGCGGGAGTGACGGCCGGAAGTCCAAAGTAGAGTGACAGGAAGATGCTTGCTCAGTACCTTCCTGCCCCTTCTTCACTCAGTCCTTCTTCGTTACCGGCCCCCGCCGGGTGGTGCCACGGGCCCTTGCCGCGGCGGACTGGGTGGCGGTGGTGCGCTTGGCCTTGGCGGCAGCCACACCGGTCTTGGCGGCGGTGATCCAAGGCATCACGGTGGTCGGGCCGACCGCCCGCCTCGAACTCAAGGTGGCGGGCGGCAAGGATCTGATCCATGCCGAACTGCCCAAAACCCAACTCGCCCCCCTGGGCTTGTCGCCAGGGATGAAGACCTGGGTGCGGCCCGTCAACAGCCGGGTTTTTGTGGGTTCCGGGGCGTCGACCGCCGTAGAAGCATAAAGACATAACTAAAGCAGCATAAAGCCCGGTTTGAGCCGTGGGGAGGCTCAAACCGTCATGGGATACTGGCATCCCTGGGCCATTAGCCTCAGAATTCGGCCCAACTCAAGCAACCATTCAGACGCTTATGCCTGATATCGTGGTGATGTTTTTCCTGCTCGGCCTGGTGGCCGGTCTGGTGAAATCCGACCTGACCATCCCCAAAGCCGCCTACGATACCCTCAGCCTGCTGCTGATGCTTACCATCGGTCTCAAGGGGGGCATGGCCCTCCACGGCAACATCACCATATCGGTGGTGCAGGATCTGCTGGCGGTGGCCATGCTGGGGGCCATGATTCCCCTGCTGCTCATGCCGTTACTGATGCGGGTGGTCCAGTTGCCGGTGGCCGACAGCGCCAGTCTGGCAGGCCATTATGGTTCGGTGAGCGCCGGTACCTTCGCTGTGGCCCTGGCTTTTGCCGAGGGTCTGCAACTGCCCATCAGTCCTGAAGTAACCCTGTATCTGGTGATGATGGAACTGCCGGCCATCATGGTGGCCATCATCCTCTATCGGCGTTACCGGGGGGATCAGGCCGCTGCCAGTATGCGGGGACTGTGGCATGAAACCTTGACCAACCGAGGGGTGATCCTGCTGGTGGGGGGGGTGATCATCGGTCTGCTCTATGGCCCCCAGGAAGGGGCCGCGGTGACGGACCTGCTCACCAATGCCTTTAAAGTCGTGCTGGCCCTGTTTCTGCTGGAAATGGGTCTGACCGCCGCCGATACCCTGCGGCCTGTACCCTGGCGCCAGTGGCGTCTGCTGTGTTTTGCCACATTGGCGCCATTTTTGCTGGGGGGCATGGGGCTGGCCACCGGGATGCTGCTGGGCCTGCCTTCCGGGTCGTTGCTGATCCTTGCCGCTCTGACCGCCAGTGCATCCTACATCGCCGCACCGGCGGCAATCCGGGCTGCCATTCCCGATGCCAATATCGGCCTGGCCATGCTGGCTGCCCTGGGTCTGACCTTCCCGGTCAACGTGATTGTGGGCATCCCCCTGTATCATCAATTGATATTGTGGCTGGGGGTGCCATAGGGGCGGGCATCAGGTGGGCAGACGGACTTCCACTCTGGCACCACCCAGGGTGGAGGTGCCGATGGTCAGGCGTCCCTCGTAGGCATCAACAATGTCATTGACCACCGCCAGTCCGATACCCTGGCCTGGCACCCCTTCATCCAGGCGTCCGCCACGGGCCAGGATCACCGGCACTTGATCCGAAGGAATACCAGGGCCGTCGTCCTCCACCTGCAGGGTCAGCCAGCGCCCCTTCATTGCTGCGGAGACCATGACCCGACTCTGGCCGTATTTCCAGGCGTTGTCCATGAGATTGCCCAGCAGTTCCATCAGGTCGCCTTCGTTGCCCCGAAGATGGCAATCGGATGAGACCCGATCAAACAGGATCACCCCCTTGTCGGGATACACCTTGTCCAGGGTGCGACCCAGGCGCTGGACCACCGGGGCTATGGCCAGTGGCGCAGCCAGGGTTCGATGGCCGGCGGTGGCGGCCCGTCGCAGTTGATAGGCAACAATCCGGTCCATGCGCTCCAGTTGCTCCAGGTCTTCCATGTGCTGCTGCCCGGATCGCTCATGGCCGGATTCCAGGCTTCCCCGCAGCACCGACAGAGGGGTCTTGAGGCTATGGGCCAGATCCGCCAGACCATCCCGGTAACGGGCCAGTTGGGCCCGTTCCTGCCGCAGCAGGTCGTTGAGGCTGTCGGTGAGGGCTTTGAGTTCTACCGGATAGCGGCCCGTCAGGATGGATTGCCGGCCCTGTTCCATGGCCCGCAGCTCCCTGGCCACCCGGCGCAATGGCATCAGCCCCAGGTACAGGGCCAATGACTGGGCTGCCAGCAGCAGCACCGCCAGCCCCGCCAGCCAGCCCCATAAACTGCGCCGATAGGCACCCATCTGATCCTCTAGGGCGGTATGGTCCTCCCGCAGGGTAAAGGTCAAGGGGACCACCCCGGCGCTGGTTTCCCAGTCCACGGTCATGCGGGCCTGGAACATGCGGGTCTGCAAGGAGGGGTCAGATAGCCCCAGGGCCGAGGGAGAACGCCACAAGGTCATCCCCGCCCCATCGCTGATACGGGCGTGGAGTCCTGAGTCGGGCAACATGAGGCGGGGTTCGGGCAGCCGTTCCGGCAGGCTGACCCGGCCATCGGTATCCACTTCTGCTGCCCCCATCAGCAGAAAAAGCTGGGCCTGCAGGCGCTCTTCCAGGGCATGTACCGCACTGTCCCGAAACGCCCGCTCCAGGGCCAGGGCCGTCATCACTGCAAATACCGCCACCATCAGGGCAGCAATCAGACTTACCCGCAGGGTCAGGGAATTGATCACCGCAGGGTCACCAGTTCCTCTGCACTGGTGGGATGCAGGGCTACGGTGTCATCCAGGTCCTGCTTGATGGCGCCCATGCGCATCGCCACGGCAAATCCCTGGAGCATTTCATCAGCGCCTGGCCCGATGATGTGTATGCCCACCACTTTTTCCCGTGCCCCCACGGTAATCAGCTTCATGGCGGTGGGCACCTTGTGATCGGTCATGGCGTGATACATGGATGTGAAGCGGGTGGTGTACACCTTGACCGCACTGCCGTGGGTGGCGCGGGCCTCCTCTTCGGTCAGGCCCACGGTGCCGATGGGGGGATGACTGAAAACCACGGAAGGAATCGTGTCATAGGACAGATGCCGTTCCGGCTGGCCGCCAAAGAGCCGGTCTGCCAGCCGGCGCCCTGCTGCGATGGCCACCGGGGTCAGGGCGGCCCGACCGGTCACATCGCCAATGGCATACACGCCGGCCACATTGGTGTTCTGGAAGGCATCGGTGGGAATGAACCCCTGCTCATCCTGGGCCACCCCAGCCATTGCCAGCCCCAGCCCTGCAGTGACCGGGGTTCTGCCAATGGCCCAGATCACCTGATCGAACATCCCTTCACAGGCCTCCTGATCACAGTGTAGCGCCACCCTGTCCGGGTGGGCGCTGAGCCGGGAGACCTGGGTGCGGGGGAACAGGTTCACCCCTGCTGCCAGCATCTGTTCCATCAGGGTGTCCCGCACCATGGCATCAAAGGCACGCAACAGGGTTTCACCCCGCAAATACATGGACACCTCCGAACCCAGGGCCTGTAACAGGCCCGCCAGTTCGACGGCAATATAGCCTGCGCCCACCACGGCGACCCGCCGGGGCTGGGTCTGGAGGGCAAAGAAACCATCCGAGGTGATCCCCAATGCCGCGCCGGGCAGATCCGGTACCGTGGGCCGCCCCCCCACCGCGATGACCACGTGATCCGCCGTCACCTGCCGTCCGTCCACATCCAGGGTGCGCTCGGCCACGAACCGGGCAGTGCCCTGGATCAGATCAACGCCAGAATCCTTCAGATAGGTGTGATACCAGGTGTTGATATCGGTGATGTAGGCCTCCCTTTTGGTCACCAGTCCGGTCCAGTCAAATCCCTCCCGGGCCAGTTTGAAGCCGTAACCGGCGGCATCCTCCAACCGATGGGCGGTCTCGGCGGCATACCACATCACCTTCTTTGGCACGCAACCCACATTGACACAGGTGCCCCCCAGGGGGCCTTTCTCCACCACGGCACAGCGGGCGCCGTGACGGGCCGCCCGTTCCACCACGGACAGGCCACCGCTGCCGGCACCGATGGCAATGAGGTCGTAATGATCTTGCATGGATGCTCTCCTGCTCCGTTCTGCTTTGCTACACTTTAGCCCCTGGCAGATACCGGACCAAGCCCGCTTTGAAACCCGTGACCCCAGACATCCCCGCCTTGAGTCTGCGTGACAGGCTCGTCCAGTACGCTCTGCTGACCCGGCTGCACCGGCCCATCGGCATCCTGCTGCTCCTCTGGCCCACCCTCTGGGCGCTGTGGATCGCGGCCGAGGGCATGCCCGACCTGCTGGTGCTGTTCGTATTCGTGGCCGGTGTGGCCCTGATGCGGTCCGCTGGCTGTGCCATCAATGACTTTGCCGACCGGGATATCGATGGCCATGTCACCCGGACCCGGGACCGCCCCCTGGCCAGCCGGCGCATCAGCGCCCGGGAGGCGGTGGGCGTGACCGTGGCCCTGGCCCTGACGGCCTTTGCCCTGGTGCTGCTGTTGAACCCCCTGACCATCGCCCTGTCGGTGGTGGCGCTGGTGCTGGCGGTCAGCTACCCCTTCATGAAGCGATTCCACCATCTGCCCCAGGTACACCTGGGGGCGGCCTTTGGCTGGGCCGTGCCCATGGCCTTTGCTGCCCAGACCGGGGAATTTCCGCCGCCGCTGGCCTGGTTGCTGTTTCTGGCCACCATCCTCTGGACCACCGCCTACGACACCATGTACGCCATGGTGGACCGGCCAGATGACCTGAAAATCGGCGTCAAGTCCAGCGCCATCCTGTTCGGCGAGGCCGACCGTTTGATCATCGGCATCCTGCAGGCTTTAACCCTGGTGGCCCTGGCCCTGGTGGGCCTGTTGGCGGGTCTGGGCGGATTGTTCTACCTGGGGCTTGGGATCGCGGCCCTGCTGGCCTGCTATCAGCAGTACCTGATCCGTGACCGGAATCCCAAGGGCTGCTTTGAGGCCTTCTTGAACAACAACTGGTTTGGCCTGGCGGTCTTTGCGGGGATCATTGCCTCCTATCTCTTCAGCGCTGGTTGATCAACCTGCCCTCGCCAGCACCCACACATCCACCCGACCGACACCGTGGGCCTTGAGGGCGGCGGCGATCTCCCGCAAGGTGGAACCGGTGGTCATCACATCGTCCACCAGGGCCACGTGCCCGGCCTCGAAACCCGGCGCCACCCGGAAGGCGCCCCGCAGATTGACCCGCCGTTCGGTGGCCGCCAGGGTATACTGGGGCGGCGTGGCCCGTATCCGGATCACGGCGTCATGGATCAGGGCACAGTTCAGCCGCCGGGCCAGGGGCCTGGCCAGTTCCAGGGATTGATTAAAACCCCGCTCCCGCAGCCGATGACGATGCAGGGGGACCGGGATCAGGCAGTCGGGCATGACCACCCGGGGCGCCAGGACATCGGCCATCAACTGGCCCAGCAGACGTCCCTGGGGCAGGCGGGCACGGAACTTGAAGTCGGCGATCAGGCCATCCACCGGTGAGGTATAGGACAGGGCGGCCCAGGTGGCCTCAAAGGGGGGCGGTCCCCGCAGACAGTGCCCGCAGAAGGGGGCAGGATAGGCCAGGGGCAGGCCGCAGCGGGTACAGGCATGATCGGACACCGGCAATGCCTCCCGACAGGCGGCACACAGGTCCATACCGGCGTGACCTGGCGCTGCGCACAGCAGGCAGGTGGATGGATAGGCGGTTTCCAACAGGCTGCTACGCAGTCCCCAAAGCCAGGAGGGTATCCGGGTCACGATCCTTGTCACCTTTGCAGATTGGATACGCTATATTGCGATCCCCATGCCGAAAAATCAAAATATTTGCCCTGATGGGGCCGCCCAATCTCCAAGGAGCCTGACCATGGCCGAGACACGTCACGACTGGGAGGTGGACGAGATCCTCGCCCTCCTGGAACGCCCTTTCAATGACCTTCTGTTCGAGGCACACACCGTTCACCGTGCCCACTTCAATCCCAACCAGATTCAGGTCAGCCGCCTGTTGTCCATCAAGACCGGCGCCTGTTCCGAGAACTGCGGCTACTGTTCCCAGAGCGCCCACCACGACACCGCAGTGGAAAAGGAGCAACTCATGCCCGTGGCCGAGGTGCTGGCTGAAGCCCGCAAGGCCAAGGATGAAGGGGCCACCCGCTTTTGCATGGGCGCCGCCTGGCGCAATCTCAACGACCACAACCTGGAGCAGATTATCCAGATGGTCAAGGGCGTGCGGGCGCTGGGGCTGGAAACCTGCATGACCCTGGGCATGCTCACCGAGATGCAGGCCCAGCGTCTGAAGGCATCGGGCCTTGACTATTACAATCACAACTTGGACACCTCCCCGGAATACTACGGCGAGGTGATCAGCACCCGGACCTATCAGGACCGTCTGGACACCCTGGCCCATGTGCGCGAGGCGGGCATCAACGTCTGTTCCGGGGGTATTCTGGGCATGGGGGAATCCCGCCGCGACCGGGCCAGCCTGCTGCAGCAACTGGCCAACCTGCCCCGGCATCCGGAGTCGGTGCCCATCAACAACCTGGTGCAGGTGGAAGGCACACCGCTGCATGGGGTGGAACCCCTGGACCCCTTTGAATTCGTGCGTACCGTGGCCGTAGCCCGGATCATCATGCCCCATTCCCATGTGCGCCTGTCGGCAGGCCGCAGCGAGATGAGCGACGAAATGCAGGCCCTGTGCTTCTTTGCCGGCGCCAATTCCATTTTTCATGGCGACAGGCTGCTCACCACCCCCAATGCCACTGAAAGTCATGACGAGGGCCTGTTCCGGCGTCTGGGGCTGACCTTTAGCCACGTTCATGGAGCCTGATGCCCGGTGAGGGATCTTGCCCCTATGCTCCGTCAGCGTCGGGCTGACCATGGTTACCGGCAACGCCGGATACTGGAGGGTCCCCAACAGCCTGAGCAGGTCATTGATGGCCGGCCCGTGCTGGCCTTCTGCGGTAATGATTACCTGGGACTGGCCGCCCATCCGGCCGTCGTTGCTGCTTTCAAGGCCGGCGCCAACCGCTATGGCGTGGGCGCCGGGGCCGCCCATCTGGTCAATGGCCATACCCGCGCCCATCACCGGTTGGAAGAAGCGCTGGCCGCCTTCACTGGCCGTGACCGTGCCCTGCTGTTTTCCACCGGCTATATGGCCAACCTGGGGGTGGCCCAGGCCCTGCTCCGACGGGGTGATCGGGTGTTACAGGACCGTCTCAACCATGCCTCTTTGATTGATGCTGCCCGGATCAGCGGGGCCAGATTGCAGCGTTACCGTCATGGGGATGTGGATGATCTGTCCCGGCTGCTGGCCCAGCCGGCGCCACAGGACACTCTGGTCAGCACCGATGGCGTGTTTTCCATGGATGGTGATATCGCTCCCCTGGCTGCCCTGGCGGATCGAAGCCGTCAGGCCGATGCCTGGTTCATGGTGGATGATGCCCATGGTCTGGGGGTATTGGGTGCCACCGGGGCTGGAACCCTGGAAGCCCTGGAACTGGATCAGACCCAGGTGCCCCTGCTCATGGGTACCCTGGGGAAGGCACTGGGCACTGCGGGTGCTTTTGTTGCCGGCAGTGATGACCTGATCGAAACCCTGATTCAGTCCGCCCGCACCTACATCTACACCACAGCCATGCCTGCCGCCGTGGCGGAAGCCACCCTGGCTGCCCTGGAGGTGGTACACCAGGAGCCGGAACGGCGTGAATACCTGCACCGGTTGATCCGGCAATTCAGGACCGGGGCAGCGGAACTGGGATTGCCATTGATGGACAGCACCACGCCAATCCAGCCTTTGCAGGTGGGCCATACTCTGGCCGCCACCACCTTGAGTGAAGCACTCCTGGCCCAGGGACTGCTGGTGCCGGCCATTCGGCCACCCACGGTGCCACCCAATACCGCCCGGTTGCGGGTGACCCTCAGTGCCGCCCATACCCCAGACCAGGTGGATCACCTGCTGACGGTGTTGGGGCGTCTTTACCGGTCAGATTCATAAATCCAGGCCGCCTCTGGCGGCCATAGGTATCTGGCCAAGGCAGAACCGCGATTTGTTATCATCGGCTTTAACCCAAACTGATACAGGAGGGCGCGACCCCGGCCCCGTGATCGTGCTGTATACGGCAGGTCATCCCGCCCGGTGGTACAGGACGGGGATTGTCGCGCAAAATTGATGAATAAACCCCATCGCGGCACCATCTTTGTGGAAGATGCGCCGATTGTGTCCCATACGGCCCATCCCGGTGATCAGCATATCCTGCGGGTCAAGGCGCCCCAATGTGCGGCCCATGCCCGGCCCGGCTGCTTTGCCCATCTGCAATGTGACCCCCAATTGCCCATGCGCCGTCCCCTGTCGATCATGCAGGTGGACCCCAAGGAAGGCTGGGTCACGTTTCTTTACAAGGCGGTGGGTCAGGGGACGCGCTTGCTGGCCCGGCGTCAGGTGGGGGAAAAAATCAACCTGATGGGCCCCATCGGCAAACCCTTTACCCTGCCCCATGGAGATCGTCCCCGCGCCCTGCTGCTGGGCGGTGGGGTGGGCATCCCTCCCATGGTGTTTCTGGCCGATGTCCTGCGCAAACATCCGGTCAGTGAGCCGTTGGTGATCATGGGCTCGGAAGTCCCCTTTCCCTTCAAGGCAACACCCTCCCGTTTCCTGGTGCCGGGTCTGCCCGACGGGGTGATCGCCGCCATGCCGCTGCTGGAGGATTGGGGTGTGCCTTCCCGGCTCACCAGTCTGGCAGGGATGCCCGGTTGTCATGACGGTTATGTCACGGATCTGGCCCGTCACTGGCTGGAGGCCCTGTCGGTGGAACAGCGGCGCCAGGTCCAGATCTATGCCTGTGGTCCCCATGCCATGTTGGAAGCCTGTGCTGCCCTGGCCCGGGAGTACCATCTACCCTGCCAGGTTTCCCTGGAGGAATATATGGCCTGTGCCGTGGGTGGCTGCGCCGGTTGTGTGGTCAGCGTGCAGACAGATCAGGGCAGCAGCATGAAACGGGTCTGTGTGGACGGGCCGGTATTCGAGGCAGAATCGGTATTTGGCCCAACCTGATCCGGGGGCCATCAATCCTTGACCTGGGTTTCTGACAAAGGACGCAGGGTTTCGTCAAAGCTGCGACGGCCATCGGTCTGCCCCCGCACGGCGGGATCACTGTCGCCGAGCATGGCCAGTTCTTCGTCTTTTTGTCTGGAATCCTGGACCCCGCCGCCAAAGTGGATGCGCCATTCCAGATCCCCTCGGGAGTCGGCTTTGGCCAGGGCTTCGTTCAGGGTTACCAGACCGGCCTTGTAGCGTTCAAACAGGGACTGATCGAAGGTCTGCATGCCCAAAGAGCCGCCCTTTTCCATGACGGGTTTGATGCCGCTGATATCTCCCTTGCGGATCAATTCGGAGATATAGGGGGTATTCACCAGCACTTCCACTGCAGGCAGGCGATTGCCATCCTTACCCTGCAGCAGGCGCTGGGAAATAATGCCGCGCAGATTCAAGGACAGGTCCATGAGGATTTGCTGCTTGGCCTCGGGAGGAAAAAAATTGATGATCCGGTCCAGAGCCTGATTGGCATTCACTGCATGGAGGGTGGTCAGGGCCAGATGACCGGTATCGGCGTAGGCAATGGCGGCCTTCATGGTATTGAGGTCACGCACCTCGCCGATCATGATCATGTCCGGCGCTTCCCGCATGGCTTCCCGCAGGGCATTGTCGTAGGACAGGGTATCAAGCCCCACTTCCCGCTGGCCGATAATGGATTTTTTGTGGGTGAAGCTGTATTCGATGGGATCTTCGATGGTCAGAATGTGACCGCAGGTCATGCTGTTGCGGTAGTCAATCATGGAGGCCAGGGTGGTGGATTTGCCCGAGCCGGTAGACCCCACCACCAGCACCAGACCATTTTCGTACATCACCAGATCCTGGAGCACCGGCGGCAGTTTAAGCTGTTCGATGGTGGGGATCACGCTCTTGATAAAGCGGATCACCATGGACACTTCGCTTCTTTGCACATAAACGTTCACCCGAAACCGCCCCAGGTGTTCCAGGGAGATCCCCAGGTTCATCTCCTTGTCCTGCTCAAAGCGCTCGATCTGATGGGCGTCCATGAGGTCATAGGCCAATTCCCTGGCGGCTCCCGGCTGCAGAGGCTGCCGGTTGATGGGGCGAATCTTTCCCTCGATCTTGATACTGGCCGGAGCGCCGGTGGTGAAGAACAGGTCCGATGCGTTCTTCTGGGCCATCAGCTTGAGATAGGGTTCAATCAGCATGGTCGGTAGGCCGGTGCAGGGGGTTTATTTGAGCAGGCCAGAGTCCTCTGGCTTGGCTTCCATTTCCAGTCCGCCGGTGTCTTCCAGCAGGTTCTGGCTACGGGCATGCTGGCTGTCCAGTTTGATGCGCAAACGCAGATCGTTGACGGAGTCGGCGTTGCGCAGTGCATCTTCATAGGTGATCTGACCGGACTCAAAGAGTTGGAACAGGGCCTGGTCGAAGGTTTGCATCCCTATTTCGTTGGACTTGGCCATCAGGGTTTTCATCTCATGGATTTCCCCTTTGAAAATCAGGTCCGACATCAGCGGGCTGTTGATCATGACTTCCACCGCCGGTACCCGTCCCTTGCCGGTGGCCAGGGGGATCAAACGCTGGGATATCACCGATTTGAGGTTCAAGGACAGGTCCATCAACAATTGCTGGCGACGTTCTTCGGGGAAGAAATTGATGATCCGGTCCAGGGCCTGATTGGTGCTGTTGGCATGCAGGGTGCTCAGACACAGATGGCCGGTCTCGGCAAAGGCGATGGCGTAGTCCATGGTTTCCCGGTCGCGGATTTCTCCAATGAGAATCACGTCCGGTGCCTGGCGCAGGGTGTTTTTCAGGGCAATCTCGTAGCTTTCCGTATCCACCCCCACTTCCCGCTGGGTGACCAGACAACTGGCATGTTGGTGGACAAATTCGATGGGGTCTTCGATGGTGACGATATGGCCGTGGCTGTTATGGTTGCGATATCCCACCATCGCCGCCAGGGAGGTGGATTTACCTGAACCGGTGCCCCCGACAAAAATCACCAGACCCCGCTTGGTCATGGCGATGTCCTGAAGCTGGGGCGGCAAACCCAGATCCTCCAGGGCGGGGATCTTTGAGGTAATGACCCGCAGCACCATGCCGGAACTGCCCCGCTGGGTGAAGGTATTGACCCGGAAACGGGAAAGGCCCGACAGGCTGATGGCAAAGTTGCACTCCTGGGTGCGTTCAAACTCCGCTGCCTGCCGGTCGTTCATGATGGAACGTACCAGAACCTGGGTATGACTGGGCGACAGGGGCTGATCGGTGATGGGGGTCATTTTGCCGTCAATTTTCATCGAAGGCGGCGCACCCACCGTAATGAACAGGTCCGACCCCTTCCTGGCCAGGAGCGTCCTGAGCAGGTCGTGCATGAAGCGTATCGCCTTGTCGCGATCCATAAAAAGACCTCGTTGGGTTCAGCAGGGCCTATAGATTGTTTGGGTTGGCCGCCTTGCGACAGGCTTCTTCCCGCCCGATGGTCCCCCGTTGCAGCAGTTCCTTGAGGCTCTGGTCCAGCGTCTGCATGCCCACCCCCTGACTGGTCTGGATGGCGGAATACATCTGGGCAATCTTGTTTTCGCGGATGAGGTTACGAATGGCCGGCGTACCCAGCATGATTTCGTGGGCAGCACAGCGGCCACCACCGATTTTTTTCATCAGGGTCTGGGAAATCACCGCCCGCAGGGATTCAGACAGCATGGCCCGTACCATGTCCTTTTCTGCGGCGGGGAACACGTCCACGATGCGGTCGATGGTCTTGGCAGCAGAACTGGTGTGCAGGGTGCCAAACACCAGATGCCCGGTTTCGGCGGCAGTCAGGGCCAGGCGGATGGTTTCCAGGTCCCGCATTTCCCCCACCAAAATGGTGTCCGGGTCTTCCCGCAGGGCCGAACGCAGGGCCTGGTTGAACCCCAGGGTATCCCGGTGAACTTCCCGTTGGTTCACCAGGCATTTTCTGGATTCGTGGACGAATTCGATGGGGTCTTCCACCGTCAGGATATGGCCGTATTCGTTGTTGTTCTTATGGTTGATCATGGCCGCCAGGGTGGTGGACTTACCTGAACCGGTGGGGCCGGTGACCAGTACGATGCCCCGGGGATATTCGGCAATGGTCTGGAAAATGCGGGGACAGCCCAGCTCCTCCAGGGTTTGAATCCGGGCGGGAATGGTGCGAAACACAGCACCAGCACCCCGGCTATGATTGAACGCATTGACACGAAAGCGGGCCAGACCAGAGATTTCGAAGGAAAAATCCGTTTCCATCCGTTCCTCGTAGTCCTTGCGCTGCTTGTCGTTCATGATGTCGTACACCATACCGTGGACCGTCTTGTGTTCCAGGGTCGGTACGTTGATGCGCCGCATATCACCGTCCACACGGATCATGGGCGGCAGGCCCGCGGACAGATGCAGATCAGAAGCGCTGTTCTTGACACTGAACGCCAGCAATTGGGTAATGTCCATCCAACCCCCCATGTCAGATCAGGTGATGTACCTCATGGTCGAATATAGCATAGCGCCCTTCAATGCCGTTCCTGCAGATCAGGGTCAGGTATTGCCAAAATCCGGGACCGGGATCTGCGACCGTATTCAGGCCATACATGACCGCATTCACACCAGTGCCCGGCGTTGGGGACGTGCCCCGGAAGAGATTCAGTTGCTGGCAGTGAGCAAGACCCATCCGGCCCAGGCCATCACGACAGCCCTGGCCTGTGGTCAGCGGGCCTTTGGAGAAAACTACGTCTCGGAATTGACCACCAAGGCCCAGGCTCTGGCAGGACAGGACCTGAGCTGGCATTTTATTGGTGCAATCCAGAGCAACAAGACCCGTACTCTGGCAACCATTGCCCAATGGGTTCACGGCGTGGATCGGGTATCCATTGCCCGCCGCCTCAATGATCAGCGTCCCGATGGGTTGCCCCCCCTGCAGGTGTGTATCCAGGTGAACATCAGTGGCGAGACCAGCAAATCCGGCATTGATGACGCCAGTCTGCCGGCACTGGCGGAAACCCTGGCCGAACTGCCCCGGCTGCGACTGCGGGGACTGATGACCATTCCTGCCCCCAGTGATGATTTTGACATCCAGCGGCGGGCCTTTGCCCGGCTGCGCCAGGCCCAGGATGACCTGATCCGCCGGGGCCATGACCTGGACACATTATCCATGGGCATGAGTGATGATCTGGAAGCAGCCATTGCCGAAGGGGCCACCCTGGTGCGGGTGGGAACCGCGATCTTCGGTCGCCGTTCAGGTTAAGATTGCTCCACATCCATCATGCCGCAATCAAAAACATGTTGAACGAAAATATTGCCTTTATCGGCGCCGGTAACATGGCCCGCAGCCTGATCGGTGGCCTGGTGGCGGACGGCTGGGACCCCTGCGCCCTGTGGGCCGCCGATCCCAATGAAGATCAACGCAGCCTCGTCAGCCAACAGTGGCCAAAGGTGCATGTCACCCCAACCAATGAGGAAGCCATCGCCCATTGCGAGGTGCTGGTGCTGGCGGTCAAGCCCCAGGTGATGGCCCAGGTGGCCCGTCCCCTGGCGGCCCAGGTCCAGGCCCGTAAACCACTGGTGGTCTCCATCGCTGCCGGGGTGCCCAGTGAGGCCATCGAGCGCTGGCTGGGAGGGGATCTGGCGGTGGTCCGGGGCATGCCCAATACGCCGGCCCTGGTGGGCAGCGGGGCCACCGGACTGGTGGCCAATGCCAGAGTGAATGAGCAACAGCGGGATCTGGCAGAATCCCTGATGCGTGCGGTAGGCATGACCGTCTGGCTGACGGATGAAACCCAGATCGATGCGGTCACCGCCCTTTCCGGTAGTGGTCCGGCCTACCTGTTCTTGTTTATTGAAGCCCTGGAAGATGCCGGCACCCAACTGGGCCTGCCCAGGGAAACCGCCCGCCTGCTGGCGTTGCAGACGGCCTTTGGCGCCGCCAGACTGGCTCTGGAATCGGACGAGGACGCCGCTACCCTGCGGGCCAGGGTCACTTCCCGGGGGGGAACCACTGAACAGGCCCTGGCGGTATTGGAAGCTGGCGGCTTGCGGGATCTCATGCAGCAGGCCCTGACCGCCGCCCGGAATCGTTCCCATGCACTGGCCGACCAGTTAGGTCGGGATTGAGGATCACCCATGTCATACGCCTTTCAAAATGCCGCCGTCTTCCTGATTGGCACCCTGTTTAGCCTGTATATCCTGGCGTTGATGCTACGCACCTTGCTGGCATTGTCCCGGGCGGATTTTTACAATCCCCTCTCCCAGTTTCTGGTGACCATCACCAACCCGCCCCTGCGGGTTCTGCGTCGGGTGGTGCCTCCCATCGGCCCGCTGGACAGTGCCGCCCTGGTACTGGCCCTGGTGCTCAAAATGCTGGAACTGTTCATCATCGGCGCCATTCATGGCGCGATGATCCCTCCCCTTACCCTGTTGATTGTCAGTATGCTGGCCATTGTGCGGCTGGTGATCTGGATCTATATCATCAGCATCATCATTCAGGCGGTGATGAGCTGGTTCCAGGCCGGTAGCTCGGGGCAGAACCCGGTGGCCGGGCTGGTGTACAGTCTCAATCGCCCCCTGCTCAATCCCATTCGCAAGGTGATGCCCCAGACAGGGATGGTGGATCTGTCGCCCCTGGTGGCCATTATCGGTCTGAATGTGTTGCTGATTTTCATCAGTGCCCTTTAAGGGCAGGATCAACAGGGGGGTTGGCCCATGCCCGAACTGCCCACGATTCTAAATCGCCGTACCGTGGCTCGCAGCCGGCTCTTTCAGGTGGAAGAGGTGGATTTAAGGTTTGCCAACGGGGCGCAGCGCTGCTTTGAACGTCTGGTCAGTTCCAGTCGGGGGGCGGTACTGATTGTGCCCATGCTGGATGCCGATACGGTATTGATGATCCGTGAATATGCTGCCGGCACCCACCGCTATGAACTGGCCTTGCCCAAGGGTCTGGTGGAGCCGGGAGAAGATGTGCTTGAGGCCGCCAACCGGGAGATCATGGAGGAGGTGGGTTACGGTGCCCGCCAGCTCACCCCCCTGACCGCCTTGAGCATTGCACCGGGCTATTTGGGCCATGTGACCCACATCATTCTGGCCCAGGATCTTTACCCGGAGCGCCGGCCAGGGGATGAGCCTGAAGCCATCGAAGTGGTGCCCTGGCGCCTGGGGGATCTGGACAGCCTCATCAGCCGGGATGACTGTAGCGAAGCCCGTTCCATTGCCGCCCTGTACCTGGTACGCGACCGACTCAAGAGATAACCCATGTCCCTGGATGACCTGAACCTGGAATATCTGCTCAACAATGCCTGCCGCATCGCCCGGGAAGCGGGCGACCGGATCATGACCATCTACGGTGAGGCGTTTCAAGTATCACACAAGGCAGACCGCACCCCCTTGACCGCCGCCGATATGGCAGCCCATCGGCATATCGTCGCTGGTCTGCAGGAACTCAATCCCTGTTTTCCCGTATTGTCGGAGGAGTCAGACCGGATTCCCTTCAGTGAGCGCGCCCGCTGGCAAACCTACTGGCTGGTAGACCCGCTGGATGGCACCCGGGAATTCATCAAGCGCAACGGGGAATTCACGGTGAACATCGCCCTGATCCATGACCATGAGCCGGTACTTGGGGTGGTGTCTGCCCCCGCACTGGACCGGCTATACAGGGCTGCCCAGGGCCTGGGGGCCTATTGCCATGCCCCCATGGCAGCCCAGGGGACGCGGATTCAGGTCAATCCAGACCGGGGCACAGCACCGATCATTGTTGGCAGCCGCGCCCACGGTACGGAACGCCTGCAGCAATTTCTCAAGCGAGTGGGCAACCATGAACTGATCAGCATGGGCAGTTCTCTTAAATTTTGCCTAGTGGCAGAAGGCAAGGCTGATCTCTATCCCCGATTTGGCCCCACCAGCGAGTGGGACACCGCCGCCGCCCAGTGTGTGGTCCAGGAGGCCGGGGGGGTGGTCACCGATCTGGAACTGCGCCCGCTGCGCTACAACACCCGCGAAGGGCTGCTCAACCCGGAATTTCTGGTGAGTGCCGACCCGAGTCGGGGCTGGGAAGATTATGTGCCGGATTAAGCGGTTTAGATGCGTCGCATCAACGCGGCCTGCTGCATCAGTTGGGCAGCGATCTCTTCCACAGACATCTGGGTGATGTTCAGGCAGGGAATCCCCTCCCGTTTGAGCATCCGCTCCACGGCCCGGAGTTCCTTGTTGCACTGTTCCACGCTGGCGTAATGGCTGTTGGGGCGCCGTTCGGTACGAATCTGATGCAGCCGTTCCCCGTCCACCGTAAGCCCGAACAACTTTTTGCGATAGGGTTCCAGGGAGGCTGGCAATGTGCCCCGGTCAAAATCATCGTCCGCCAGAGGATAGTTGGCTGCCCGGATGCCGTAATTGAGGGCCAGATACATGCAGGTGGGGGTTTTGCCGGTTCGGGACACCCCCATCACCACCACATCGGCGTTGGGATAATCCCGGGTGGTGGCGCCATCATCGTTCTGGATGGCGAAATGCAGGGCATCCATGCGCTCGGCATAGGTGCGCATATTGCCCATGCCGTGGGAGCGACCGGCCACATGCTGGGCAGTGACCCCCAGCACCTCTTCCAGACGGGGTGTAAAGGCATCGAGGAAATCAAAAATCAGCCCCCGGCAGCGCTCCAGTTCTTCCCGGCGCCGGGTATCCACCAGGGTCGAGAATACCAGAGGGGGTTCGCCGTCACTCTGGGCCGCCCGGTTGATACGCTGCACTGCCCAGTCCATCTTCTCTTTTGAGTTGATAAAGGGCAGGCTAACGGTATTGAAGTGAATCTGTTCAAACTGGGTCAGCAGGGTGTGCCCCAGGGTTTCGGCGGTGATGCCGGTCCCATCGGAGACATAGAAAACAGAGCGGGTCACGGGGAAATCGGGCCTCTTGGGTCACGTCCATGAAAAGCCGGTCGCCCATCTGTCATTCATGGGAGACCGGCGCAAAACGCTACAGACCTCAGGCGTCCTGACGGCCCTTGGCATCCCCGGCCAGACGCAGCCAGGTTTCCACCACGGTGTCCGGGTTCAGGGAGATGGACTCAATCCCCTGGGCCATCAGCCACTCGGCCAGATCCGGGTAGTCCGACGGTCCCTGACCGCAGATGCCCACATACTTGCCGGCCTTGCGGGCCGCCTGAATGGACAGGGCCAGCAGTTTCTTCACCGCCGGGTCCCGCTCGTCGAAGGTGGCGGCCACCAGACCAGAATCCCGGTCCAGTCCCAGGGTGAGCTGGGTCAGGTCGTTGGAGCCGATGGAGAAACCATCGAAGAACTGCAGGAACTCGTCGGCCAGCACCGCGTTGGAGGGGATCTCGCACATCATGTAAATCTTGAGACCGTTCTCGCCCCGCTTGAGCCCCATCTCCGCCAGCAGGTTGATCACCCCCTCGGCCTCGGTCAGGGTCCGCACAAAGGGCACCATGACCACCACGTTGGTCAGACCCATTTCGTCACGGACCCGACGCACGGCACGGCATTCCAGCTCGAAGCAGTCGCGGAAATCGTCGGACAGGTACCGGGAAGTGCCCCGGTAACCGATCATGGGGTTTTCCTCGTCCGGCTCGTAGCGCTCGCCCGCCAGCAGGTTGGCGTACTCGTTGGACTTGAAGTCGGACAGGCGCACGATCACCGGCTCGGGATGGAAGGCGGCCGCCAGGGTGGCGATGCCTTCCGCCAGCTTGTCCACGTAGAAGCTGACCGGGTCCGGATAGCCGGCAAAGCGCCGGGCCACTTCCTCCTTCAAGTCCGCCGGCAGGCTGTCGAAGTTGAGCAGCGCCTTGGGGTGTACACCGATCATGCTGTTGATGATGAACTCCAGACGGGCCAGACCCACCCCGGCATTGGGGATATTGCGGAAATGGAAGGCGCGACCGGGGTTGCCCACGTTCATCATCACCTTCACCGGCACCTCGGGCATGGCGTCGGTACGGGTACGCAGCACCTCGAACTCCAGCTCACCCTTGTAGATGCGGCCTTCGTCGCCTTCGGCACAGCATACGGTCACGGCATCCCCTTCCTTGAGGCGGGCCGAACCATCGCCGCAGCCCACCACTGCCGGGATGCCCAGTTCACGGGCGATGATGGCGGCATGGCAGGTGCGGCCACCCCGGTCGGTGACGATGGCGGCGGCCCGCTTCATCACCGGCTCCCAGTCCGGGTCGGTCATGTCGGTCACCAGCACATCACCGGGCTGCACCCGGTCCATCTCGTCCAGATTCATCACCACCCGCACCTTGCCGGCGCCGATCTTCTGGCCGATGGCCCGACCCCGCACCAGCACTTCGGTTCGGGGGGAGCGGATGCGATAGCGCTCGATCACCTGACCGTCGGCCCGGCTCTCCACGGTTTCCGGGCGGGCCTGCACGATGTAGAGCTGACCATCCACACCATCCAGGGCCCATTCGATGTCCATGGGACGGCCATAATGTTTCTCGATGATCATGGCCTGACGGCTCAGGGCTTCCAGCTGGGCGTCGGTGATGCAAAAACGCAGCCGGTCCTCTTCGCTCACCTGGACGGTGCGGGTAGACTGGCCGTTTTCGCCAAAGACCATCTTGATGGCCTTGCTGCCCAGATGACGGCGCAGTATGGCGGGCCGCCCTGCCTCCAGGGCCGGCTTGTAAAGATGAAATTCGTCCGGATTGACCGAACCCTGGACCACGGTTTCCCCCAGTCCCCAGGAGGCGGTGACGAAAACCACGTCACGAAAACCGGATTCGGTATCCAGGGTGAACATCACGCCGCTGGCGCCGACGTCGGAACGGACCATGCGCTGGATACCGGCGGACAGGGCCACCTCGGCATGATCAAACCCCTGATGTACCCGATAGGAAATGGCGCGGTCGTTGTACAGGGAGGCAAATACTTCGTGGATGGCCTTGAGCACACCATCCAGGCCACTGACGTTGAGGAAGGTTTCCTGTTGCCCGGCAAAGGAGGCATCCGGCAGGTCTTCTGCGGTGGCAGAAGAGCGCACAGCCACGGTGAATTCACCTTCGGTCTGGGCCACCATGGTGTTCCAGGCTTCGGTGATGGCCTCGTTCAGGGCCGGTGGAAACGGGGTTTCCACCACCCAGCGGCGGATCTGGGCACCGGCTTCCCGCAGGGCACCGATGTTGTTCACATCCAGATTGGCCAGCAGGCCGTTGATGCGGTCTGCCAGGCCATCATGCTGAAGAAACTCGCGGAAGGCATCGGCGGTGGTGGCAAATCCCCCCGGCACGCGAACCCCGGCTTCGGACAGGCCATGAATCATTTCGCCTAGCGAGGCGTTCTTGCCCCCCACACGGGGGACGTCGTTCATTCCCAGATCCTGAAACCAGATAACGTACTTATCCATACTCCTGCCCTATGCATGCGTGAAACGGCAATTGTAGCCGGGACCATGGCCTCAAGACGAGTATTCGGCGAAGCTATCGGCCCCAGGAGAAAAATTCTGGCCTTCAATACTAACACCGGGGAAGATTCATGGGGGCTGTCCAGCATCATCTCTACTACAAACAAAATCGCCTCAAGCAGCTGCGGGCTTTTTGCCGGGCGGCGCGACTGGGGAGCATTTCCACCGCGGCAGAATCCCTTTGCCTGAGCCAGCCAGCGGTTTCCCTGCAAATCCAGGCGCTGGAACGGGAGTTTGAAACGGTTTTATTCGAGCGGCGCGGCCCCCAGATCCGGCTTACCCCGGAAGGGGAAACCCTCTACAAGCTGGCTGATCCGCTGGTGGAAGGCATTGATCGGCTCAAGGAAACCTTTGCCGCCAGCTTTGGCCGGCTCGAATCAGGCGAACTGAATGTGGCGGCAGGGGAATCCACCATTCTCTACGTATTGCCCGAACCATTGCGCCAGTTTGCCGAGGTGTATCCCCATATCCGTATCAAGCTGCACAATGTGACCGGACGGGATGGTCTGGCCATGCTGCACCGGGATGAAGTGGATTTTGCCGTGGGTTCCATGCTGGAGGTGCCCGAGGGCATCACCTACCAGCCCATCGTCACCTACCATCCCAAGTTGATCACCCCCAAGGACCATCCCCTGACGACTCTGGGCAAGGCTGTTGAACTGGAGGACATCAGCCCCTATGGGCTGATCCTGCCGCCCCGCCATCTATCCACCTGGCGCATCGTGGATCTGGTATTTCGCCAGCATAATGTGGGTTATCACGTCTCTTTGGAGGCCGGTGGCTGGGAGGTCATCAAAAAATACGTGGCCCTGGGCCTGGGTATTTCCATTGTGACCGATGTCTGCCTGACAGGCCGGGAGGCGCTGGCAGCCATTCCCCTGGACCGGTTCTTTCCGGCCCGCAGTTATGGGGTGGTGCAGCGTATTGGCCGCCATCTGTCCCCCCAGGCCAAACGGTTTATCACCATGATGGAAGCGGCCCATGCAGGTCCGAAAATGGGGTCCTCATCACCGTCAGGGCGGGGTGAGGAGGTTTAATATGGCGCATCGTCAATATGTCAGGAGACCATCATGGATTTTTTCCTCCGTACTGCGTGGGTTGTCCTGTTCTGGCTTTTAATCCCCACATGGGCCATGGCGGCTCAGCAGGATCGTCCGGCCCCTGAGGTGATCATGGGCTGGGTGGAACGGGTGGATATCTTGCCCGAAGGTATCCAGCTCAAGGCCAAGATGGACACCGGTGCCACCACTTCCTCCCTCAACGCTCTCAACAAGCAGTTCTTTGAGCAGGATGGCCAGGAATGGATCGCCTTTGACATCGTAGACCCGGAAAACGAGCAAAACACCATCCGCATCAAACGGGAAATCACCCGATATGTGCGTATCATCCGCCACGACGGCAACCATCAGCGCCGCCCGGTGGTGCGTATCGGTCTATGTATGGGAGACATCTACCGGGAAGCGGAAATGAGCCTGATCGACCGCAGTGAACTGACCTATCAGGTTCTGGTGGGGCGAAACCACATGGCAGGGGCGATTTTGGTGGACTCTGCCCGTACCCACACCCAACGGCCAGCCTGCCCATAATCAAAGGATTTGTCGATGCTCCAGCGCTTCCACCTGCCCCTGCTGATCCTGCTGCTTTGTGGAGCCAGTCTGGGTCTGTTTGTGCACAAGGTCCATGGCCTGGGTTTTCCCCTGCTGCCCGCCCAAACCACCGACAGCTGGATTGTAGAAGCCAGGATCAGTTTTGAACCCACCGGTGGACCGGTCACTGCCCGGGTTTTTGTTCCCGGCGAACCCCGTCATCTGGTGCTGCTGGACGAACATTTCATTTCCAGGGGATATGGCCTGACGACAGACCAAGCTGGAGACAATCGGGAAGCGGTCTGGACCACCCGGCAGCCCAGTGGCCGTCAGACCCTGTATTACCGGGCAACGGTGGCCCAACTGGAGCGGGAACGGCAGGGGTCAGTGGTGCCCTATCCTGGCCCGGTGAATCTACCGGACCTGGAAGAACCTTATCGCTCTGCTGCCGAGGCCGTGGTCCAGCGGGTACGGGAACGCTCCGCCGACATTACCAGCTTTGCCACGGTGCTGATTCGGGATATGAACAACACCCTGGACGAAAATATGGCCCTGTTCGTCTCTCGCAACCACACAGACCGGGACCGGGTCCAGACGGCTGTTCAGTTGCTGGCCGGTGCCCGTATTCCGGCCCGCATGGTGCATGGCATTCCCCTCACTGACCGTGCCCGCGACCTTCAGCCCCAGGTCTGGCTGGAAGTTCACAACACCCGGGAATGGGTAGCCATCAATCCCAACACCGGCGCCGTGGGCTATCCCCCCAATTTTTTGGTCTGGTGGCACGGGGATCAAGACCCGGTACGTTTGCAACGGGCCCGCAATCCCCAGATCAGCTTTGCCGTCACCCGGAATATTCAGGATGCCGTGGACGTGGCCCAGCAGCGGGCCGAATTGATGGACTCCAGGGCGGTGGACTTTTCCCTGTTCGGCTTGCCGATTCAGACCCAGAACATGTATCGGGTGCTGCTGCTGGTACCGGTGGGTGCCATGATCATTGTCCTGCTGCGCAATGTGATCGGGGTTCAGACCTTTGGCACCTTCATGCCTATTCTCATCGCGCTTTCTTTTCGGGAGACCCAGTTACTGGGAGGGGTCATCCTGTTCACCCTGATCGTTTCCCTGGGACTGGCCATCCGGTTTTATCTGGAGCGCCTCAAACTGTTGCTGGTGCCCCGGCTGGCGGCGGTGGTCATGGTGGTGATCATGCTCATGCTGATGCTCAGCATCCTCAGTCATAACCTGGGCATCGAACACGGGCTGGCCATTGCCCTGTTTCCCATCGTCATTCTGGCCATGACCATCGAGCGCATGTCCCTGGTCTGGGAGGAACATGGTCCCGCCGATGCCATTCGTCAGGGTATCGGCAGTCTGGCTGTGGCGGTGGTGGGTTATCTGGTGATGATCAATCCCTATATCGAGCACCTGTTTTTTGTATTCCCCGAGTTGCTGTTGATTGTGCTGGCCATGACCCTGCTGCTGGGCCGCTATACCGGCTATCGGCTCTCGGAGTTGCTGCGCTTTCGGGCCCTGAGGGGTCACCCATGAAGTGGTTCATCAGCCCGAAGGCACTGCGACGGCGCGGGGTCGTCGGCATGAACCAGCGCAATGCCCAGTTCATTGCCGAACTCAACCCCCGTCGCAACTATCCTCTGGTGGACGACAAACTTCTGACCAAGAAACTGGCTCTGGATGCGGGTATTGCGGTGCCCGAACTCTACGGCGTGATCGAGACCAACCACGACATCCGCAACCTGGCCAGGATCGTGGGCGAACATGATGACTTCGTTATCAAGCCGGCCCACGGCTCCGGCGGCAACGGCATCGTGGTGATTCTTGGCCGTCTGCAGGGGCAGTTTCGCAAGGCCAGTGGCCAGATCATCGATCAGGCCGGGATGGCCCACCATGTCTCCAATATCCTCAGCGGCATGTACAGTCTGGGGGGGCGGCCAGACAAGGCAATGATCGAATATCGGGTGCACTTTCATCCCATGTTCGAGGGTATCAGCTTCCAGGGGGTGCCGGATATCCGCACCGTGGTGTACAAAGGCTATCCGGTGATGGCCATGGTGCGATTACCCACCCGGGACTCCGACGGCAAAGCCAACCTGCATCAGGGGGCCGTAGGGGCGGGTATTGACATGGCCAGCGGATGTACCACACGGGGAGTGTGGCGCCATCAGATCATCGATCTGCATCCTGATACCGGCATGCCCATTGGTGGGCTGCATATTCCAGGATGGGACCGCCTGTTGGTGCTGGCGGCTGAATGTTTCGAACTGACTGGCCTGGGGTATCTGGGGGTGGATCTGGTGCTGGATCGGGACCGGGGACCGCTCATACTGGAACTCAACGCCCGCCCCGGTCTGGCAGTGCAATTGGCCAATGACAGCGGCCTGGGTCAACGTATCGCCCTGATCGATGCTGCCATTGGCAAAAACGGCCAGCCCACGGCCCCGGCATCGGCACGGGCAGCCTTTGCTCAGGCCCGCTTCCGATGAACATCCCGATGTCCCGATCTGGACCAAAACCCATCCCGATGTTCTGGCCGGTCGCCGCCGGAGCTGTAGCTCGCAGGAATATGCCGCTTGCGGCCACATTCACCCGGACAATCGGCCCAGTCAAAGCCGATTTGCCTGCCAAGGCGCCAATATCGGTGGATTGGCGAGATGGCCGTCTCGCCAAGGGCTGCTGTAAACCGGCCTAATGTCGGGGATAGGCATTGTCTCGCCCCACGACAAAGCCTGTGACTTCAGTCGCGGGTTGTTTACCGAACTGCGGCGTAAAGCCCCCGGATTTATCCGTGGGGAGGCTCAAGTATTGGTTGTCTGGTGGGCTGCGGTGATTCGCCGTCAGGCCGTTTCCACGTCGAATGCCACGATCTGCCGCTTTTCCCGGGAGAACTCCACGCCGATCAGGTGAATGGGTTTGCCGGTGGCCCGGTATTTGTCGGCATAGCCCTTGGCTTTGATCTGCTCCAGGGCCCTCCCTTCGGGCAGCTGCTCCACCACCTTGAATTCGAACAGGTAAAGATGGCCACCGAAGTCGACGGTCATGTCCACCTTGCCGTGGTGGCTGGCGTCTTCCACCGTGACCTGAACCCCCAGGGCGGCGAAGTGGCTGTA
The DNA here is from genome assembly GCF_900110965.1 of Ectothiorhodospira magna. Classification (GTDB taxonomy): domain Bacteria; phylum Pseudomonadota; class Gammaproteobacteria; order Ectothiorhodospirales; family Ectothiorhodospiraceae; genus Ectothiorhodospira; species Ectothiorhodospira magna. Next base: position 88,097 of record NZ_FOFO01000008.1, read on the forward strand.
GAAGACGCTGGCGTAGTGGCCTTCGTATTGGGCAATGGGATTGTTGCGGTACCAGTCGTGGGGCAGGCCGGCGTAGAGGGCCTTGAGATGGGCTTCCAGGCCGGCCAGGTCGGCAGCCTTGAGCAGGCGCGGCAAGCGGATGACCACATCATCGAAGACGGCATGGCTGACGCCCAGCGCCGGCAGCAGGGCCTCATTGAGGCTGATTTCCACCTCCTGGTTGGGCAGGCCCAGTTTGTAGAGGGGCCGGTTGGGGACTTCTTCGTGGATGTCCTTGAGGGTGAGGTAGCCGGTCTGGAACAGCAGGGCATCGGTGGAAATGTCATCCACATCAAAGCGGTTGAGCAGGGCCGGTCGGCTGTGCCAGGCGGTGAGCTCGGGGGTGAAGACGCCACGTTCCTTGAGCAGGTTCACCAGAAAGGTGGGCGTGGCGCTCTCGAACCAGTAGGGACCAAACTCACGGTTCTGGAGCAGTAGCAGCGCATCGAAGGGGTTGTAGACCGATGCGACCTTCTGTCCGCCCCAGCGGTAGCCGTTGTACCACTGGCGGATGGCCTCCCGGTCCAGGCCGGGTAGCTCGGGAGCGAATACTGTGTCGATGTCGTCATCAGTATAGCCGCAGATCGTTGAATACTCGGGTAGCAGTGTGATGTCCCTTAAGTTGTTCAGTCCCGAGAAAAGACTGACCTTGCTGAATTTGGAGACACCGGTGATCAGCGCCAGATGCAGGTGGGGGTCGGCATCCTTGATCACGCTGTAGAGGTTTTTGAGACCTTCGCGCAGTTCGCGGGCACGGTCCGGTTCCAGGATGTTGTCCAGGATGGGTTTGTCGTACTCATCGATCAGCAGCACGACCGGCTGGCCCGTTTCCTGGTGGGCGAGTTCCAGCAGGTCGGAGAACTCGCCGGGAATATCCGTCTCGGGGCTGATGGCCTGGGTGAAACGCTCGCGCTCCTTGCGCAGTTGGTGGCGAATGCGCCTGTCCAGCTCCTCCCGGGTGCGCATTACGCCGCTGCCGAAGCTCAGATGAATCACGGGGTGGGTCCGCTGCCAGTTCCAGCGGTCGTGGATATGGAGCCCCTCGAAGAGGGCTTGGTGACCTCCGAACAGGCAGCGCAGGGTGTCCAGAAGCAGGCTTTTACCAAAGCGTCGGGGGCGGGAGAGGAAGTAGTAGCCGCCGATCCCGGCCATGGACTCGATCAGAGGGGTCTTGTCGACGTAGTAGTAGTGGCCCTTGCGCAGTTTTTCAAAGGACTGGATGCCGATGGGGAGTGTGAGGGGGTGATGGTTAGCCATGCCTGGCCCTCCGGGAATAGGTCTTGTGCTGGTGGCAGTCTATCATGGCCCCGGTGGTGGTCGTTGTTGCCACTGCCACTGTCATCGTCATCTGTTCTGGCACCGCGCTTACTATGCTGGCTCTGTCGGTGGAGCATCCCTGGAGACGGTTCAGGCCTATATGGAATCCCAAGGCACCAAGCCCCTCAAAAGAAACCCCGCTTGACCCCCTCCTGGCTACTCATCTGCCTCACCTGGGCTTGATAGTCCGCTGCAGCCCCACTCGGGGCGTTGGCGACCTTGCTGATGGTGAAAAGGCAGGGTTGCCTTCGCCTGAAAGTGCTTTATAGCGTCCTTTGGGGGTGCTAGATAAAGGGATAGGTGGAGATGGCCATAGTGGCTGGTGAATGAGTGGAAGGTGGCTTTTTGGGGAGGAAAAGTGATACTTGTGCGATCATGGACACCAAGCACCGAAGGAGGAACTTTCTGTGGACCAAGCTAACCCCACACTGGATGATGTCTGGCGGCTGTTTTACGACACCGACCGCAAGATTCAAGAAGGGCGTCCTGCCCATTTACAAGGACCATCGGGTGATGGGGGCCGTGGCGGGGATGGTGGTGGAAGACAAGGTGGCCGGTGGCGTGGTAGTACATCATCATGCTTCTTATTGCAGGCGGTGCCGGCTATATTGGCCCCCACGTGGTCAGGCCTCTGGTTTGTGCCGGACACACGTTGATTGTGCTGGATAATCCCTTCACCCGTTATGGCGAATTGATGGCGGGAGATCTGGCCGATACCTGGTTGCTGGAGCCGCTGCTTCAGGCAACACCATGGCGGCGTCGGGCTTGTACCTGACATCATTGCTCAAGTATTTTTAGGCCGTGCTCCCACACTGCAAGGCCCATGCCTGCAGCTCCCACGGCTGTTTCAAGGTGAATCCATGTCCTCGACCAACGTGACGAACATCAAGGCACTCAAGCAGGCATGCAAGACCTGCGGCCTGCGTGATCTGTGTCTGCCCCTGGGGGTTGCCACAGAAGATCTGTCCTTGCTGGAAGGTATCATCAGCCGCAAACGGCCATTACAGCGTCGTGACGTGATCTATCAGGCCGGCGATCCCCTCACTTGCCTGTACGCAGTGCGTACCGGCTCGGTCAAAACCTTTGTCCTGACCAATGACGGCGAAGAACAGGTGACCGGTTTTCATCTGCCCGGCGAACTGCTGGGGCTGGATGCCATTAACGATGGCACCCACCCCTGTACCGCTCTGGCCCTGGAGACGGCCAGTGTCTGTGAAATTCCCTTTCATCTGCTGGAAGAACTGGCTGGACGCACTCCCCGTTTGCAACACCAGTTGCTGCGCATCATGAGCCGGGAAATCCAGACCGATGAGCATCTGATGACCCTGTTGGGACATCGCGCCTCCGATGCCAGGCTGGCGGCTTTTTTGCTGAATCTGTCCCGTCGTTTCGGGATGCGGGGGTTCTCCCGCCATGAATTCAATCTCACCATGTCCCGTTGCGAGATCGGCAATTACCTGGGGCTGGCAGTGGAAACGGTCAGCCGGATGCTCAGCCGGTTCCAGGATCAGGGACTGATTCAGGTGCAACGCAAGTTCATCATCATCCTCGATGTGGACGGCCTGCGGGAGATTGCCGGCGTTCATGGTCATGAATCACGCCAGTCGGAACAGGTCTCCGGCAGTTAATTGGATTGAGAATACTCGCTTGGACGTGACTTTCCTCCTCCACGGTCGTAGTCTCTGGGCAAACCCTTATTGACTGCACCATGTCCCTGGACTCTCTCAAAGCCCTTGTCCCCATCCTGCTGGTGCCTCTGACCCTGGCTCTGGGTATGGGGGCAGCGATCCAGGGGGAATGGTTGCCCCCCCTGTCCCAGGGATTGCTGGAGACCCTGCCCTGGCTGATGGGGGTGCTGGCAGGGGTGCTGGCCCTGATTTATGGCCGTACCCGTACCCTGATTGCCGTCATTCTGGTGCTGGCGGTTTATCTGGGCAGCATGTTTCAAATTCGCCCCATGGCCATGACGCCGGAGACAGACCTGATGCCGGCCCTGGGGTATGCCTTGATGACCTTGCTGGTGCCTTTGGCTTTCATGGCCAATGCCTTATGGACCGAGCGCCATCATCTGATGGTGGATCTGCTGCTGCGACTGGGGGTTTTTGGCATCGTGGCCGGGATGGCGCTGCTGATCGCCGCTGGTCATCCAGAGGGTATGGCCAGGGTAGTGCTGACCACCCATTGGCCTGCCGTCCATTGGGACGGCTACAAGATGCCCCAGCTTGCCTTCTGGAGCCTGCTGGTGAGCCTGGGGGTCATGGGGTTTTGCCTTATGCGTCACCCCGGCCCCCAGGGTATCGGTCAGTGGATCGCCCTGGCCGGAATCGGCTGGATGCTGCCACAACTGTTTCACCCCTATGCGGTGCCCCTGTTCACCACCACCTTGTTGCTGATCCTGGCCATCGCCGTGGTGCATGAATCCTTTCAGATGGCTTTTCGTGACGACCTCACCGGCCTGCCCGGTCGGCGCGCCCTCAATGAGCGGTTACAGCGCCTGGGGCGGCGCTATGCCATTGCCATGACCGACGTGGATCACTTTAAAAAATTCAATGACACCTACGGTCACGACCTGGGTGATCAGGTGCTGCGGGTGGTGGCTGCCCAATTGCGGCGAGTGGGCGGAGGGGGGCGGGCCTACCGCTATGGAGGAGAGGAATTCACCATCGTTTTCCCTGGCCGGACGGCTGCCCAATGTGTGACCCATCTGGAGGCGGTTCGAAAGGCCATTGAAACCTATCAGATTGCCATTCGGGATACCCGGACCCGACCCGATAACCACCGGGATGGCAAAACCCAGCGAGGACGGGGTAAGGTCAGCACTGTTTCCGTGACCATCAGTATGGGGGTGGCTGAACGTACCGCCGATTATCCAGACCCGGAACAGGTGATCAAGGCGGCAGACCAGGCCCTGTATTCAGCCAAGGCGGGAGGGCGCAATCAGGTATGTGTGGCTCCAGACCCACGTCTGGCACTGCCCACCATTACGGACGCCAGCAATCCTTTGCGCTAAGCTTAATGCACAACCACCACAACAGGAGATCTTCATGTCTCAGGATAAGCATCCCTTCGATGTCTCCGAGCTGACCCGGCTCATGGACCCCCAGCGTTACATGGATCAGATGAATGAATTGATGCGACAGTTCAAGATGCCCAACGTGGATATGTCCGCCCTGATGGAACTGCAGCGGAAAAACGTGGAGGCCATGGTTGCCGCCAACCGCACCATGATGGAAAGCAGCGAAGCCCTGATGAAGCGCCAGACGGAAATGCTGACCCAGGCCATGAATGAAGCCACAGAAATGGCCCGTACCATGGGATCGGCCAAGCAGGACGATCTGCCCGCCAGGCAGGTGGACATGGTGGGCCAGGTCTACGACCGGATGAGTAGCCACACCCGCGAAACCTTTGAATCCATGCGCTTGGCCCAGGAAGCGGCCCTGGAGCGGCTGGATCAGCGTTTCCGGGAACTGCTCGAAGAACTCAAGGACATGTCCCTCAATCAGAATCAGGACAAGGGCTAAAATGCCTCCCCCGGCATCAGCCGGGGGATTTTTTTAGTTCAACGCCCGCAGAAACTGGACCACCAGCAGGATGCTCAGTACCCAGAGCAGCCCCTTGAGCCAGCCCCGGTAGGTGTCTGCCGCCACCCGCTCCCGCAACCACATCCCACCCCGCAGGCCGATCAGGGCCGTAATACCCAAAGGCAAAGAGAGCAGCAGCAGGTTGGGTCCAAGCATACCCAGCAGGGCGAAGGTGACGGCCTGGGTGCCCTTGCCCAGCAAAAAACACAGATTGATGGCCTGAACCAGCACCACGGGGGCCAGCCGCAGTTCCAGAAAATAGATCATCATCACCGGCCCACCTACATTGACTGTCCCTCCCAGCAGCCCTCCCAGCAGGCCCGCTCCGGCTCCACTGGCTTTGGGGTGACGACCGATCCAGTTCCAGTTGATGCGCTTGATCTGGTCCGACAACAGATAGAGCACCACCGTGGCGGCCAGCAGCAATCGGAAGGGGTTGGGGTCCATGGCCACCAGCACCAGAGTACCCAGGGCAGACCCCACCAGCATCCAGCCCGCCACCGGCCAGAATCGGACCACGCTGTCCAGCCAGTTTCCCCCCCGGATCAAACTCCAGAGGTTGACTGCAATATTGGGAGCCAGAGTCAGCAAAATGGCGGTCTTGACATCGGTGACCAGTGCCAGGATCGGGGTGGCAATCATTGGAAATCCCAATCCAAAAGCACCGTGAACCAGACCGGCAACCAAAGTGACCATCAAGCCAATAAGGATTTCTTCGCTACCCAGTGTCATGATCGGAATGGTCTGGCGTCGGGGGGGCAGGGGGCATGTCGCCCCGGGAGGATAACAGTCGCGCAATCAATGCCGGATCATCGGGTAAAAACCGGCTTTTTGCCACCCGGATCAATAACAGGGACCAATGGGGGGCGCGGTGGAACAGGGCATTGAGCAGAGCCTCGGCCTGGGCCTCATGGCCGGCGTTGATCAGTGCCACTGCCCGCCAGAACACCAGTTCGTCCTCATCTGGCGCCAGGGCCTCGGCCTGAGTAAAGGCCCGGATGGCCTGATCATATTCCCCATGCCGGAGGTGATGTCCGCCCAGGGTATTGAACGTGTAGGCAGCCTTGAGAGTGACCAGACGTCGCAGCTCCCGCACCGGTGTGGGGTGATCCTCCACCCGCAGGTCCAAAATCATGTCCTGGGCCGGATCACCGGTGGCCGTGCCACTCACCACCATGATGGCCGCAGAGCGCCGGCCCCGCAGGTCGCCACCCTGGGCCTGAGCCGCTTCCAGTGCGGCCAGAAGACGCTGGGGGAAATCACCCTGGGCCGCTTCGTAAGCCCGGCCCATGGCGTCCCAGGTGCCGTCCTTGAGCAACATGTTGCCCAGACAGGCATATTCATCCCCCAGACAATGTCCCGCCTCGTCAATACATAAACTGCCGGTATGGGCCACCACATCGCCCTGGGTATCGATCATCCCGGCCTGCCGGTAATCCATGTGATGATCCTGTGCCAGCAGCCGCCGCAGGGCTGCACCGGCACTGGCGCCCTCCTGCATCAAACGGGGGCCTTCGGTGGCATAGATGAGGCTGGCAAAGGATTGAATGGTGCCCGCCCCCACCCCGGCCCGTGCAAAGGGGGCCACACTGCCCACGGCAAAGTGATGGGACTGTACCGCCACCCCCAGTTGATCCTGAACCGGGTCACGGGCCACGATGGAGTAGGTGGCCACGGGCGCAAAAGCAGGCAAGGATGGCGCCATCAGGTCAGCGCAGCAGGTTGAGGTTGAAATGGGCGCTGATAAAACTCTGAAACTTGGCCACGTCTTCAAAGGCGATTTTGAGCTTCACCTGCTCCATCTGGCTCATTTGCTGCAAAGCCACACAATTATTCGGTGGCTTGCCCTGTTCCACCGCCCGTACCTGGGCGCGCAAGCGCATCAATACCAGAAAATCAAAACTTTCCTGCAGGTCTTCGGCCTGATCGGGTTTAATCACACCCTGCCGGGTCAGGGCCTGAAGGCGTTGGTGGGTGCCCCCATCGAGGGCATTGAGTTCCAGAGCCAGGGCTTTGATGCCATCGGTCAGTGCAAAGATGCCGCCCTTTTTCAGGTCCACCTCCCCCCTGATGGCCCCTTGAGTGCCGGTCTTGATTTTGCCCAGCCAGCCCAATGGGGGCCTAAAGCGCAGCATGTTTTCTGCCATGCGCATGATAAACAGCCGGTTTTCCGCCAGGCGGTGATAAATATGGGCCTTGAGCTTGCGCTCCAGGGTGACATCGCCGTGGAGTGTGCGAATATCGGCGAACATGCTCACATTGGGGATGTTTTTCGGGCTGGGAGTGATCAGCCACCGATCCAGTTCCCGGTACCATTCCGACAGACTGCGTCGCCAGGCAGAATGACTGGCCATGATGCCACCGGGGCAGGCGGGAACGCCGATGTCGATGAGTTGCTCGATGAGTACCTGGGAGAAGGTTTCGATCCTGGCAATGTCTTCTGCCGAAAGATCATCGTCATAGACAATGGCATTGTCCTGATCGGTGGACAGGGTCTGTTCGCAGCGTCCTTCGCTGCCCATCACCATGAAGGCAAATCCCTTGGGCAGATCAGGGCATTGAGCCTGTCGCACCAGATGGATCAGCCGCAGCAGAATCTGGTCGTTGAGATGGGCAATGAGCTGCACCAGGTCCTGCACCCGGGTGGTGGTGCCGCTCAGTCGCACCACCAGGTCCTGGATACGGGCATGGAGTACCTTGAGGTCTTCGACGGAGCGGGCCTTTTCAATGTCCCGGACCAACTGATGGGGCGAGTGACTTTGCATACGCAGAATATCCGTGTCGGTGATGATACCGTTGAGGGCGCCATCATCGCCCACCACCACCAGGCGGTGAATATGTCGCCGTGACATGCGATAGAGCGCTTCATAAAGCACGTCTTCTTCGCGGATGGTGGTCAGGGGTGAGTTCATCACATCCGCCACCTTGAAGGTAGCGGGATCCCGGCCCGACGGCACCACCTTGTTGCGCAGATCCCGATCCGTGATGATCCCGATGGGCGCGCCGGCATCATCACAGACCACCACGCTGGAGATATTCTTTTCCTTCATGATCTTGACCACATCCACAAGTCCTTGATCGGGATGGCAGGTCACTACCTGACGTTGGCAGATGTCACCCACAGGACGAAAAAACTGGTTCTCGTCGTTCATAATATTGCATATTCCTTTGCCGGCTGACCGGCAGTCTGGCACAGGACCGGGTCCGGGCGGGTGCGCAGTTGGAGTCGGTTTCCTGAACCCGCCGGGGTCCGGATGATTTAACATGGGGGCCTGTTCGCTGACTGCACAGGTGCCCCATGCCTTACGATGTGAATGATCTCATCCAGCGCTATATACGGTCACAGACCTACGGCAATGATTCCACGAATTCAGGCCGGGACCGAATCGGTCCGCCCTTGATCGCCCTGTCTCGTGACTATGGGGCGGGTGGCGAGGATATCGCAAGGATTCTGGCCCAGCGGCTCAAGGTATCCTACATTGACGATGATCTGCTCGACCGGATGGCCAAACACACGGAGCAGGACCGGGATCTGCTACGCAAGCTGGACGAAAGGGTCTCTGCCTGGAAAACCACCTGGATCTATTCAGTCATCTCCGGTGATGCCTATTTCATGAGTACCTACCGCAAGGCCCTGGTCAATGTCCTGCTGGCCATCTCTGCCGAGGGTGGGGTGATCATGGGGCGGGGCGCTCATGTGTTCTTGCGGGATCGGGGGGCCTTTCGGGTGCGGATCTGTGGCTCTCCCCTGTATTGTGCCCGGCGAGTGGCCGAACAGGAAGGACTCGACGAGGAGGAGGCCAGGGAAAAGGTGGATACCATCAATCAGCAACGCCAGCAGTTCCTCTGGAGCCTGATCCAGCGACGTACCAACGACCCTGCCCAATTTGATTTGACCATCAACACCGATAGACTCCACGACTGGGACAAGGTGGCTGCCCTGATTCTGGGGGCGATGAAGGACGCCGGCCTGTCATCCCAGGGGGGGACCATCAGAGGACATCATAGACTGTGAGCGTATCAAGAATGCCCCGTACCCAGGCCACCATGAGGCTGGACATCGTCAGCGCCGAAGGTCAGCTCTATGCCGGCGACGTACATCAGGTATGCATTATGGGCGCCAAGGGTGAACTGGGTATCCTGCCCCGTCATTCTGCCCTGCTGACCACGATCCGTCCTGGTGTGGTGCGCTTCATTCCCGTGGGCACCGATGAGGAAAATTACCTTTATGTCTCCGGCGGTATGCTGGAGGTTCAGCCTCACGGGGTGATTGTGCTGGCAGATCTGGCCATGCGCTGTGAGGACATTGACGAGCAGGCCGCCCGTGAGGCCAAGCGGCGAGCGCTGGATATGATGCAAAACAGTGTGCTCTATACCGACCGGGATGAGGCCCAGGCAGTGCTGTTGCAGGCCATGGCCCAACTGGCGGTGGTGGATAACACCCGCAAGAACCGCAAGGCCCGCAAACGCGCCTAATTCGATGGCGCCAGCCGGAAGCTGGGTTCAGCCCGGTAGAACCATTCGTTACCTGGCAGGGCATTGGGGTTGGGAAAGACAATAAAGCCATCTGCCGGGGCCAGCACCGGAGTGCCATCGTGGCGGCGCCCGATTTCATCCCCGGTGTGGATGGGATCAAAGCTGGTCCAGTCACGGCTGAAATGGTCCTGGGGGTGGTTACGGTCGATGACATCCACCAGTTTGAGCACCTGGGGATGAGACACCGGTGCGGGCAGGGGCAGGCTGTCTACCAGGTGCAGATGGGCCAGGGTATTGAGAATGGCCTGATGGGCGACATGTGGGGCGTCCGGTGCCTCGTGCTGGCCGCATTCCAGGGTCAGGGCATAGCCGCCCTGGGCACGCATGAACTCCGTGGTCCCAATGCCATAGCCAGGATCAGTACCGAGCATCTGCGCTCGCAGGTCGGGGTTGGGGTGACGCAGACGGCGAGCCACACCCAGGGCGTAGGTCTCCAGCCAGCCCTCCACGATACGCCGTGCCCCCAGGCGTCGGGCCAGGGCCTCTTCCTCCGCCGCCTGGGTGAATGGCTCCAGTTCACCGGTATTGTTCGGGGGGCCGAGCATGACAAAGGGTTCCCCAGGGGTATGAAAGGAATGCAGGTCCAGCAATACATCATGTCGCGCCAGCAGGGGTCCCAGACGATTGGCCAGATGATCTTCAAAATCCACCGGTGGATCGCTGATGCGGAAATTGCGATTGAGGTTGCGTTCTCCCATCCGTTGCCGGCGGCTGAAGGCCAGGGGATTGGCAATGGGAACAAAGGTCACCAATCCCCGGTTCAATATCAGTTCACCGCTATCCAGGGCCGCCATGACCCGTTCGATACCCAAGGTGCCGCAGGTCTCGTTGCCATGCACTGCCCCCAGTACAATGAGCCGCACCCCAGAGTTCAGGCCATGGTAGGTGATGGAGCGGATCAGGGTCGGATGGTGGGACATGGCAAGTACCTGCAAGGAAGGCAGAAAGTCAGTCGATGATGCCAGGCATGGCACCGATGTCCAAAGTGCCGATGGATACATCCAGTTGGGACAGCAAAACGGTCATGCGTCCCCGTTGCAAGGACTGGTTGTGGAACATGCCAAGCAGGCAGTCCCCTACCAGCAGGGTGTATTCCCGCTGATCCCGGTCATGGCGGAAGGTGAGGGGGCGATCCAGATTGGGAGGCGCCAGATTCTGCACAAAGTTGATGATTTCCCCATCGGTACGCTGACGCTCGGCGCACAACAGCGCGTAATCGGTATAGAGCATCTGATCCGAGGCACGGTGAATATGGGGTCGATTGAGCATATGCCCAAGCCAGACCCGGTCCTGTAACAGCGCCTGGTTGAGCAGGTTGTGGAGGGACCAGGGGCGCGGCCCCGGTATTTCCCGCTTGCGATCCTCGTCCCGCAGATCGTCGCACCAGTCCAGGATCCGCTGATTGCACCAGCGATTGAAACGGGCCTGCAGGCGCAGGCTGTAGAGGATATCCATGGCAAATCGGGGCGTTTTACCCTTCGTCCTCACAGGAATGGCCCAGCATGGCCAGGCCCTCGGCCAGATAATCGGCCCCCATGGGCGTGGCCAGCAGATAGTCGGCGGTACGGGGGGTCCAGTTGTCTCTGGCTTCCTGCAGGGCCAACTCCCATTCATCCTCGGTATAGTCACCCCGCCCCATCCACATCAGGGCCACCAGATTGGCCTGCAGTTCCGGTTCCAGTTCGTCGATGGTGTTTTTAAGTTCCAGGTACACCGGATTGTCCGCATGCTCGGCCAGTGCCTCATCAATCCAGTCATCGTTCTGGTTATCGGGTTCCTCCGGCAGCATCACATCTTCCTGGGCATGGAACTCCCGGGCGTGACTGACGATCCCGCAAACGAACCGGGGGTTGAGCTGCAACATGACGGGCCTCCTCCACAAGATAATAGGGCTGATCATAACGGATCACGGCCGGAATCACAGGGGGCAAGCATCAGGCCAACGGGTTTGAGTCGCCAACAAAAGCGCGGACCACGGCTTCGTTGCGGGTGCCCATCAGTACCTTTTCAATCCGGCCATCATGGATCCGCATCAGGGTGGGTGTGCCCATGACCTTGAAGCGCCGGGCCATGTCGGGACGGCGACTGACATCAATACCGATGATATCGGTGCGCTCGGCCATGAGGGGATCAAGGACGGCTGACACCTGCCGACACATCCCGCAGCGGGGGCTGTGGAAATAAAAATACAAGGTCTGATGGCCCCTGTGCGTCTCGTCGAGCAGATCGGTCAGGTCCGGGGCCGGTCGCCCCTGCATACCACGGGTACGATAAACCAGAGCGAACTGTCCCAGCAGGAACAGGGTGATGAGACTGACAATGATCCAGCCGATGCTATCCATACCCCCTGTATACCTGATTCCTGTCCCCTTGACGAGAGGGGCAACCCGGTTCAGGCCCGGTTCAGCCCGGCTGTGGTTCCATGATGTTGTGTCCCCGAAGGGGCTTGCCCATCGCCGTTCGCGCCTTTCCATCCCTGTTGTTGGTACACTCCCCATCATGCTACAAGGAACCCGCCCTGTTTTTGTCAGGTTCCCGGTCATGGCTCCGGGAGTCTGGCTGTGCCTGATCCTGATGCCGGCGTCGCCAGCAGCGGGAGGGATGCCATCGTTGGATACGCCTTGCGCTTCTGGTCTGCTGCTGGCCCAGGAACAACCACAACCGCTCTCCCTGGATGATGCGGTGGCACGGGTGCAGGCAGCGCTGGGGGGGCGGGTACTGGCGGCAGAAACCCAGTATCGGGAGGATGGCCGCCAGGTGCATCGCATCCGTATCCTGACCGAGGATCAGCGGGTGCGGAACATTCTGGTAGACCCCATGACCGGCGAATGGCAATAGCGGTCATGCGTGTGATGATCATTGAGGATGAATCTCCCTTGCTGGCCCGGCTCAAGGCCCGGCTGGAGCAGGAAGACTGGATGGTGGACACCAGTACCGACGGCGCTGATGGACTCTATCGGCTGCTGGAATATCCTGCAGATGTGGCGGTGGTGGACCTGGGGCTGCCGGAGTTACCTGGGCTGGAGGTGATCCGTCGGGTACGACTTGCAGGCCGGCGGTTGCCCATTCTCATTTTGACCGCCCGGGACCATTGGCAGGAAAAGGTAGAAGGGCTGGAAGCCGGGGCCGACGATTATCTGGTCAAGCCGTTTCACATGGAAGAACTGATCGCCCGTCTACGGGCCTTGACCCGTCGGGCAGCAGGACGGCCAGATGGGCGACTGGTTCTGGGGCCACTGGTTGTGGATACCCAGGCCCAAAGCGTGATCATGGCCGGACAGGCCGTGAATCTGACCACGTTCGAGTATCGCCTGCTGGAACATCTGGCCCGGCATCCTGGTCAGGTGATGTCCAGACAGAACCTGACCGACTATCTGTATCCCCATGATGAGGACCGGGACAGCAATGTGCTGGAAGTGCTCATCGGCCGCCTGCGTCGCAAACTGGACCCAGCGGGACACCATGGCCCCATCGAGACCCTGAGGGGACGGGGCTACCGGCTGACCCTGGCAGAAGGGCAAGACAATGGCCGGCCCGAAGACAGGCCGGCGGATTATCGTTAGAGGGTCAGAGGGATCAGGGTCAATTCCACCCGCCGATTGAGGGTCCGGCCATGGGTGGTACTGTTGTCCGCCACGGGCTGATGGGGACCAAACCCGATGGTATCGAGCCGGACCCGGGAAATGCCCTGACCTTCCAGATAGCGGGCCACACTATCGGCCCGGCGTTGGGACAGTTCCATATTATGCTGCACACTGCCAGTGCTGTCTGTATGGCCAGCTACCTCGATGGCGGTCTGGTCATATCGCCGGGCCACCTGGGCTACGGAGTTGAGCACTTCGTAAAATTCCGGCTTCACTTCTGCGCGATTGACATCGAAGGTGATGTTGCCAGGCATGTTCAGCACCAGATGATCTCCCACCCGGGTGACACTGACGCCGGTGCCCTCCAGTTGCTGCCGCAGTTCCAGTTCCTGACGGTCCATGTAATTGCCCACGGCAGCACCAGCCAGAGCGCCGACACCGGCGCCGATCATGGCCCGCTTGGTGCGGTCACGACGGGTGGTGACATTGCCGATGACCGCCCCGGCAGCGGCGCCAACGGCGGCGCCCTTGGTGGCGGCGCTGACCTTGCGTTCACCAGTGTAAGGGTCCAGGGTGGTACAGCCCGCCAGCACCATCACGGTGGCCAGGGGCAGGATCAACAATAATTTACGCATGAAATACCTCAATCTAAAGTTTCCGAGTTTTGATATGCGGCCAGCCAGACATAAGGGTGTATTTGGCGAGGAAAGTCGATGTTTTGGTTATAAGCAAAGCGCGCCCAGCAATATCGTCGCGACATTAGCGATTGCTAATATAGGGATTGGATAAAGGAGTTGGAGGAGGCAAAAAAAAGCCAGAAAAATTTGCAAAAACAGT